>NZ_JBEZCG010000014.1:0-289398 GCF_040647455.1 Streptomyces sp. NPDC041068
CGGGGCGTGGGTGCGGGAGGGGGCGGTGGGTGCGCTCTTGGTGTGGTGGGCGTAGCAGAGCTGTGGCGGGGGTTGTTTGTTTCACGTGAAACAACCACTGGTCCGTTATGTGCTGAGGGGCGCTGTTTCACGTGAAACCGTGAAACAGCGCCCCTCGGCCGTCGCTTACTTGGTTTCCTTCAGGCAGAGCACGACGTTGTGGCCCTTGCCCTGCTGGTAGTAGGCGATCTCGGAGGTCTTGACGGCCTCGCACTTGGTGCTGTCGCTGGTGTTGTCGAACTTCTCGACGACCTCGAACTCGGAGTCGCTCGAGGAGCAGTCGACCTCTTCCAGGTCCGGCGAGATCTGCGTGCCCTTGTTGTGCATGCAGCTGCCGACGGTGGTGGATTCGGCGTCACTCTTGCCGAGGTACCACTTGCCGACGCCTATGAGGATCGCGACCAGGACGAAGCCGCCTATGCGCAGAAGCAGCTTGCGGCCGCCCCGGCCGCGAGCGGGCTGCGGCGGAACCGGCGCACCCTGATTGAAGGCCGGATACGGCTGCTGCGGCATGCCCGGCTGGCCCTGCTGCGGCGGGTACGGAGCCGCTGGTGCCTGCTGGCCGTAAGGAGCTCCACCCTGGGGCTGGCCATAGGGGTTCTGGCCCTGGGGCGGGTACGGAGTCTGGCCCTGGGGCGGCGGAGTGGTCACTTTGGGGGTCCCCCTCGAACGAGAACGCGATGGCGCGAATAAGACGCCCGTAAGTTATCGAGGAGAAGCGGTATCTCTGAAACCCACAGGGACTCTGTGGCACTGATGTGACACTTACTGCGCTTCAAATCAGGTCATAGCCCCACGAATTGGTTGCCCGTCCTATCTACACGTTGTGGAGGTAGTAGCTGACGAGCTTGCCGTCGACACCGGCCCTCATCCACTGCTCCTTGTCGATCTGGAAGCTGCTTCCCTTGAACAGCACGTTGCCCTCCCAGACGACTGACGCGTCAACGTTGTGGCCGCTGGTGCAGTGGTCAAAGGTGCGGCATCGGGTCCACTTGCTCAGTGACTTCTTCGGAGTGCCCTTGGAGAGGCTGATGGCGCCGCTGAGGTTCGTCTTGCCGGCGTCGGCATGGTTCGCCTTAGTGATGTCTCGTCCATTGCTGTGGAAGTTGACCCACAGACTGAGCTTTATGACCTTGATGCCGAAGTACTTGACATAAGTGGTGTACTTCGCCTCGTGATTTCCCTTGGGCAGGGCTCCCTTAGCCGTGGAGGAGCGACCGCTGATTGTGCGCTCTTGTCCGATGGTGACGTCGCCGTTGTGCAGTGAGGTCGTGCTCTTGCCGCTCCGGGAGTAGACCGAAATTCCGCCTCCCTGATTCCCGGCCTCCTCGAGGAGTGACTTGAGCAGGGCCGGGTCGTGCAGATAGTCGATGAACTTATTCTGCTGGGTCTTCGTCAGGCGCTGGAACTTCTTGAGGGCGTCAGCAGCGCCCTCTTCGCCGGAGTGGCGCAGATAGTCGACGTACGCGGCCGGCGTAGCGACGAGGTCGCCCTGCATGGTTGTGGGCTGCGTAATCTCGGTGGCGGAGGCCTGGGTAACGGTGCCTGCGAGGAGGGCGACAGCGCTGAACGATGCTGCTACACCATGCTTGGCGCGATTCTTCATTGACATTCCCCGATTTCTGGAAAGTGAGGTCCTGTGCTGTTGTGCTCGGGTGGTCGTAGCCGCGCACTGAGCAAGATCAGTTCATGGGAACTTCTCCTGGAACAAGGGAGTTGAGGTTCTTCAGAGAAAGATGGGTTTTGGCACAGGCGGCCAAGGCTGTAACTGCTGCACTAGCCCGATGCTCGTCTCTTTTCTGCCTGGAACATGTAGGCGGCAACTGCCGCGTAGAGCAGTGCCACCCCCACGACAAGCGGAACCGACCTGCCGTCAGGCGGCAGCATCAGGGCTGCCACCGCTGCCGCGCCGACGAAAGCGACGTTGAAGAGGACGTCGTAGACGGAGAAGATTCGGCCGCGGAAGCCATCGTCCACCGAGGACTGCACCACCGTGTCCGTGGCGATCTTCGCGCCCTGAGTCGTGAGGCCGAGGACGAAGGCGGCGATGAGCAGGGGGACGGGCTCGAAGGGGAGGCCCAGGGCCGGCTCCAGGACCGCCGCTGTCGCCGCGCAGGCCACGATCCAGCCGCTCGCCCCCAGCCGCGCCACCGCGGAAGGCGTCACCACGGCGGCCACGAAGAACCCCGCGCCGGAGATCCCCACGGCAAGTCCCAGCAGCGCGAGCCCGTCGGACTCCGTCGACGTCCAGGCGTACCGGCACAACATCAGGACCATGACCGTGAGCGCGCCGTAGCAGAACCGCATCACCGTCATCGCGGCCAGCGCGCGGGCGGCCGCGGGGCGCTGCGCCAGATGGCGTACTCCCGCTCGCAGGCCTCGGGCCGTCCCGGCCAGCGCGACCGCCAGGCGTGGCTGCACCAACTCAGGGTCCGGGCCGAGCAGTTCACGGGCCATGCGGAGGGACGCGAGCGCCGCACAGAGGTACAGGCCGGCGCCGAGGAGCACCACCGCCGCGTCCGAGTCCGACGCCACCAGACGGACGACGAAGGCGAGGCCGCCTCCCACGGTCGCGGCGAGCGTCCCCGCGGTCGGCGAGAGGGAGTTGGCGATGACCAGGCGGTCGGCGTCGACGACGCGGGGCAGGGCGGCCGAGAGCCCGGCCAGGACGAAGCGGTTGACGGCCGTGACGCACAGCGCGGAGGCGTAGAAGAGCCAGTCGGGGACGTCACTGAGCATCAGCAGCGCGGTCAGTGACGCAAGCCCGGCCCGCAGGAGATTGCCGTACAGGAAGACCTGGCGGCGCTGCCAGCGGTCGAGCAGGACACCGGCGAAAGGCCCGATCAAGGAGTACGGGAGAAGCAGCACGGCCATGGCGGAGGCGATCGCTCCGGGCGAGGCCTGCTTCTCCGGCGAGAAGACGACGTACGCCGCGAGGGCGACCTGATAGACACCGTCCGCGCCCTGCGAGATCAGTCGTACGGCGAGCAGTCGCCGGAAGTCCCGCAGCCGCAGCAGTATCCGCAGGTCACCGACGACAGCCATGGGCCAAGCCTCACATACGAAGAGGGTCCTCGGGCGGAATGCCCGAGGACCCTCAACACGTCACAAGGAGAAGGCGGTTGGCGCGCCCTCCGGGTCTCGCTAGCGCTCGACCTCGCCCTTGATGAACTTCTCGACGTTCGCGTAGGCCTCGTCGTCGAAGTACTGGACCGGCGGGGACTTCATGAAGTAGCTCGACGCGGAGAGGATCGGGCCGCCGATGCCGCGGTCCTTGGCGATCTTCGCGGCGCGCAGGGCGTCGATGATGACACCGGCCGAGTTCGGGGAGTCCCAGACCTCGAGCTTGTACTCCAGGTTCAGCGGGACCTCACCGAAGGCGCGGCCCTCGAGGCGGACGTACGCCCACTTGCGGTCGTCGAGCCACGCCACGTAGTCCGACGGGCCGATGTGGACGTTCTTCTCGCCCAGCTCGCGGTCCGGGATCTGCGAGGTGACGGCCTGCGTCTTCGAGATCTTCTTGGACTCGAGGCGGTCGCGCTCGAGCATGTTCTTGAAGTCCATGTTGCCGCCGACGTTGAGCTGCATGGTGCGCTCGAGACGGACACCGCGGTCCTCGAACAGCTTCGCCATCACGCGGTGCGTGATGGTGGCGCCGACCTGCGACTTGATGTCGTCGCCGACGATCGGGACACCGGCCTCGGTGAACTTGTCCGCCCACTCCTTGGTGCCGGCGATGAAGACCGGCAGGGCGTTGACGAACGCGACCTTGGCGTCGATGGCGCACTGCGCGTAGTACTTCGCGGCGTCCTCGGAGCCCACGGGCAGGTAGCAGACGAGCACGTCGACCTGGCGGTCCTTGAGGATCTGGACCACGTCGACCGGGGCCTCGGCGGACTCCTCGATGGTCTGGCGGTAGTACTTGCCCAGGCCGTCGAGGGTGTGGCCGCGCTGGACCTGGACGCCGGTGTTCGGCACGTCGCAGATCTTGATGGTGTTGTTCTCGCTGGCACCGATGGCGTCCGCGAGGTCGAGGCCGACCTTCTTCGCGTCGACGTCGAAGGCGGCGACGAACTCGACGTCACCGACGTGGTAGTCGCCGAACTGGACGTGCATCAGGCCCGGGACCTTGGTGTCCGGGTCGGCGTCCTTGTAGAACTCGACGCCCTGGACCAGCGAGGCGGCGCAGTTGCCCACGCCGACGATGGCTACGCGAACCGAACCCATTCCGGTTGCTCCCTGTGTGATCTCGGTATTCCGGATGAAACCCTGCAAAACGCCGGGTCTCACTTGGCGGGGTCATCGGACGGATCCGGCGGCGGGTTGTTCTCCCGCCGCCGGGGCAGGACCGCCGACTCCCCTGATGTGCTGTTCTGTTGAGCGGAGCTGTCGGGGGCGGACCGTTGCTGGTCCCGTCCCGCTCGCTCGCTCTCGATGAGCTCGTTCAGCCAGCGCACTTCGCGCTCCACGGACTCCATGCCGTGCCGCTGGAGCTCAAGCGTGTAGTCGTCCAGGCGCTCCCGGGTACGGGCCAGGGAGGCGCGCATCTTCTCCAGGCGCTCTTCGAGTCGGCTGCGGCGGCCCTCGAGCACCCGCATGCGTACGTCCCGCGAGGTCTGCCCGAAGAAGGCGAAGCGGGCGGCGAAGTGCTCGTCCTCGTACGCGTCGGGGCCGGTCTGCGAGAGCAGATCCTCGAAATGCTCCTTACCTTCCGCCGTCAACCGATAGACGATCTTGGCGCGACGCCCTGAGAGTGGAGCTGCGAGGGCGTCCTCGGGGTTGCTGCCCGGCTCCTCGATCAACCAGCCGTTGGCGACCAGCGTCTTGAGGCACGGATAGAGGGTCCCGTAGCTGAAGGCGCGGAACACCCCCAGCGACGTATTGAGTCGTTTCCGCAGCTCATAGCCGTGCATCGGGGACTCGCGGAGCAGACCGAGCACGGCGAATTCCAGGATGCCGGAGCGCCTGCTCATCGTCGCCTCCCGTCTGCCGCGGTCTCTCAGTACGACCTTTATGCCGAGCTGATGTATCGACTCGATACATCGAGACGATAGAACGGCGATCCGGCTGAGACAAGAGGGGGCACGGTGAACGGCGTCACATCACCGATTCGTAGGAAGTAACTTGCCTGATTTGGGGTGAACTTCAGCTCTACGAGGGTTTTGACGGTGCGTAGTCTGTGCGCCATGCATGCCGCCGGGAACCAAGTGACGCGAGGGAGCGTCGTCGTCCCCGGTGTAGTGCGGGTGAGCGCCGGAACGGGCGCATCCGTACTTCGGGGGGACCGGAAACCAGCCGCCGTTTCCAGGCGTGGACAGCTGCGCCTGCCCGAGGAGTAATCGTTCGATGAGCGAGCACCGTCGCAAACCGCCGCAGCCGCAGGGTGGCGGACGCGCCGCGGCCAGGCGCGGCGCCCCAGGAGCGTCGTCGGGCCGCCGCGCGGCACCGCGGGGCGCCACTGGATCGCCCTCTTCCTCCTATGGGTCGCATGGATCAGGGGCCCCGGACGACGGGGACCGCCCTTACGGCGGACGGGCCGAGGCCCGTCGCGCCGCTCAGCGCAGTGGTTCGGTGGGTGCGGGCGGCAGTCGTCGCAGAGCGCCCGACGGGTCCGGCGGCGGGCGCTCCGGCGCCGGCGGCGGTGGCCGTCGTGGTGGTGGCGGGCCCGGTGGTCCGAGCGGCCCCGGGCGCGGCAGGGGACGGGGCGCCGAGCCGCCCCGCAAGAAGAGGTTCATCGACTACCCGCGCGCGGGCAGGCACGGCGCGCGGCGCTGGATCCCGTCGTGGCGTCTGGTCAGCGGCGTGTTCATCGGCTTCCTCGGCAGCCTGATGGCGGTCGCCGGCATCTCGTACGCCCTGGTGGAGGTGCCGGAGGTCGACAAGGCGGCCAAGGCCCAGAACAACGTCTACTACTGGGCCGACGGCAAGCAAATGGTCGCGACCGGCGGTGAGCGCAACCGCCAGATCATCGACTACGACGACATCCCCAAGGAGATGCGCTTCGCCGTCATGTCGGCGGAGAACAAGACCTTCGAGAAAGACAAGGGCATCGACCCGATGGGCATCACCCGTGCCCTGGTCAACATGGCCAAGGGCGGGCAGACCCAGGGTGGCTCCACCATCACCCAGCAGTACGTGAAGAACGCGCGCCTGGGCGACCAGTCGCAGACGTTCACCCGTAAGTTCAAAGAGCTCTTCATCTCGATAAAGGTCGGCCGGACGGTCCCCAAGGAGGACATCATGGCCGGCTACCTCAACACCGCTTACTACGGTCGTGGGGCGTACGGCATCCAGGCGGCGGCGCGGGCGTACTTCGACAAGGAAGCCAAAGAGCTGGACCCGAGCGAGTGCGCTCTCCTCGCCACGGTACTCAAGGGCGCCACGTACTACGACCCGGCCGGCTACCCCGAGATCGACCCTGCGGCCAACAGCAAGGACAACACTGAGCGTGCCAAGAAGCGCTGGGCGTGGATCCTCGACGAAGAGGTCAAGGACGGTCGTCTGACCGCCGAGGAGCGGGGCAAGTACAACAAGTTCCCCAAGCTGCAGAACCCGCGGTCGAACACCCAGCTCGCCGGCCAGACCGGTTACCTCGTGGACCTGGCCAAGGCGTACGTCATCAGGAACACCGACATCACCGCCGAGAAGCTCCAACAGGGCGGCTACGAGATCCACACGACCTTCGACAGGAAGAAGGTCAAGGAACTCGAGAAAGCGGTGAAGAAGGTCCAGAAGGACAAGATCAAGCCGAAGCTGCGCCCGGACAAGGACACGCACGTCCAGTTCGGTGGTGCCTCCGTGAGCCCGAAGGACGGTGCGATCAAGGCCATCTACGGTGGTGAGGACGCGACGAAGCACTTCACCAACAACGCCGACCAGACCGGTGCCCAGGTCGGTTCGACGTACAAGCCGTTCGTGCTGGCCGCTGCTTTCAAGCACGGAGTGCGGGACCCGGAGGGCGCCGAGGTCCAGTCCGACACCGAGCGCACCGTCGTCAACCCGAAGAGCCTGTACAGCGGCAAGAACAAGCTCAAGATCCAGAAGTACAACGGGGACGTCTGGACCGACCGGGAAGGCAAGGAGTGGCTCCAGACGAACGACGGAGACCAGTCCTACAACGCCCCGACCTACCAGATCGACCTGCGTGAGGCGATGCGGGAGTCGGTCAACTCGGCCTATGTGCAGCTCGGCATGGACGTCGGCCTGGACAAGGTGAAGGAGACGGCCATGGAGGCCGGTCTCAAGGACGACACCTCCATGGCCAGTGCCAATTACCCGTCCTTCTCGCTCGGTACCTCGTCGCCGAGCGCGATCCGGATGGCCGGGGCGTACTCCACCTTCGCGGCCAGCGGCGAGCAGAACGAGCCGTACTCGGTCACCGAGGTCGAGCACGAGGGCGACACGGTCTACCAGCACGAGAAGGAGACCAAGCGGGTCTTCACCTCGGAGGTCGCCGACAACGTCACCGACGTGCTGAGGACCGTCGTGGAGAAGGGCACCGGTACGTCGGCCCGGCTGCAGGGCCGCCAGGTCGCCGGCAAGACCGGTACGACCGACGGCAACAAGTCCGCCTGGTTCGTCGGCTACACCCCGCAGCTGTCGACGGCGATCAGCATGTACCGACTCGACGACGACGAGAACAACAAGAAGCGCGAGTTCCTGGAGATGTTCGGCACGGGTGGCGAGGAGAAGATCCACGGTGCCTCGTTCCCCGCGCAGATCTGGCAGGACTACATGACGCAGGCGCTCAAGGGCGCGAAGGTCGTGAACTTCCCCGTGCCGAAGCCGATCGGTGAGCTCGTCGGCGAGACTCCGCCTCCGCCGCCGTCCCCGACGGAGACCGAGGAGCCCGAGGAGACCACGTCGCCCACGCCCACGGAGTCCGAATCCTCGAAGCCTCCGACGGAGTCGCCTGACCCCGGTGAATCCTGCGACCCGTTCGACTGGGACTGCAACCACGACGGTGGCCAGGAGAACGGTGGTGCTGACGGAGGAGTCGACGGTGGCCCCGGCGGCGAGTCGCCACCGGCCACCGAGGATCCGACCGGTGGTGGCGGGAACAACGGCAACGGCAATGGCAGTGGAGGCGGCTTCATCTCCGGTTCGGACGGCTGAGCCGAGACCGCCGGACCGAGCCGGCGGGACGCCGGGGACTCCCCCGCGGATGTTTCACGTGAAACGAGGGTCGTCGCACCGATGGGTGCGGCGGCCCTCTCCGTGTTCTCAGTCGCGTACGGCAGGATGGCGGTCATGCCCAGTGCAGACCCCAGCGCAGACCCGAGCGCAGAGACGCCGCGCACGAGCGTGTACGAGCCTGTGAGCCCGCAGGAACCGGAGCCGGATCCGGTACGGCCCACGAAGGAGGACGAGGTCGCCAGGGCCGGCAGTGAGCTGATCGGCGGCCCCATCGGCCGAAGAGTGCTGTTCGCGGCGACCTGGTGGACGCCCGTACGCATCATTGCGCTCGTCGCAATCGGGATGTTCGCGCTCGGAATGATCCAGAAGATGCCCTGCTACAACGGCGCGTGGTTCTTCGGGGCGAGCTCGCAGTACACGCACGCGTGCTACTCCGACATCCCGCATCTCTACCAGGGGCGTGGCTTCGCCGACGGTCTCGTGCCGTACTTCGACAAGCTGCCCGGCGACATGGAGTACCTCGAGTATCCGGTCCTCACCGGGGTGTTCATGGAGGTGGCCTCCTGGGTGACTCCCGGCAGCGGCTCCATCCAGCACCAGGAGAAGATCTACTGGATGGTCAACGCCGGGATGCTGATGGTCTGCGCCGCGGTCATCGCCGTCTGCGTCGCCCGCACCCACCGGCGCCGTCCTTGGGACGCTCTGCTGGTCGCCCTGGCACCGGCCTTCGCGCTGACGGCCACCATCAACTGGGACCTGTTCGCCGTCGCTCTCACGGCCGCGGCGATGATGATGTGGGCACGCGCGCGTGTACTCGCCTTCGGTGTGCTCCTCGGGCTCGCGACGGCCGCCAAGCTCTATCCGGTGCTGCTGCTCGGGCCGCTGCTGATTCTGTGCTGGCGCGCGGGCCGGTGGCGGGAGTTCGGCACTGCCCTGCTCGGTACGGCGGGAGCCTGGCTGGGCGTCAACCTTCCGGTGCTGCTGCTCGCGAGCGACGGCTGGTCGAAGTTCTACACCTTCAGCCAGGAGCGCGGCGTCGACTTCGGGTCCTTCTGGCTGATCCTCTCCCAGCGCATGGACTCCCCACTGACCACCGACACGGTCAACACCCTGGCGCTGGCACTGATGCTGCTCGCCTGTCTGGGCATAGGAGCGCTCGGGCTCACCGCGCCGCGCCGCCCGCGCTTCGCACAGCTCGCCTTCCTGGTGGTCGCCGCCTTCATCCTCACCAACAAGGTCTACTCACCGCAGTACGTGCTGTGGCTGATCCCCCTCGCCGCGCTCGCGAGGCCGCGCTGGCGCGACTTCCTGATCTGGCAGGCGTGCGAGGTCGCGTACTTCTTGGGGATCTGGCTGTACCTGGCGTACACGACGAGCGGAGACGCCCACAAGGGGCTGCCGACCGAGGGCTATCAACTGGCCATCGCCGTCCACCTGTTGGGGACGCTGTACCTGTGTGTCGTGGTCGTACGCGACATCCTGATGCCGGAGCGGGACGTGGTGCGGAGAGCCGGGGACGACGACCCTTCGGGGGGTGTCCTGGACGGGGCGGAGGACGTCTTCGTCCTGACGCCAGGAGGGCAGCCGACACGGACCACTGCGCACTCCAGCGCGGGGCCGTGTGTGAAGTGGGGGTCGGCGAGCGACCTGCCGCGCTGAGGCGCGTGGCGTTCACTCTGGGCGAACGGTGCATGGGGAAGGGCCGGTACGACACACGTCGTACCGGCCCTTCCCCATGCACGACCGACTGCTCAGCGGTCGATGATCCGGTCGAACTGCGTGGTGGTGTGCCGCAGGTGGGCCACCAGTTCCTCGCCGACCTTCGGCTCCGGTGCGTCGGAGGGCACGAAGAGGATGGAGACCTGCATGTGCGGCGGCTCCGCGAACCAGCGCTGCTTGCCCGCCCAGACGAACGGCGAGAGGTTGCGGTTGACGGTCGCGAGACCGGCGCGGGCCACGCCCTTGGCCCGCGGCATCATGCCGTGCAGGGCCTTCGGGGCCTCCAGGCCGACGCCGTGCGAGGTGCCGCCCGCGACCACGACCAGCCAGCCGTCGGAGGCGGCCTTCTGCTGGCGGTAGCCGAAGCGGTCGCCCTTCGCGACAGCGGTGACGTCGAGGACGGCGCCGCGGTACTCCGTGGCCTCGTGGTCGCCCAGCCAGAGGTTCGTGCCGATGCGGGCGCGGAAGCGGGTCTGCGGGAACTGCTGCTGCAGACGGGCGAGTTCGCCGGCCTTGAGGTGGCTGACGAACATCGTGTGCAGCGGGAGGCGGGCCGCGCGCAGGCGGTCCATCCATCCGATGACCTCCTCGACGGCGTCCGAGCCGTCGGTGCGGTCCAGCGGCAGGTGGATCGCGAAGCCTTCGAGGCGTACGTCCTCGATGGCGGCGTGCAGCTGCGGGAGCTCCTGTTCGCTGATGCCGTGGCGCTTCATCGAGGACATGACCTCGATGACGACGCGGGCGCCCACGAGGCCGTGCACGCCGTCGAGCGACGACACGGAGCGGATGACGCGGTCGGGCAGCGGCACCGGCTCCTCGCCCCGCCGGAACGGGGTCAGGACCAGCAGGTCGCCGCCGAACCAGTCCTTGATCCGGGCGGCTTCATAGGTGGTGCCCACGGCGAGCACGTCGGAGCCGAAGCGCGTGGCTTCCTCGGCCAGGCGCTCATGACCGAAGCCGTAGCCGTTGCCCTTGCAGACCGGGACGATGCCCGGGAACTGCTCCAGCATGTGCTTCTGGTGTGCCCGCCAGCGCGCGGTGTCGACATAGAGCGTGAGCGCCATGGCTGGATCCCGGAACCTTTCTCGTGTCTGCGGTGTATCAGAGTTATGGAAGGAAATTGTGCGGGATCAGCGGCGCGACATGTAGATGTCGAGCGCCTTGTGCAGCAGCTTGTTGAGCGGGAAGTCCCACTCGCCGATGTACTCGGCGGCCTCGCCACCGGTGCCGACCTTGAACTGGATCAGGCCGAAGAGGTGGTCGGTCTCGTCCAGGGAGTCGGAGATGCCGCGCAGGTCATAGACCGTGGCACCCATCGCGTAGGCGTCACGGAGCATCCGCCACTGCATCGCGTTCGAGGGCCGGACCTCGCGCCCGATGTTGTCCGACGCGCCGTAGGAGTACCAGACGTGTCCGCCGACGACCAGCATCGTCGCGGCCGACAGGTTCACGCCGTTGTGCCGCGCGAAGTACAGCCGCATGCGGTTGGGGTCCTCGGAGTTGAGGGCCTGCCACATCTGCTGGAAGTAGCCGAGCGGGCGCGGGCGGAACTTGTCGCGGACCGCCGTGATCTCGTACAGGCGCTGCCACTCGGCGAGGTCCTGGTAACCACCCTGGACGACCTCGACGCCGGCCTTCTCGGCCTTCTTGATGTTGCGGCGCCACAGCTGGTTGAAGCCCTTCTGGACCTCGTCCAGGGAGCGGTTGGCCAGCGGCACCTGGAAGACGAAGCGGGGCTGGACGTCACCGAAGCCGGCGCCGCCGTCCTCGCCCTGCTGCCAGCCCATGCGGCGCAGCCGGTCGGAGACCTCGAAGGCGCGCGGCTCGATGTGCGTGGCCTCGGTGTCCCGCAGGCGCTTCACATCGGGGTTCTGGATGCCCGCCTTGATCGCCGGAGCGTCCCAGCGCCGGATGACGACCGGCGGGCCCATCTTCACGGAGAAGGCGCCCTGCTGCTTGAGATGCGCCAGCATCGGCTGCAGCCACTCGTCCAGGTTCGGGGCGTACCAATTGATGACCGGACCCTCGGGGAGGTACGCGAGATACCGCTTCAGCTTGGGCAACTGGCGGTAGAGCACCAGGCCGACACCGACCAGCTGACCGGTCCTGTCGTCGAACCAGCCCAGGTTCTCCGAGCGCCATTCGCTCTTCACGTCAGCCCATGCCGGGACCTGGCAATGACTCGCCGACGGCAGGCTCTGGATATATGCCAGATGCTGCTCGCGACTGATGGTCCTCAGGGTCAGACTCATTCGGGGCGCTCCTCGGGCTGGTGTGTCCCCATGGGTACAGGGGCTCCGGCTCTCGCGCCGAAGCCTACTGCGCCCTGCGAGCGACCCGTCTGGGCGTACGGAACCTGGGCCCCCGGCCGACTGCGTGACCGGGGTGCCGCGAGGTCGTCAGCCGACGATTCCGCCGAAGAGTCCGCCGTGTGCCATGCCCAGGAAGAAGCCGACCGCCGAGGCGCCGAGCCCCAGGATCAGGCCGAACCGCTCTCGCGTCGTGGCCGAGATGAACTGGCCGTACGCACCCGTGGCGATCCCGACCAGGCCGGCCCACGAGCTGAGCAGATGGAGGTTGTGGAACATCGCGGTCACGAAGGCGATCGCACCCAGCACCAGCGTCACGCCGACCAGCGTGTCCTGGAGCGGATGGGACTTGCCGTCCGTGGCGAAGAGAGAGGTGGCGGTGTTCGGACGCATTGTCTGTGCCATGTGAGGCACCTCCTGCGGAAGGCGGCGCATCGTAGCGCCATACACACCCGATGTGTACAGATTCTGCCCGTCCGACGTCGGATTTCAACCGGAAGCCTCGGTGCGGGTACTCTGTACCGTCTGCACCGGTGTCTGCCCAGGCCACGGCATGAGCCCCCGCTCTCGGGAGCCGATTGTCAGTGGCGGCCGATACCGTTGCGTACGCATCACGACCCTCCTGCCACGGAACGACCGTGGCCGCTGAGTCCAAAGGAGGTGGGTTCCACATGCGTCACTACGAAGTGATGGTCATCCTCGACCCCGATCTCGAGGAGCGCGCTGTCTCCCCGCTGATCGAGAACTTCCTCTCCGTCGTCCGTGAGGGCAACGGAAAGGTCGAGAAGGTCGACACCTGGGGCCGTCGTCGTCTGTCCTACGAGATCAAGAAGAAGCCCGAGGGCATCTACTCGGTCATCGACCTGCAGGCCGAGCCTGCGGTCGTCAAGGAGCTCGACCGACAGATGAACCTGAACGAGTCGGTCCTCCGGACCAAGGTCCTCCGTCCCGAGACCCACTGAGCTTCCTAGCTCAGCGGCACTCGGGATTCGAGTAGCAGCAAGCAGCCAGCAGCAAACCCGCCGAGAGGTTCCCCCATGGCAGGCGAGACCGTCATCACGGTCGTCGGCAATCTTGTCGACGACCCCGAGCTGCGCTTCACCCCCTCCGGTGCGGCGGTCGCGAAGTTCCGTGTCGCGTCCACCCCCCGCACCTTCGACCGTCAGACGAACGAGTGGAAGGACGGCGAGAGCCTGTTCCTGACCTGCTCGGTCTGGCGTCAGGCGGCGGAGAACGTCGCGGAGTCGCTCCAGCGAGGCATGCGCGTCATCGTGCAGGGCCGACTGAAGCAGCGGTCCTACGAGGACCGTGAGGGCATCAAGCGCACGGTCTACGAGCTGGACGTCGAGGAAGTCGGCGCCAGCCTGAAGAACGCCACGGCCAAGGTCACCAAGACCACCGGTCGCGGTGGCCAGGGCGGTTACGGCGGCGGCGGTGGCGGCGGCCAGCAGGGCGGCGGCTGGGGCGGTGGCTCCGGCGGCGGTCAGCAGCAGGGTGGCGGCGGTGCTCCCGCCGACGACCCCTGGGCGACCGGTGCGCCTGCCGGCGGCGGCCAGCAGGGCGGCGGCGGTGGCGGCTGGGGCGGAAGCTCCGGCGGCTCCGGTGGCGGCTACTCGGACGAGCCCCCCTTCTAAGCCCTCAGGGCTTGGTGGCCCTTGGGCCAGGGGTGGGGCCGTACCCACACTTCTTGATCACACAGGAGAAACACCATGGCGAAGCCGCCTGTGCGCAAGCCTAAGAAGAAGGTCTGCGCGTTCTGCAAGGACAAGGTCACGTACGTGGACTACAAGGACACGAACATGCTGCGGAAGTTCATTTCCGACCGCGGCAAGATCCGTGCCCGCCGCGTGACCGGCAACTGCACGCAGCACCAGCGTGACGTCGCCACGGCCGTGAAGAACAGCCGTGAGATGGCGCTGCTGCCCTACACGTCCACCGCGCGATAAGGGAAGGGTGACCGACTAATGAAGATCATCCTCACCCACGAGGTCTCCGGCCTCGGCGCCGCCGGCGAGGTCGTAGACGTCAAGGACGGCTACGCCCGTAACTACCTGATCCCGCGGAACTTCGCGATCCGCTGGACCAAGGGTGGCGAGAAGGACGTCGAGCAGATCCGTCGTGCTCGCAAGATCCACGAGATCGCGACGATCGAGCAGGCCAACGAGGTCAAGGCCCAGCTCGAGGCCGTCAAGGTCCGCCTGGCCGTCCGCTCCGGCGACGCCGGTCGTCTCTTCGGTTCCGTCACCCCGGCTGACGTCGCTTCGGCGATCGAGGCTGCCGGTGGCCCGAAGATCGACAAGCGCCGCGTCGAGCTGGGTGCGCCGATCAAGACCCTGGGCGCCCACGCGACGTCCGTGCGTCTGCACCCCGAGGTTGCCGCCAAGGTCAACGTCGAGGTTGTCTCCGCCTAAGCACTGCGCTTGGCAGGACTGAGTGAAGGGGCCGTACCCACTGGGTGCGGCCCCTTCCTCGTGCGATCTGGCGTGGTTTCACGTGAAACAGCGTGAAACCGAAGCAGCGTGAAACAGTCAGCGCATGGCGCCCGTGACGATCCAGCGGCCGGAGCGGGAGCGAAGCCACAGGGTTACCATGCGCACGGCCATCATCAGCGTCATCGCTCCCCACAGCGCCGTCAGGCCTCCGCCGAGGGTCGGTACGACCAGGGCGACGGGGGTGAAGACGGCCAGCGTGATGAGCATCGCCCAAGCGAGATACGGTCCGTCGCCCGCGCCCATCAGGACACCGTCGAGCACGAAGACGATGCCGCAGATCGGCTGGGCGAGCGCCACCACCACCAGGGCGGGCAGCGCCGCGTCCTGGACGGCGGCGTCGCTGGTGAACAGAGGGATGAACAACGGCCGCGCGAGGACGACCAGCAGACCGAGGACGACGCCTGAGGCGATGCCCCACTGCACCATTCGTCGGCAGACGTCGCGTGCGCCGTCGGGATCGTCGGCGCCCAGATAGCGTCCGATGATCGCCTGCCCGGCGATGGCGATGGCGTCCAGCGCGAAGGCCAGCAGACTCCACAGCGAGAGAACGATCTGGTGGGCTGCCACGTCGGCGTCGCCGAGGCGGGCGGCCACGGCGGTGGCGATCATCAGGATGGCCCGCAGTGAGAGCGTGCGGACCAGGAGGGGTGCCCCGGCCTGGGCGCAGGCCCGGATCCCGGCGGCGTCGGGGCGCAGCGAGGCGCCGTGCCGTCTGGCACCGCGTACGACGACGAAGAGGTACACGGCGGCCATGCCGCACTGGGCGATGACGGTGCCCCAGGCGGAGCCGGCGATGCCGAGGTCCGCGCCGTAGACCAGGCCGACGTTGAGGACGCCGTTGGCGACGAAGCCGCCGATCGCGACGTACAGCGGGGTCCTGGTGTCCTGCAGACCGCGCAGTACACCGGTGGCGGCGAGCACGACGAGCATGGCGGGGATGCCGAGCGAGGAGATCCGCAGATACGTGATGGCGTACGGAGCCGCGGTGTCCGAGGCGCCGAAAAGCTCCACCAGTGCGGGGGCGGTGGGCAGGACGACGGCGATGACGGCGGCGCCGAGGAGCAGCGCGAGCCAGATCCCGTCCATGCCCTGGCGGATGGCGGCCTGGAGATCCCCGGCCCCCACCCTGCGGGCGACGGCGGCCGTGGTGGCGTAGGCGAGGAAGACGAAGACGCTCACCGCTGTGGTGAGGAGCGCCGAGGCGACGCCGAGGCCGGCCAGTTGCGCGGTGCCGAGGTGGCCGACGATGGCGCTGTCGGCCATCACGAAGAGGGGCTCGGCGACGAGTGCGCCGAAGGCCGGGACGGCGAGCGCGATGATCTCTCGGTCGTGTCTTCGCCGGGCAGCCTTGGGCGTCGCGGGAGCCTGTGTCATGGGCACCAATCTAATCTTCCACAGGTAAGAGATGCAATGTTCTTTAGACCCTTACTTGATCTCTCGTGGGACGCTCCGCGGCGCGCCGTTTGCGACGATCTTGATCCGACTGGGGAAGTTTTTCTTCTGCACAGCCGGTGGATGGGAAAGGTGCAGGTCAGAGGTCATTTGTTGAGATGCCTGAGGGCTTGTTCACAGGGCTGTCCACCGGCCCGTGCACAGGTTTTGCCGGGTTCTCCACAGCGTAGGGCCCGTCATCCACACCGCCTGTGGATAACCAGATTGGCTGACGGTGCCCACAGGCCTACCGTGGTCCGGCGCCCGCCTCGTCGTACGACATCGGAAACCCCGCAAAACCGACGCGTCAGAACCGGAGTTGGGCCCCCTTATTTGTCAGTGTCGTGCCGTAGGAAAGAGGGGCACGGCGAGGTCCGCTCGGCGGACGGGAGGAGGTGGCCCGGTGAGTATCTCCGAGCCTTTGGACGACCCCTGGGCCGACAGCGGTCCCAGTGATCGTCTGCCCGTCTCCCGCCAGCGCCGCGACGGAGGCAAGGGCCGCGACGAGCAGCACGAGCGCGGACGCGAGGGCGGCTGGGACGGCGGCGGTTCGTCGTTCGAGCGCGTCCCTCCGCAGGATCTCGACGCCGAGCAGTCCGTGCTCGGCGGCATGCTGCTCTCCAAGGACGCCATCGCCGATGTCGTCGAGGTCCTCAAGGGCCATGACTTCTACCGGCCCGCGCACGAGACGATCTTCGCCTCGATCCTCGACCTGTACGCGAAGGGCGAGCCGGCCGATCCGATCACCGTCGCCGCCGAACTCACCAAGCGCGGCGAGATCACCAAGGTCGGCGGCGCATCGTATCTGCACACCCTGGTCCAGACGGTCCCGACGGCGGCGAACGCCGAGTACTACGCGGAGATCGTCCACGAGCGCGCGGTCCTGCGCCGCCTCGTCGAGGCCGGCACGCGCATCACGCAGATGGGATACGCGGCCGACGGCGACGTCGACGAGATCGTCAACAGCGCCCAGGCCGAGATCTACGCGGTTACCGAGCAGCGCACCGCCGAGGACTATCTGCCGCTCGGCGACATCATGGAGGGCGCCCTCGACGAGATCGAGGCGATCGGCTCGCGGTCGGGGGAGATGACCGGTGTGCCGACCGGCTTCACCGACCTCGACCAGCTCACCAATGGTCTGCACCCGGGCCAGATGATCATCATTGCGGCCCGTCCCGCCATGGGTAAGTCGACACTGGCCCTGGACTTCGCGCGGGCATGCTCGATCAAGCACAACATGCCGAGCGTGATCTTCTCGCTCGAAATGGGGCGCAACGAGATCGCGATGCGCCTGCTCTCCGCCGAGGCGCGGGTGGCGCTGCACCACATGCGTTCAGGCACGATGACGGACGAGGACTGGACCCGGCTCGCCCGCCGGATGCCGGACGTCTCGGCCGCCCCGCTCTACATCGACGACTCCCCGAACCTGTCGATGATGGAGATCCGTGCCAAGTGCCGCCGTCTCAAGCAGCGCAACGACCTGAAGCTCGTCGTCATCGACTACCTGCAGCTGATGCAGTCGGGCGGCAAGCGGTCCGAGAGTCGCCAGCAGGAAGTCTCGGACATGTCGCGAAACCTCAAGCTCCTGGCCAAGGAGCTGGAGCTGCCGGTGATCGCGCTCTCGCAGCTGAACCGTGGCCCCGAGCAGCGTACGGACAAGAAGCCCATGGTCTCCGACCTGCGTGAATCCGGCTCGATCGAGCAGGACGCGGACATGGTGATCCTGCTGCATCGCGAGGACGCGTACGAGAAGGAGTCACCGCGCGCGGGCGAGGCGGACATCATCGTGGGCAAGCACCGTAACGGCCCGACGGCGACGATCACGGTCGCCTTCCAGGGCCATTACTCGCGCTTCGTGGACATGGCGCAGACCTGATCCGGGCCCGTGTGGGGTCTCAGATTTCGTGGCCAAATCTCACGAGCGACGGCCAAGCGAAGGCATATCTGACACGAAGCTGAGACTGGCAGGTCAAGCCGCCCAGACGATCCCGGCTGAGGAAATGCCACGACGGTGAGAGGAAACACCCGTCCAAGCCGTGAGGCAGCGGGAAGCTGCTCAGCGCCTCGTCGCGTACCTGGTCAGGATCACGCCGCCGGGAAGCGTCCGCGTCTCCACCAGGTTCAGGTTCACCCAGCTGTCCAGCGCGGTGAAGAACGGTGTGCCGCCGCCCACCAGGACCGGCGTGGTGGCCAGCACGTACTCGTCAATCAGACCGGCCCGCATGGCCGCCCCGGCGAGCGTCGCGCCGCCGATGTCCATCGGGCCGCCGTCCTCGGCCTTGAGGCGGGTGATCTCGGCGACCGCGTCGCCGGTGACCAGGCGGGTGTTCCAGTCGACCTTGTGGATCTTCGAGGAGAACACCACCTTCGACATCTCCCGCCAGCGGCGCGCGAACTCGATCTCCGCCGGGGTGGCGTTGGGCTGCTGGTCGCCGGTCGGCCAGTAGGAGCTCATCGTCTGCCAAAGCTTGCGCCCGTACAGCGTCAGGTCGGTCGCCTGCAACTGGTCGGACCAAAACTGGAACAGCTCGTCGCTGGGCACGCTCCAGCCGATGTCGTCGCCGGGCGCGGCGATGTAGCCGTCCAGGGACAGGTTCATGCCGTAGATCAATTTCCGCATGGCGCCAGCCTTCCGTGAGTCGGTCTCACGCGTACGGACCGGCGCGGCGCGGGAAACTCATCGGTGCGCGATCTGAGCTCGCATGCAGTCCGCGTGCTCGGTGGCTCAGCCGCAGACTCATCGTTCCGCCGAGGAAATGGCATCGATCCGAGACTGATCTTGGGTGACGTCGCGGTGAGACAACAGAGAACCAGCAGGTCACAGAGGATCGACATGTCATCGGCGGCGAGACCCTACAGTCCGCTCCGTACCGCGGCTCAGCGTTCCAGGGCGGCGGCCTTGGTCTCGCGCTGTGCGAAGACGTCGTCCTGGCGGTTGTCCATCTGCCGGAGGGCGTCCTTGCGGTCCCGCTTGGAGAGTCGGTCGAGGTAGGTGTGGCCGATGAGGTGGTCGCTCTCGTGCTGCAGGCATCGGGCGAAGTAGCCCGCCCCCTCGATGAGGAGTGCGTTGCCGTCCTTGTCGAAGCCGCGGACGACGGCCCGATCGGTGCGGGGCACCTCCATGGTGGCGCCGGGCACGGACAGGCAGCCCTCGAACTCGTCGACGAGCCGGCGGCTGCCCGGCTCCGGCAGTTCAAGGACCGGGTTGATGATGTGGCCGACGTGCCGGACCCCCTGGTCGTCCGGGCAGTCGTACACGAACAGGCGCAGGTCGACTCCGACCTGGTTGGCGGCCAGGCCGGCGCCGTCGGCGACGTGCATGGTCAGGAACATGTCGTCGATCAGCGCAGACAGCTCCGGAGTGCCGAACCCGGTCACCTCCCGGCAGGGGCGGCTCAGGACTTCCTCGCCCACCACCGTGATCCTGCGGACCGCACCCCGTTCCGCCTCCGGCGGCAGGGCCGGGTAGGTCTCGACGGGGTGGCCCTGCAGGCGGACCCGCCGGTCGACCGAACGGGACGGTTCGTGCTGAACAGACATGGCTGTCTCCCCTTTTCGCGCATGCCTCAAAGGCCGCGGAGGTCACCGCGGCTGATGTCCTGGGCAAGGATGGCCGCTTGCCAAGGGCTTTGCAAAGTAGCAGACTTTGCAAAGTGACTGAAGATGACGTCAACGCCCAGGGCGCGCAGGACGACCGGGCCGCAGGTGCCGGCGAAGGGCTGCGGGAGCATGAAGTCCGCACGGCCCTGTTGGACCTGCTCGCCGAAGTCGGCACCGTCACCGCGACCGAAGCCGCCTCCCGGCTGGGCTACAGCTCCGGCCTCTGCTCCTTCCACCTGCGGCAGCTCGAGCGTCACGGGTACATCGAGGAGGCGCCCCACAGCGGTGGCCGCGCACGCCCCTGGCGGTTGAGACAGCGCACGGCTGGAGCCGAGGGGCCCGCGGAGGAGCAGTTCGGGGATCTGGCCCGGGGCCTTGAGGACGAGAGCTGGCAGCGATGGCTGACCCAGCGGGACCAGGCGCCGTCCGAATGGCGCCATGACGAGGCCTTCAGCGCCATCGCCTATCTGACTCCCGAGGAGATGAGCAGGGTCGCGGACGTCATCCGGCGGGCGCTCGCGCCCTACCAGGACCGTGAACAACGCCCCCTGGCCCGGCCCGACGGCGCTCGTCCGGTGGCTCTCATCACCCGGCTGTTCCCCCTGCTGCCCCACACGGCGGACGACGACGTGGACCGGGACTGACGACGCGGGCCAGGACTGACGACGACGCAGGCCGGGACTGAGGTCAGCGGGCCCGGCCTTTCAGAAGGCGCTGAGTCCCGTGAGCTCGCAGGAGAGGTCCCAGAGCCGGGCCGCCGCGTTGGGGTCGGTGGCCCACGGCTTGACGCCGCCGATGAGCATGTCGTCCGTGGTGGCCGGTTCGGCGATGTCGCAGTCCTGGCAGTACGCACCTCCGTGGCCGTCAAGGAGCGGTGATGTCGCCGCCCACACGGCGGTCGCCGCGCCCTGTCCCGGGGTCTTGAAGCCTTCGGCCGGAGTGCCGTCCGGCGTCACCCAGCCCTGCGCGAGCCACTCCTCGCGGGGGATGTGACGCTGCAGCGGGGTGAGGATGCTGCCGGGATGCACGGCGAAGGCGTGCAGGCCGCGTTCGGCGCCGAGGCGGTCGAGGTGCAGGGCGAACAGGGCGTTGGCGGTCTTGGACTGGGCATAGGCCAGCCACCGGTCGTAGCCGGTGCGGAAATGGAGGTCGTCCCAGCGGATGTCGGACAGGAAGTGCCCGGAGGAGGCGACGGCCACCACACGCGCCCTGCCGGGGGTGAAGGCCGGGCTCAGGCGGTGGGTGAGCGCGAAGTGCCCGAGGTGGTTGATCGCGAAGTGCGCTTCCCAGCCCGGGGCGATGCGCGACTCCGGGCAGGCCATCACGCCTGCGCCGTTGATGAGGACGTCGAGGGTGCGGCCGGTTTCCAGGAAGCGCTCGGAGAAGACGCGGACGCTGTCCAGGTCGGCCAGGTCGAGGGCGTGCACCTCTGTCCGGGGTGTGCCGCGCAGGGCCTCCTCGGCGGTGTCGGGGCGGCGGGCCGGGACGACGACGTGCGCGCCCGCGCGGGCGAGAGCGCGGGTGGTGGCGAGCCCGAGGCCGGAGTATCCGCCGGTCACCAGGGCGGTGGTGCCTGTCAGGTCGATGCCGGTCAGGACGTCGTCGGCGGTGCTCCGGGCGCCGAATCCGGTCCCGAGTCTCCGCTGTTCTGTGATCATGCACGCGACGCTAAAACCTAGACTGCGCGCTAGGTCAAGGGCGGTCGGTACGGTCGTGGCATGAGCGAGGACGCGGGTGGCCTGTCCACCAGGAACACGGGCGGTCTGTCCATCGGGAAGGTCGCCGAGGCGACCGGTCTGAGCGTGCACGCGCTGCGGTTCTTCGAGCGCGAGGGACTCTTCCTGCGCGATATCCCGCGTTCCGGCGGTGGTCAGCGGGTCTATGAACAGGCAGACGTGGACTGGCTCCTGCTGTGCGGGCGGCTGCGGGACTCGGGCATGCCGATCGCCACGATCAAGCGGTTCGCGGCGCTCGTCCGCTCCGGGCCCGGCAATGAGAAGGACCGCCTCGCGCTGCTCCGGGAGCACGAGTGCGACGTACGCGCGAAGATCGACGATCTCGGTGCCTGCCTGGACGTCATCCACGGCAAGGTCGTCGTCTACGAGCAGCATCTGCGCGACGGCACGGCCGCCGGGCTCTGGTCGCCGACGCCAGGGTCGGGACCGACACTGACACCGACACCGACACCGACACCGACACCGGGGCAGGAATCGGCATCGGTCACTGGCTGAATTCGCTCGACTCGTAGACGCCTCCCAGGTGAACTGGTCCCATGACGACACCCCACGAAGAGCTGCTCCCCACCACGCGCCGAGCCCTCCTGCACCGCATCGCCACCGCTCAGGCGGAGGGCCGGACACCCTCGCTGGTCGCCTCGGTGGCCCGGGACGGAGAGCTGGTGTGGAGCGGCGGCCGCAGCATGACGGACGGTCATGAGCCGGACGAGAACGTCCAGTACCGCATCGGCTCGATCACCAAGACCTTCACCGCCGTGCTGGTGATGCGGCTGCGGGACGAGGGTGTGCTGGACCTGGGTGACCCGCTGGAGAAGCACCTGCCGGGCACCGGCGCAGGGGAGGCAACGATCGCCGAACTCCTTGCGCACACAGGTGGGTTGGCGGCCGAGACCCCGGGCGAGTGGTGGGAGCGCACCCCCGGCGCGGTGCGTCCGGACCTCACCGACGTACTCGGCGAGCAGCCCTTCAAGCACCCCGTCGGCCGCCGTTTCCACTACTCCAACCCCGGCTATACGCTGCTGGGATCGCTGGTGGAGGCGCTGCGGGGCGCTCCGTGGGAAGAGGTACTGCGGCGTGAGGTCCTCGAGCCGCTGGGGCTGAGCCGTACCAGTGCGCAGCCCGAGGCCCCGCACGCGGGCGGTTGGGCCGTGCATCCCTGGGCGGACGTGATGATGCCGGAGCCCGTCGAGGACTTGGGGCTGATGGCCCCGGCCGGCCAACTGTGGTCCACGACGGCGGACCTGGTGCGCTTCGCCTCCTTCTTGGCCAAGGGCGACGACCGGGTCCTCGGCGCGGAGTCCGTGCGGGAGATGAGGACGCCCGCGGCGCCCTCGCAGGCGGGGGACTGGGACAGGGCGTACGGCCTGGGCATGGATCTGCTGCGGTGGGACGGGATCGGCCTGGCCGGGCACACGGGATCGCTCCCCGGCTTCCTCGCCGGTCTGTGGGTGAGCGAGAAGGACGGTGTGGCCGCGGTCGCGCTCGCCAACTGCACGTCCGGGCCGCTGATGGCGGCGCTGGCCGCGGACCTGGTGAAGATCGTGGTCCAGGCCGAGCCCCGTATCCCCGAGCCGTGGCGCCCCCTGCCCGAAGTCGACGAGAAGGTACTGGAGTTGGCGGGGCCCTGGTACTGGGGGACCCAGGTGCTCGCGCTCCGGCTGACGGCCGGTGGCGGGGTCGAGCTGGGCCCGCTCTCCGGCGCGGGCCGCCAGGCGCGGTTCCGGTCCAACGGCGACGGCACGTGGACGGGGCTCAACGGCTACTACGCGGGTGAGCTCCTGCAGGCGGTGCGGCGGCCGGACGGATCGGTGAGCCATCTCGACCTGGGCTCGTTCGTCTTCACCCGTGAGCCGTACGACGCGGGGGCACCGGTGCCGGGCGGGGTGGACCCGCAGGGGTGGCGCGGCTTCTGACGCCGAGAGGTTCTCACCGCGACGTTCTCATCGAAGGTTCTCGCCGAAGAAGTCTCGCTGAAGAAGCCCTCGTCGAAGGGGCCTCGTCGAGAGGGCCTCGTCGAAGGGGGTCTCGTCGAAGGGGGGGTGTTTCACGTGAAACACCCCCCCTTCGGCACATCAAGAGCCGACTCAGAGCTGCATCTTGAAGCCCACGTGCGACGCCTCGAATCCGAGCCGCTCGTAGAAGCGGTGGGCGTCGGTGCGGGTGACGTCGGAGGTCAGCTGCACCAACTGGCAGTTCTGGCGCCGGGATTCCTCGACGGCCCATTCGATGAACCGAGTACCGAGCCCGCTGCCACGCTCGTCGGCGTGGACGCGTACGCCTTCGATGATCGACCGCGTGGAGCCCTTCCGGGAGAGCCCCGGAATGATCGTGAGCTGGAGCGTGCCGACGACGCGCCCCTCGCGTACGGCGACGACCAGACGCTGGTTCGGGTCGTTGGCCAGGCGCTCGAAGGCGGCGACGTACGGAGTGAGGTCGTCCGGCGACTCGCGTGCCGCGCCCAGGGGGTCATCGGCGAGCATGCCCACGATGGAGGGCAGGTCCTCGGCGACGGCAGGGCGTAGTTCAAGATCTCCCATGGCCGCAGCCTATGCGGACCGACCGCCGTGTGGGCAGGTGCTCGCGGCTTGCCCTAGGCGGGCACGCGCAGCGTTTCGACGGCCTTGACCAGCGGGGCGAGCTCCGGGTTCCGCGCCGCCTCGTCGAGCGCCTCGCGCAGGGCGGCGTCATTGGTGGGGCGCGCCTCGGCGAGCAGCGTGGCGCCGGCCTCGCTGACGTCCGTGTAGATGCCGCGGCGGTCGGTGGGGCACAGATAGCGGGCGAGCAGGCCGCGCTCCTCGAGGCGGGTCACCAGGCGGGTTGTCGCGCTCTGGCTCAGCACCACGGCGTCGGCGACCTGCTTCATCTGCAGATGGCCGCCCTCTCCGTCGTGCTGACGGTTGAGGACGTCGAGAAGGCTGTACTCGCGCACGCTCAGGCCGTGCTTGGCCTGGAGGGCACGCTCGACGCGGGCCTCGATCTTTCCGTGGAGCAAGGAGAGTGCGCACCAGCTTTGGGCGAGCGCGGTGAGTGCGGGGTCTGTCGCTGTCATGGCTCTTGTTCCTCCGTCCCGGAGCGGCTGCACCCAGGGTAATCCACAGATGCAATATCCGGCGCTTGCAATTAACCAGCGCGTGCAACTATTGTGGACGCACGTTAAGCGCACCTGCAACCGTCTGGAAGGTAGATCCATGCCTCTCGCGCTGCTGGCCCTTGCGATCGGGGCCTTCGGAATCGGAACCACAGAGTTCGTGATCATGGGGCTGCTTCCCGAGGTCGCGGGTGACTTCGGTGTCTCCATCCCCACGGCCGGCTTCCTCGTGACCGGCTACGCCCTCGGCGTCGTCCTCGGCGCCCCTCTGATGACCGCCCTCGGCACCCGCATCTCCCGCAAGCGGATGCTGATGCTGCTGATGGGCCTCTTCATCATCGGCAACCTGCTCTCCGCCGTGGCCCCGGTCTTCGGCGTGATGGTGGCGGGCCGCATCGTCGCCTCGTTGGCCCACGGCGCCTTCTTCGGCATCGGATCGGTCGTCGCGGCCGAGCTGGTGGCACCCGAGAAGAAGGCAGGAGCCATCGCCATGATGTTCTCGGGCCTCACGGTCGCCAACGTGGTCGGTGTCCCGCTGGGCACCTTCGTCGGCCAGGCCATCGGCTGGCGCATCACCTTCGTGATCGTCGCCGCCCTCGGTGTCGCCGGCCTCGCCGGGATCGCCAAGCTCGTACCGGACCTGCCCAAGCCCGAAGGCGTGCGACTGCGCGACGAGGTCGGCGCCTTCCGTAACGCACAGGTGCTGCTCGCCATGGCGATGACCGTTCTCGGCTTCGGCGGCGTCTTCGCGGCCATCACCTACATCACGCCGATGATGACGGACGTCGCCGGCTACGCGGACTCCTCCGTCACCTGGCTGCTCGTCCTCTTCGGGCTCGGCATGGTCGGCGGCAACCTCGTCGGAGGACGGTTCGCTGACCGCGCGCTGATGCCGATGCTGTACGTGTCGCTGGGCTTCCTCGCTTTGGTCCTCGCCCTGTTCACCCTCACCGCGCACAACAAGGTCGCGGCCGCCGTGACGATCATGCTGATCGGTGCCCTGGGCTTCGCGACCGTGCCGCCGCTGCAGAAGCGGGTCCTGGACTACGCCTCCGGCGCCCCGACGCTTGCCTCCGCGGTCAACATCGGCGCCTTCAACCTGGGCAACGCGCTGGCGGCGTGGCTCGGCGGGATCGTGATCTCGGCCGGCCTCGGTTACACCGCCCCGAACTGGGTCGGCGCGGTCCTCGCCGCCTCCGCGCTCGTCCTGGCTCTCGTCTCGGCCGCCCTGGAGCGCCGCTCCGGCGCCCCCAGCCTGGTCGTGACCGGCTCGGCACCCGTCGAGCAGGCAGTGCCGGTCCACCACTGACCTCTCCCCCCTCTTCCGCCTCTCCCCCTGTAACCCCAGCAACACCCGCAAGGAGAAACCCCTCATGAGCACCACCGCCGTCGCCCCGCTGACCATCGAGGACGCCGAAGCACTCGTGACCGCGGCCCGTCGCGCCGCTGAGGCAGTCGGTGTCACGGTCAGCGTCACCGTCCTCGACGCGGGCGGTCACCTGCTCGCCTTCCGGCGCGACGACCGGGCCGTGCTGATCTCCGGTGAGACCAGCACGCGTAAGGCGTACACCGCCCTCCAGCTGAACGCCCCGACCGCCGATCTCGTCGACGCGGTCCAGCCCGGTGGCCTCTTCCACACCCTGCCCACCGCCCTCGACCGCCCGCTGCTCTTCATCGCGGGCGGGGTGCCGGTCCACCGCGACGGCCGTCTGATCGGTGCGATCGGGGTCGGCGGCGGCGCGCCGGAGCAGGACCACGGTTTCGCGACGGCGGCCGTGGAGGCCCTCGCGTAAGCCACGTACGGACGACGTTCGATACGTGCGACGTTCGATGCGTACGAGAGAGGCCCGCCCCTTCAAGGGGCGGGCCTCTCCGCGTTGGTGTCGCGCGGCGACGGTCGGGGGCGGGTCAGCCGGCCGCGACCGTGAGCGGTGCGAAGCGGCGGGTCCAGTCGCCGGGCAACTCCGGTGCGCCGAAGGCCATCACCGCGTTGAAGGCGACGGTCTCGAGGCCGCTCTCCTTCACCCACGCCAGGAGCTCTTCGTGCCGCACGTCGATGTCGGTGCGCAGCGGGCGGTCGCTGTGGGCGCCGAGCGAGGCGATGAGGGCCTTCGCGGTCTCGGTGTCACGGGCGATGAGCGGACCCACGACATGGGTGTCCATGTTCGGCCAGGCGCCGGCGTAGCCGATGATCTCGCCGTCGGCCTCCGCGACTCGGAGCTGGTCGGTGAAGGCGGGCAGCCGGGTGATCACGTGCGTGCGGTCGTGGCCGAAGACTTCGGTGTCGAGCCGGAGGATGGTGGTCAGATCCTCCGCGGTGGCCGGCCGGGTGGCGATGTCGGGCAGCGAGCCCGCAGGAGTGAGGCGGCCGCGAACCATCTCGGCGCGACCGATCACCTTGAACCCGAGCTGTTCGTAGAGCGGGCGGCCGTTGGGTGTCGCGTGGAGGGTGAGCGGGGTGGTGGCCGCCTCCTCGATGGCGTACTGCATCAAGCGGCGACCGATGCCCTGGCGGGCGTACCTCTCGGCGACGAGGACCATGCCGATCGCCGCGAGACCGGGACGCTCCTGAGGGCCGTACTGGGTCACTACATAGGCACCGATGAGGCCGTGACCGTCGGGGTCGTCGATGCCGTAGCCCGTTCCGGCCGAGAGCAGCAGACCCCACTTGTGTTCTTCACGAGGCCAGCCCCGGTCCTCGGACAGATCGGCGCAGGACTGCAGATCGCGGGGGGTGAGTCGGCGGATGGGCAGTGCGGAGAGGGAAGGTGTCGACACCCGGGTCAGGCTGTCTGACGTACGACCTCGGCGTCCACCCGTTTGTGGGCAGAAGCACGTTGCTTTTGGCCACGTTGCTTCCGGCCATGCCGGGTCAGCCCTCAGGGCTTGAGCACCGACAGGACCGTCATGAAGAGGTAGGCGCTGAGCGAGACGATGGGGCCGGCGATCAGATCGGTCGGCTCCGCCAGTGGGTTCCCCGCCGCGACGGTCGCGGCCGCGTCGCTGACACCAGGGCGCAGCGCGAAGACCGACGCGATGGTGGTGGCCAGGGTCAGCCAGAACTTCGTGTACACCCAGCGGTGCCTGGCGAGGCCCCACTGCGTCCCCAGGGACAGCAGCAGACCACTCAGCAGGGTGAGCAGGGCAAGAGGGATCACCAGCCAGTCCGTGAAGATCTGCATCGAGCGGACGGTGGCCTCGACGGTCGCGGTGGATCCCGTCGTGATCGCGGTCAGGGCGAGAGCGAGCAGCCCGAGCGTGAGCCCGAGCCAGCCGGCTGCGCCGACTACATGGACAACCAGGGTGGCCCGTCGTGCGGGGCGGCTAAGTTTCACGTGAAACACGGTGCCAAGCGGGGGAGCCAGGGGCGTCTGACAGCGGGAGTAACCGCGGGTACTAGCCTCGGCGTACATGGCACGCCTACACCTCTTCGATCTGGACGGGACGCTGCTGCACGGCACGGCGGCACCCGTGGAAATATCGCGGCAGCTCGGACTGGACGCTGAGATCGCCGAGCTCGAGCGGGACTTCGTGGCGGGGTTGATCGACTCACCGGAGTACGCGGTGCGCGTGCACGCCTTGTGGGCGGAGCTCACGGACGCGCAGGTGACGGCCGCCTTCGATGGAGCGCCCTGGCTCTCCGGCATCCAGGACACCTGGGCGGAGATCCGGGAAGGCGGTGACTACTGCGCGGTGGTGTCGCTGTCGCCGTCCTTCTTCGTGGAGCGGCTCGTCGCGTGGGGCGCGCATGCCGCGCACGGATCGCGTTTCCCTGCCGTGCCGTTCACCGAGCCCATCGATCCGACGGGCATTCTCAATGCGGCGGGCAAGGTGAAGATCGCGGACCGGCTCTGTGAAGAGTTCGGGGTGAGTCGGAGCGATTGCGTCGCGTACGGCGACTCGCTTTCCGACCTGGAGTTGTTCGGTGCCGTGCCGGTTTCCGTGGCCGTCAATGCGGATCAACGGCTGGTGGGGCTGGCCACTCACTCCTATGTCGGGCGGGATCTGCGTAAGGCGTACGAATTGGTGCGGCACGCCCGGTAATTGAGGCAATTGGCAGGCGGAGGCGTTGAATTGCAGGTGAAGGGAAGGAGGGCTTGTGCGCCCGGCGGCTGCCGGTATGGTCGACTCCGATTCGTGCCGGGTGCGTTTCTTCGCACTCTGGGGGCACGCGCGCAGGCCAATGAAGCCTAACGGGGCAAAGAGATCCAGAACCCGTACTTCTCGTTATGCGGCCTGCGCGGACGCGGCGAATGGGATGCTGCGGTGAGGCGACTGCGGCCAATGTCACATTCTCGACCTACTTGTCCGTAGGGTCCCGGAATCCGGGGTTCAATGTGGCCGTATCGGCGATCGAGGCAGAGCGGGGACAGCGAGGAGAACAGGCGGCTTCCGACAGGCGGCTTCCGACAGGAAGTGCGCAGACCGACCGAGAGATGTTCGAGGCGAGGCACAGCATGGACGCTCCGACCACCGCGTCGGCGGACGATGGCACTGCCGGTGACGGGGGCGGCTGGTTCACCCCGCGCAGGCCGCCGCAGCGGCAGGAGGACGGGGTGCCGCGGCAGTCCGACGCCTCCGACCCGACACCTGGGCCGACGACGACCGGGGCTCCTGAGCGGATGGCACCTGCCGCGCCGACCGACGAGCGAATACCCGCCGCGTCGACGGCCTCGCGCCTGACCTCGACCCCGTCGCCCTCGACCGCCTCGCACGCGCCCTCGACCGCGGAGGCCCGGCAGGCGCCGACGCCGACACCTGCGCCCACGCTGGAAGTGAAGCCGCCGGAGGGGGGTTCGGAGAAGGCATCCCCCGACGCCGTCCTGGTGCAGCGCACGATGGCTGAAATCGGCCCTGTCGCCGGCCAGGTCACCTCGTACTTCTACGCGCTGCTCTTCACCCGCCACCCCGACCTGCGCGCCCTGTTCCCCGCCGCGATGGACACCCAGCGGGACCGGCTCCTCAAGGCGCTGCTGACCGCTGCCGAGCACATCGACAACACCGACGTACTCGTCTCGTACCTGAAGAACCTCGGGCGCGGACACCGCAAGTACGGCACCCAGCCCGAGCACTATCCGGCCGTCGGCGAGTGCCTGATCGGCTCCCTGAGCCGGTACGCGAGCGCGATCTGGGACGAGGAGACCGAGGCCGCCTGGGTCCGGACGTACACGACGATCTCCCAGGTCATGATCGACGCGGCCGCGGAGGACGAACTGCGCGCCCCGGCCTGGTGGTTCGCCGAGGTCGTCTCGCACGACCTCAGGACCCCCGACATAGCCGTCGTCACGGTCCGCCCCGACCAGCCGTACCCCTTCCTCGCCGGGCAGTACACCAGCCTGGAGACCCCCTGGTGGCCCCGGATCTGGCGGCACTACTCCTTCGCTTCGGCGCCCCGCTCCGACGGGCTGCTGTCCTTCCATGTGAAGGCCGTGCCGGCCGGCTGGGTCTCCAACGCCCTGGTGCACCACGCGCGCCCCGGTGACGTCCTGCGGCTCGGTCCGCCGGCCGGTTCGATGACCGTCGACCACACCACCGACAGCGGCCTGCTCTGCCTGGGTGGCGGCACGGGCATCGCGCCGATCAAGGCCCTGGTCGAGGACGTCGCCGAGCACGGCAGACGGCGCCCGGTCGAGGTGTTCTACGGCGCCCGGACCGATCACGACCTGTACGACATCGACACGATGCTGCGGCTCCAGCAGAACCACCCCTGGCTGTCCGTCCGCCCGGTCGTCGACCAGCGCGCCCAACTGCCGGACGCCGTGCGCGAGTACGGCCCGTGGAACGAGTACGACGCGTATCTCTCGGGACCGCCCGGCATGATCCGCAGCGGAGTGGATGCCCTGCGGGACGTCGGCATCCCCGAGGGCCGCATCCGCCACGACTCCGTCGAGGAACTGGTGGCGGCCGGGGACTAGCCCGGAGCCGGGAACCCGGAACCGGTGGTCAGCCCAGATCGGGGGCGTGCATCGCACGCACGCCCTCGATGTTCCCGTCCAAGTAGTGCCGCAGCGACAGCGGTACGAGATGGACCGAGGCAATGCCGACCCGGGTGAAGGGCACGTGCACGATCTCGTACTCGCCGCACGGCTCCTCGATCTCGGGGCCGTGCCGCAGGCCGGTGTCCATGGACTCCAGGCGGCAGACGAAGAAGTGCTGCACCTTCACGCCGGTCGCGCCGCCGTCCTCGCCGATGTGTTCCACGGTGTCGACGAAGCAGGGCACGACATCGGTGATCTTGGCGCCGAGTTCCTCGTGGACCTCACGATGGAGCGCGTCGACGACGGTGGCGTCCGCGGGCTCCACGCCGCCCCCCGGGGTGACCCAGTACGGATCGACACCGGGCTTGGTCCGCTTGATCAGGATCAGGTCGTCTCCGTCCAGCAGGACGGCGCGTGCGGTGCGTTTGACCACGGGTCGGACGGTCATGGGAGAAATGTGGCCCGGACTGTTCCACGTGAAACATCGTGAACCAGCCGGGACCTCCATCAAGCCCAGTCGACGGCAGCACGCAGCAGCCACTCGTGCGCCCGCGCGATGTGCGGCATGGCGAGCGTGCCGGTGCGCACCGCCAGGAAGTACGTGCGCAAAGGAGGCACCGCGGGGTCGAGGAGCGCCACGACGTCTCCGCGCTTCAGGGCCTCGGCGCACAGATAGCGGGGCAGTACCGCGAGGCCGGCGCCCGCGGCCGCGCAGGCCAGGACCGCGCGCAGATCCGGCACGATGACGGCGCCGGCTGCCGCGGGACGGGCATCGAAGACGGATGCCCAGTAGCGGGAGACGAACGGCAGCGACTCGTGCACCTCGACCACCGGAAGGTTCTCCAGCGGCAGTGCTCCCTTGCGGCGCAGCTTGCCGGGGCCGATACGGGCGGCCCAGCGCTTCCCCGCGACCAGGACGTGCTCCTCGTCGCAGAGCGGTGTCGCGGTGAGCAGTGCGCCGCGCGGCTGGGCCGTGGTGATGGCCAGGTCGTGGTGCCCGGCGGCGAGCCCCTCCAGGGCCTCCTCGGCGGTGCCGAATGAGGCACGCAGGGCGTAGCCGTGGCCGTCCTGGCCGGTCAGGGTGGTGAGCGCGGGCAGGGCGCGCTCCGCGGTGAACTCCGGTGGCCCCGCGAGGTGAAGGGTGCGTACCGACGAGTCCTCCTCCAGCCCGGTCTCGGCGATCTCCACCAGGGCGTCCAGATGAGGGGCGGCCTTGTGCGCGAGCTCGTCGCCGATGGTCGTGGGTGTCACGCCGCGGGCCTGGCGGAGGAAGAGGGGGCGGCCCAACTGCCGTTCCAGGGTGCGGATCTGGGAGGTGACTGCGGGCTGGGAGAGTCCGAGCAGCGCTGCCGCGCGCGTGAAGGAGCCGGCCCGGTGCACCGTCACAAAGGTGCGCAGCAGGGCCAGATCCATCGTGACGTCCCTTCCCTTCCTGTCCTCAGGGCGCGCCCCACTATAAATATGTCGATAGGTCTCTGTCGCTACTGTGATTGGACACTGACACAGAGTCAACTAGCCTTGTTGGCGCGGTTCTTCGCGCGCGGAACCGGAACGGTCCGAGCCACGAGGGGGGAGGCTCGGACCGTTCGTTGTGCGTAGGCGCGGTGCTGTCTGGAGCGTCAGTCGCCGAACCGGCGCGTCAGTCCGCTGAATCGGAGCGTCGGTCCGCCGAATCGACGCGTCAGCCTGCCGAATCGGCCGACTCGTCCAGCGCACGCAGGACGTCCGCCACCAGGTCGTCGGGGTCCTCGGCACCCGCGGAGAAGCGGATGAAGCCCTCAGGGACGGCGTCTCCGCCCCAGCGACGACGGCGCTCGGCCGTGGACCGCACACCGCCGAAGCTGGTCGCGTCGTCGACGAGACGCAGCGCTTCGAGGAAACGCTCGGCACGCGCGCGCGTGGGCAGCGTGAAGGAGACCACGCACCCGTAGCGCCGCATCTGCTGCGAGGCGATCTTGTGCGAGGGGTCGTCGGGCAGCCCGGGATAGCGCAGCCCGGACACCTCGGCGCGGTCGCGCAGCGCCTCGGCGAGGGCCAGGGCGTTCGAGCTCTGCCGGTCGGCGCGCAGCTGGAGCGTGGCGAGCGAGCGGTGCGCGAGCCAGGCCTCCATCGGCCCCGGGATGGCTCCGACGATCTTGCGCCAGCGCCGTACGGAGGCGGTCAGCTCCGCGTCGCGGCAGGCGACGTACCCCAGGAGGATGTCGCCGTGGCCGGTGAGCATCTTGGTGCCGCTGGCCACCGAGAAGTCGGCACCGAGGTCGAGGGGGCGCTGGCCGAGCGGCGTGGCCAGGGTGTTGTCGACCGCCACCAGGGCACCACGCGCGTGTGCCGCCTCTGCGAGCCTGCGCACGTCGCACACGTCGAGGCCGGGGTTGGACGGAGTCTCGATCCACAGCAGCTTGGCGCCGTCCAGGACGTCGAGTTGGGCGTCGCCGCCGGTCGGGGCGGTGCGCACCTCGATGCCGTACGCCGTGAGCTGCTCGCGGACCAGCGGGAGCGCCTGATAGCCGTCGTCCGGCAGGACCACCGCGTCACCGGCGCGCAGCTGCGAGAACAGCACCGCCGAGATCGCGGCCATGCCGGAGGCGAAGACCAGAGTCTCGACGGCCTCCCCGGAGTCCGGAGCCTCGAGCTCGCCGACGGCGCGCTCCAGGTGCGTCCAGGTGGGGTTCTCGTCGCGGCCGTAGGCGTATCCGCCCGTGGGATCCCCCGGCAGGTGGAAGTGGGCCGCGAACACCGGCCCTGGAAGCGTCGGTTCGTGCTTCACCGGCTCGGGGAGCCCGGCGCGCACCGCGCGCGTGCCGTCGCCTATGGGACCCGTGGGCTCCGATTCCGTCGTCATGCCGCCCGCCTCTCCACTGCTTCGCGTACCGCGTCGAGCAGGCCATCGCTCGCCGCCTCCACCATTCTCAGACACTCCTCGAACCCCTCGAAGTCCCCGTAATAGGGGTCGGGAACGTCCGGCTCCGCGGCCTCGGGGTCGTACGAGCGCAGCAGCCGCACCTTGTCCGCGTCGGCCGGGGTCGGCGCCAGGCGGCGCAGCGTGCGCAGATGGCCGGAGTCCAGGGCGATGACGAGGTCGAGCTTCGCGAACCAGTCGGCCTGGAAGTGGCGGGCCATGTGGTCGCTCTGATGTCCCGCGGCCCGCAGGACGGAGACGGTGCGCGGATCGGCGCCGTCCCCTTCGTGCCAGCCGTCGGTGCCCGCACTGTCGACCACGACCCGGTCACCGAGACCGGCCTCGTCGACCAGGGAGCGGAAGACCGATTCGGCCATCGGGGAGCGGCAGATGTTGCCGGTGCAGACGAAGCAGACGGAGAAGGGCATCGGGCGGGCTCAGTCCTTGTCGTCGGGGAGCACGACGTTCATGGCCCAGGAGACGATCGAGATGATCAGGCCACCCAGGACGGCGGTCCAGAAGCCCTCCACGTGGAAGCTGAGGTCGAGCTTGTCCGCCAGCCACGAAGTGAGCAGCAGCATCAGGGCGTTGACCACGAACGTGATCAGGCCGAGGGTCAGGATGAAGAGCGGGAAGGTGAGGACCTTCACCACCGGCTTGACCAGGAAGTTCACCAGGCCGAAGAGCAGGGCGACGATGAGCAGCGTGCCCACCTTCTTGCCCGTGCTGTCGCCGGTCAGGGTGATCTTGTCGAGCAGCCACACGGCGACGGCCAGGGCCGCTGCGTTGGCGATCGTCTTGACTACGAAATTCTTCATGTGTCTGATCGTGGCAGACGTGGGCCGGTAACGGTCGGTCCACGAGGGGCCGAGGATCAGCAAGGGGCGTACGAAGGCGATGAAGGCATTCCGACTGGACGAGCTGGAGGCGGAGCGCGCCGCGAACGACGGCGCGTATCTGCAGTTTCTGCGTGAGCGGAACATGTCGGTCGGGCTGTACGCGCTCAACGCGGGCGAGGCCGACCCGCAGCAGCCGCACGGGCAGGACGAGGTGTACATGGTGGTCAGCGGCCGTGCCTCGATCACGGTCGGCATGGAGACCACGCAGGTGGCGCGCGGCAGCGTCGTCTATGTGCCGGCCGGGGTCGCCCACAAGTTCCACCACATCAGCGAGGACCTGCGGGTGCTCGTCGTCTTCTCTCCGCCCGAGGCCTGACGGCGCCCCCTCCTGGAGACTGACTGAATCGGGGCTCCGACCTCGGGGTTCCCTAAGGGTTGGATCAGGGGAGTTCGGGGGATCGCGGGCGCCCATACGGCTCTTTGCGGCCCTAGCATCGAATGCAGGAAGCAAGGAACTTGCAGAGAGAGGTAAGGACGATGGCGGCGAAGGAGATCTTTGCGGGAATGCCGTGGTGGGTGAAGTGGGTGGCCGTGCCGGTCATCGCACTCGTCGTGTTCGGCAGCGTGATAGCGAGCGTGGTCGGATTCGTGGTCAGCCTGCTCTTCAAGGCGCTGATTTTCGTCGCCCTGGTCGGTGGACTCATCTACGTCGTACGGAAGTTCATATCCGGCTCGTCCTCGTCGCGCACCGACTGGTGACCGTGGGCCGATGACCACCGACTGGTGAGTTTTCGCAACGGTTCCCTCGGCCGGGGGAAGTTTCCCGGCAGGGCGCCGTAGAGCGGTGGCCAAGGGTTAGAGTCCGAAAACCGACGCGGGGGGCGATCCCCGCGGACGGGCGCACTGCCCCTTCCCGTGTGTATCCGGTGTATCTGGTGTAACCGGGCATGGGCGGAGACCCCCCACGTGCTTCGGGAGCGAACCTTGGCCGCGGTCGACACCACCACTCCACCGGTTGACGCCGACGCGGTCTCCGCAGGCGTCGCGCCGACCCTCATCGGCTCCGTGCAGCGGGCGATGCGGCTGCTGGAAGCCGCCGCCTCGCACCAGGACGGGGCGCCCGCCAAACAACTGGCCCGAGAGGCGAGGCTCGCGCTCCCCACCGCGTACCACCTGCTGCGCACCCTGACCCACGAGGGCTATCTGCGCCGCCAGAAGGGCGTGTTCGTGCTCGGCGAGGCAGCCGAGAGGCTGAGCGGCAGCGGGGCGCAGCAGAATCGGCGCGGCCTGATCGACGAATCGCTGGCCCACTGGCGCGACACCATCGGCGTTCCCGTCTACTTCGCGGTCTACCGCGAGGGCGAGATCGAGATCGTCGCCGTCTCCGACACCCCGAGCAATCCCGCAGTCGAGGAGTGGGCGGACTTCCGCGAGACGGGGCACGCCCACGCGATCGGCCAGTGTCTGCTCGGCCAGCTCGACGACGAGGCGCGCCAGGACCACCTCGACCGCTATCCGGTGCAGTCGATCACTCGCTACTCGGTGCGGGACGACCGGACGTTCATGCGACGGCTGGAAGCCATGGAGCGGATGCGGCCCGTCGTGGAGCGCCAGGAGTACGCCCTCGGGACGGTCTGCGCGGCGATTCCGATCACGGCCGGGGACACCGCGGCGACCATGGCCATTTCTGTTCCCGCCTATCAGGCCGACCGGCTGCTGCCCGCGGCCGAGAGGCTGCAGCGCGAGATCGGAAAGCTACTAGGGACACTCGCCTTCTCTATCAGCATCTGAAAACTCACTCCTTGTGATCTGGTGTGTACGTTAAGCAAGATGCCAGGAGTGTCAGGGAGTTGGTTCCTGGCCAAGTGAGGGCTAAGCGACGGGGTAGGGCGCGATGGGCGAGTCGGTTCAGGCAGAGGTCATGATGAGCTTCCTTGTTTCCGAGGAGCTGTCGTTTCGTATCCCGGTGGAGTTGCGCTACGAGATCGACGATCCCTATGCCGTGCGGCTGACATTCCATCTGCCCGGCGATGCCCCGGTGACGTGGGCCTTCGGGCGGGAGTTGCTGATCGACGGGGTCGGCAGGCCGTGCGGGGACGGGGACGTGCGCATCGAGCCCACCGATCCCGATCTGCTCGACGAGGCCCTGATCAGGCTTCAGGTCGGCGGGGACCAGGCGCTGTTCCGGGTGGGCATTCCGCCGCTGCTTGCCTTCCTCGACCGTACGGACAAGCTGGTGCCGCTCGGGCAGGAGCGGGCGCTCGCCGACTTCGACACGCATCTCGACGAGGCGCTCCACCGGATCCTCGCGGAGGAGCAGAACGCGGGCTGACCCCTGAGGCCAACGGGCCGATGGGGATGGCAGATTGGTGCATTTCGTGGCACGCCGGGAGAGGTCTCACGGTTGGGAGCGACCCCGCGTGTGCCCGCCGTCAGGCCTTGCGGCGGCGGCCCCTTCCCCCGCGTGAAGGGCGAGCCACCGGGGCTGCCGGACCCGGCGAGCGGTCGGCGGACACCACCAGGGCGGCGAGCGCGGTTGTCACCGGCACCGAGGCGACCAGGCCGATCGAGCCGATCAGGGTGCGCACGATCTCCTCGGCGACCAACTCGCTGTTGGCCACGGTGCCCACGCTGGACTGCGCGATCGAGAAGAGCAGCAGCAGGGGCAGCGCGGCGCCCGCGTAGGCGAGGACGAGGGTGTTGACGACCGAGGCGATGTGGTCGCGCCCGATGCGGATGCCGGCGCGGTACAGGCCGCGCCAGCCCATCGTCGGGTTGGCCTGGTGCAGCTCCCAGACCGCGGAGGTCTGCGTGACCGTCACGTCGTCGAGTACGCCGAGCGAGCCGATGATGACGCCCGCGAGCAGCAGGCCGCTCATGTCGATGGACGGATACAGGCCGTGGATGAGGCCGGTGTTGTCGTCCGTGTTGCCGGTCAGCGCCGCCCAGCCGATGAACAGCGAACCGAGCAGACCGATCAGCAGCAGCGAGATCAGTGTGCCGAGCACCGCGACCGAGGTGCGGGCGGTGAGGCCATGGCAGAGATAGAGCGCGATCAGCATGATGGCGCTCGCCCCGATCACCGCCACGACCAGGGGGTTCGAGCCCTGCAGGATCGCCGGCAGGATGAAGAAGGTCAGCACCAGGAAGCTGATGGCGAGCGCGACCAGGGCCATCACACCGCGCAGCCGTCCCACCACGACGACGGCGAGCGCGAAGATGCCGGCGAGCAGCGCCATCGGGACCTTGCGGTTCACATCGGTGACCGAGTACTGCAGCGACTCGGGTGCCTTGGGCTCGTAGGCGACCACCACCTGCTGGCCCTCGTGGAGTTGCCGGGGCGAGTCCGGCTGGATGATCTCGATGAAGGTGCGGCCCTTGTCCTTGCCGCTGGTCACCTCGATCGTCGCCTTCTTGCAGGTGCCCTCGGCGCGGGACTGCGCGGACTGGCCCTCGGCGGTGGAGGTGTCGCCGTTCGGCGGGGTCTGCGAGGCGTTGAGGTCCTTGCAGGGCAGCTCCTGCACCTTCGTGACCTTCGCCGACTGCATCTGCCGGTCGAAGCCGACGCCGGTCCGCTCGTGCGCGGGTGTGCCGCCGGGCCAGAAGACCATGAGCCCCACGACCACCGCGGTGGCGAAAGGAATCAGCACCGCGGCGATGACTTTGCGCAGATGCTTGGAGACGGGCGCGGCGGGGCCGTGGCTGTGCGAGTGCCCGTGGCCTCCGCCACCACCTCCGTGACCGTGTCCATGGGGGTCGGGAGGCGGCGGCTGCGAGGGCGGCGGAGGCGGCGGCTCTGTGGTGGTCACTGCCCGATCATCGCAAGAACGGAGGGGGCCCTCTGTTCAGCGCGCCCGACATGACGCTAGCGTGGAGCCACCTTTGCAATCGCGGGAGCTCGGAGCACCGGGCTGAGAGGGCGCTGACCTCCGTAGAAATCGGTACGAAGCGACACGAGTCGTGGAAGCCGTGCGGAATCCGCTGCGTCGACCGCCGAACCTGTTACCGGGTAATGCCGGCGTAGGGAGTAGGTCTCATGACCACATCGGACGCACGCACGCCTGCCTCAAGCACGCCCGAGGGCGCGGAGGCCGGGAAGTCCATCGGCTGGCACAAGGCGTACGTCGAGGGTTCGCGCCCCGACCTGCGCGTGCCGGTCCGCCAGGTGCACCTCACCAACGGCAAGTCCGTCACGCTGTACGACACCTCGGGTCCCTACACGGACCCGTCGGCCGAGACCGACGTCCGCCGCGGCCTGCCGCCGCTGCGGGAGAACTGGATCATCGCCCGCGGCGACACCGAGGAGTACGTGGGCCGTCCGCCCCGCCCCGAGGACGACGGCATCAAGCACACCTCGCCGCGCGGCGGGCTCAAGAACCTCGACGCGGTCTTCCCCGGCCGCCCGCGCCAGCCGCGCCGCGCCCGCGCGGGCCAGGCGGTGACGCAGCTCGCGTACGCCCGCCGCGGCGAGATCACGCCCGAGATGGAGTTCATCGGGATCCGGGAGAACATCGACCCCGAGATCGTGCGCGCCGAGGTCGCCGCGGGCCGTGCGGTCATCCCGGCCAACGTCAACCACCCGGAGATCGAGCCGATGATCATCGGCAAGAAGTTCCTGGTGAAGGTGAACGCCAACATCGGCAATTCCGCGGTCACTTCCTCCATCGAGGAGGAGGTGGACAAGATGACATGGGCGACCAAGTGGGGCGCCGACACGGTCATGGACCTCTCCACCGGCCGCAACATCCACACCACCCGCGAGTGGGTCCTGCGCAACTCCCCCGTCCCGATCGGCACCGTCCCCCTCTACCAGGCCCTGGAGAAGGTCGACGGCAAGGCCGAGGAGCTGACCTGGGAGATCTACAAGGACACGGTCATCGAGCAGGCCGAGCAGGGCGTGGACTACATGACGGTGCACGCGGGCGTGCGCCTTCCGTATGTCCCGCTCACCGCGCGCCGCAAGACCGGCATCGTCTCGCGCGGCGGTTCGATCATGGCCGCCTGGTGCCTCGCGCACCACAAGGAGAGCTTCCTGTACGAGCACTTCGAGGAGCTCTGCGAGATCCTCGCGGCGTACGACGTGACGTACTCGCTCGGCGACGGCCTGCGGCCCGGATCGATCGCGGACGCCAACGACGAGGCGCAGTTCGCGGAGCTCAGGACCCTCGGCGAGCTCAACACCATCGCCAAGCGGCACAACGTACAGACCATGATCGAGGGCCCGGGGCATGTCCCGATGCACAAGATCAAGGAGAACATCGACCTCCAGCAGGAGATCTGCGAGGAGGCGCCGTTCTACACGCTCGGCCCGCTGACCACGGACATCGCGCCCGCCTACGACCACATCACCTCCGGCATCGGCGCCGCGATGATCGGCTGGTGGGGCACGGCGATGCTCTGCTACGTCACGCCCAAGGAGCACCTGGGCCTGCCGAACAGGGATGACGTCAAGACGGGCGTGATCACGTACAAGATCGCGGCGCACGCCGCCGACCTTGCCAAGGGGCACCCCGGCGCGCAGGACTGGGACGACGCGCTCTCGGACGCGCGCTTCGAGTTCCGCTGGGAGGACCAGTTCAATCTGGCCCTCGACCCGGTCACGGCACGGGAGTTCCACGACGAGACGCTGCCGGCCGAGCCCGCGAAGACGGCGCACTTCTGCTCGATGTGCGGGCCGAAGTTCTGCTCGATGAAGATCTCCCAGGACATCCGCCGCGAGCACGGCGGGGATCTGGCCGCCGACGACATCGAGGCGGGCATGGAGCAGAAGTCCAAGGAGTTCGCGGCCGCGGGAAACCGGGTCTATCTGCCGATCGCCGACTGATCCAGGACTCGCCGACTGATCCAGGGCCGCGATCGCCACCGCGCGGGGGCAAGGCCGTGCACCGGTTCCCGACCGGTCACTGCCCTGCTCCCGTACCGCGCGAGGGCCGGCTTTCGCGCTTCCAGGGCCATGAGGGCATGACGAACCGCCCACCTGGCCCTACGCCTCCCATGCGCGCCGCCGCTCGTCGACAGCGGCGCGTCGAGGCGAAGTCGAACCCCGTCGTCCGGGACCCCGTCGTCCGGGACCCCGGGTCCGGAGCCCGTTACTCCGGCTTGTGGTCGGGCCCGCCGAAGTCCGGGCTGGAGAAGTCCGGGCTCGAGAAGCTCGGCCGCGGACCCGCCGTCGGGCCGCCGTCCGGGCTGCTGAATCCCGGCCTGTGGTAGCCGAGTTGAGGCATGCGGCCGTTGCCGCCGTGCCCCCCGGACCCCGATGACGGCGTACGGGCGGCGGGAGCCCCGCCCGGTTCCGTCAGGGCTTCCCGCAGGAACGGCACGACGCCCCGCTCGAGGAGCGCCCGGCCCCAGGCTTCCCTGGCGCGGGACACTTCCTCATGCCGCTCGCCGTGCAGTCCTGCCTGGAGCGAGGTGGCGCCGTTGCGCAGGGCGGTCAGGAGAAGCCCGACCGCGGCGACCAGGATGCCCCCGGCGGTGAGCGCGCCGAACAGCCATCCCGCGGTGAGCAGGGTGTTCGCGAAGGCGGGCTCGGGGTTGAGCATCTTCAGGATGTAGCCGACGAGCAGGAAGATCGCGGCTGCCGTCCCCGCGAGGACGGGTGCGAGGACCGCGACGACGGCGATCGCGCCGGCTCCCGCTGCCGCCGGTTCGGCGACCTCGCCCATCGTGGTGGCGAGGCTGACGCCGCCGGAGCCCGACTCCGCGGCGCTCTGTCCGCTCCCTTCGCGGATCGATGTGGACGTCGGTCGAGGTTCGCGCAACTCCTCGCGAACCTTCACGTAGTGCGCGTATTCGGCCGAGGCAGCGGCCGTGATCAGTGCTGTCGCGTTCAGGGCCATGGTGCGCAGTTGTTCGGTGTTGAGCCGCTGGCCCACTGCGGCGAGTTCGGGACGGTCAGGTGCGGTGCGCAGCGCCTCATCGAGGATCCGCTCGTACTCGGGGCGGTCCTCATTGAGCAGGTGTGGAGCGCTGTTCATGTGCATCCCCCGATGCTCCGTAGGGCTAAGGCTCGCATGGCTACGAGCCGTCGGGCAGAAACGGAGGGGAGCCTGCTACGGATAAGCCGATGGTAGAGCCGTGACGGCACGCGGTGACAGGGGGTTTCCAGAAATTGCCCCCCTGGCCAGCGTGATCCTGTAATGGACCGCCTGCCCAGTGAACGCTCAGATACCCAGGGGGAGTTGCTGGACCAGTAGCTTTCCGGCCATGGTCACTCCGCCGTCCATGGCGATGGCCAGACCGTCGGCGTAGACGTGCGGGCCCTCGATGACCGGACCGCCGCCGTCCGACTCGTCCTCGGAGCCGACGTCGCCCAGGAGGTACGGGATGGGGCTGTGGCCATGGACGATGCGCGTGCCGCCGTACATGTCGAGGAGCTCGCGCACGGCCGAGGGGCCCGACTCGTCGCGGAAGGCGAAGCGCTTGGTGAACTTGCGGAAGAGGTCCCAGCACTCGTCGGCGTCGTTGCGCGTGAGTGTCTCCCGGATGGTGTCGTTCACCGCCTCGATCGAGTCACCGTAATCCAGATAGGCGGTCGTGTCGGAGTGCACGAGGAGATGACCGTCGGCCTCCTCCATCGCGTCCAGGCGGGCCATCCACTGGAGATGGTGGTCCTCCAGGCGCTCCATGTCGGTCTTCTGGCCGCCGTTCAGGAGCCAGGCGGCCTGGAAGGTGGCGGTGCCCGCGCCGGAGTTGACGGGGGTGTCGCCGAAGCGCTTGGCGCCGAGCAGGAGCAGCTCGTGGTTGCCCATGAGCGCCTTGCAGTAGCCGCCGGCGGCCGCCGCCTCCGCGGAGAGGCGCATCACGAGGTCGATGACGCCGATGCCGTCGGGCCCGCGGTCCGTGAAGTCGCCGAGGAACCACAGGCGCGCGTTGCCCGCGGACCAGCTGCCGTCGGCGTCGATCAGGCCCTGCTCCTGGAGGGCCGCGACGAGCTCGTCCAGATAGCCGTGGACGTCGCCCACGACGTACAGCGGGCCGTGCTCGTCGCTCGGCCGCGGCTGCGGGGGCTCCGGCATGACCTGCACCTGCACGGTGTCGCCGCGGTTGATGACGGGCAGGTCGCGCTGGGTGGGGGTGTAGCCGTCGTCCGGCAGTTCACCGGGCGCCCCGGGGCTCGCCGCGGCGGGACCGGTCGTCTCATGGACGTACGCCGGTACGCGGAAGTCGCGCAGCGTCGCCGTCCGCACATCGGGTCCCTGACCGGCCCCCTGAGTCATCGACCCCTCCACCACCATTGCGCCGCATCTGCACCGAGATCGGACTGCCTGGTCGCAGCGGCCCGCGGTGTCGTCCGCCCATCATAGGAATGCGGCTCCCGCTGTGTGGTGCACCAGGGGTGGTGAATCGGTGCCGGAGCCGGGTTCACCGAGGTTTTCTCCCGAATTGGGCAGAGGTTTCCCCGCTGGTGGCGGGGTATTGGTCGGCCTCTGCCCGGTGCCGGCGGCTCGGGCGGGAGCGGTCAGCCGTGGCCGGGCGAGCGGGGCGGGCTGACCGTCGTGCGCGGTGGACGTCGCTCGGACGAGGTGCGCACGATCAGTTCGGTCGGTATCACCTGCTCGATGGGACGCCCCGCGTCGAGCCCCTCGATCGCGTCGATCAGGAGCTGGACGACGGCGGTGCCGATGCGGCGCGGTTTGAGGGAGAGCGTGGTGATGGGCGGTTCCGTGGTGGCGTACACCGTGGACTCGCTGCAGCAGACGAGCAGCAGGTCGTCGGGGACGCGCAGGCCGTACCGCCGGGCGGCGGCGAGCAGGTCGGTGCCGTTGGGGTCGAAGAGGCCGTACACGGCGTCGGGACGGTCGGGTCGGGCGAGCAGCCGGTCGGCGGCGACGGCGCCCGCACAGGGGTCGTGGGCGGGGTAGGACTCGTAGACGGGATCCTGGCCCACGCGCTCGCACCAGCGCAGATAGGCAGTGGTGGACAGATGGGTGTACGTGTCCGTGGTGGTGCCGGTGAGCAGGCCGATGCGGCGTGCGCCGGCGGCGGCGAGGTGGTCGAGGATCTCCAGGACGGCGGCCTCGTGGTCGTTGTCGACCCAGGCCGTGACCGGGAGGGAGCCCGCCGGGCGTCCGTCGGAGACCACCGGCAGGCCCTGTCTGACCAGCTCGCTCACGACCGGGTCGTGGTCGGAGGGGTCGACGACGACGGTTCCGTCGAGGGCGACGTTCGACCACACGTCGACCGGGCTGCGGCGTGAGGTGGCGGGCAGGATGACCAGGGCGTAGCCCCGGGCGAGGGCGGCCGATGTGGCGGCTCTGGCCATCTCGGCGAAATAGGCGAACTCGGTGAAGGTGAAAGGTTCATCCCCGTACGTCGTCACGGTCAGGCCGATGAGGCCGGACTTGCCGGTACGGAGGGTGCGGGCCGCTGCGGACGGGCGATAGCCCAGCCGCTCTGCGACCTCGCGGACATGGCGTCGGGTGGCGTCGGGCAGCCGACCCTTGCCGTTGAGGGCGTCGGAGACAGTCGTGATGGAGACACCGGCTGCGGCGGCGACGTCTCTGATGCCCGCTCGGCTCTGCCGGTTACCCCGGCGCGCGGTCTCCGCTCGGCTCACCTGGTGCTTCCCTGCTGCTGTCATGGCGAGCCGATAGTAGGGCTCATGGGGGTGGGTAGCAGGGGCGCATATTCACGCGTTGACAGGCACGTTTCTGCATGGTGATGACCTGTCAATGACCATGGAATACAAGGGGGTTCGGCAGATCAACAGGTAGCTGCCCCTGATCGTCGCGCGCGGGCCTGCCAAATGCGCGAGGTCTCGAAGAGGTCTCAACTCACCTTCACGAGGGACGCGCGCCACGGAGCGAGCCACCGGCGCATGGGGGAGCACGAGGCGCTCCCCCCTCTCCGCACGCCTTCGTACGGCGATGTTGCGGGGCTCGGTGGACCAATGCCGCGAGGCCATTCGCAGCGGCGCCGAATCCTCATAAGGTAAGCAGTATTCGAACCTGTCTGTGACTGGCTACGAGGAGGACTGCGGTGAGCGAGACGAGCCCGAGGCTGCGCGCCGAGCTGGAGGGTATCCCCACCTACAAGCCGGGCAAGCCCGCCGCGGCCGACGGGCCTGTGGCCTACAAACTGTCCTCCAACGAGAACCCCTATCCGCCGCTCCCCGGCGTCATGGAGAGCGCGCTCGCCGCCGCCGGATCCTTCAACCGCTACCCCGACATGGCGTGCACGGGCCTGATGAACGAGCTGGCCGAGCGTTTCGGGGTGCCCGTCTCGCACATCGCCACCGGCACCGGCTCCGTCGGCGTCGCCCAGCAGCTGCTGCAGGCCACGGCGGGCCCGGGTGACGAGGTGATCTACGCCTGGCGGTCCTTCGAGGCGTACCCGATCATCACGCAGGTCAGCGGCGCGACGTCGGTGCGGGTGCCGTTGACCGAGGGCGAGGTGCACGACCTGGACGCGATGGCCGCTGCCATCACCGAGCGCACCCGCCTCATCTTCGTCTGCAACCCCAACAACCCCACGGGCACCTTGGTCCGCAGGGCCGAGCTCGAGCGCTTCCTGGACCGGGTGCCGAGCGACGTCCTGGTGGTGCTCGACGAGGCGTACCGCGAGTTCATCCGTGCCGCCGAAGGTGAAGGGGGTGCGGTCCCGGACGGCATCGAGCTCTACCGCGACCGCCCGAACGTCTGCGTCCTGCGTACGTTCTCGAAGGCGTACGGCCTCGCGGGTCTGCGCGTCGGCTTCGCGGTCGCCCACGAGCCGGTGGCCGCGGCCCTGCGCAAGACGGCGGTGCCCTTCGGTGTCAGCCAGCTCGCGCAGGACGCGGCGGTGGCCTCGCTGCGCGCCGAGGACGAACTGATGGGCCGCGTCGGCTCGTTGGTCTCCGAGCGCACGCGCGTGATCGAGGCGCTGCGCGGTCAGGGCTGGACGGTGCCCGAGACGCAGGCGAACTTCGTGTGGCTGCGGCTCGGGGACCGTACGACCGACTTCGCTGCGGCCTGCGAGAAGGCCGGCGTCGTGGTGCGGCCGTTCGCGGGCGAGGGGATGCGGGCCACGATCGGCGAGACCGAGGCCAACGACATCTTCCTGCAGGCGGCGGAGGCGTTCCGCAAGGAGCTGTAGCGCTCCGCTTCGGGGTCGGTGTTTCGACTGCGCGTCCGCCGTGGCTGGTCGCGCAGTTCCCCGCACCCCTGTGGGGCGCGGTCGGCTAGGAGGCCTGTTCCACGCGGATCGGGTCGCCGCTGCGCACGGTGGCCAGGGTCCTTGGGTCGCCGTCGATCCGGCCCAGGAGATTGCACGGGCTCGCGAGGCGGCACTCGTCGCCCCGCGAGATCGGCGTGGGGCCGTAGGGGAGCGCGAGGGCGTCGCCGTCGGTCCAGAAGGCGACCGTGCCCGGCTCGACGACCTGCTGGGCGCCGTCCTCGCGCGGGACGCTGACGCCCGTGTCGAAGTAGACCTCCTCGCCCCAGGTGTTGGCGGTGGCGGAGAGCGGCAGTGCCTGGGCGAGGGCCTGGCTGGTGGGGGTCTCGTCGAGCGTCGCGGTGAGGTGGCCTGCGGGCCAGGAGATCCGTATCTGCATGGCGCGGATTCAACAATATGTTGAAGTTCTTGGGAAGGCCCCGGAGGGCGTCTCTCCAGGGCCTTCGCGCGCTCTTCGCGGCGATCCGGCTCGCTCCTTGCGGTCATCGGCGCGTTCCCCGCGGTAAGGGGACCCCCGCGTCAACGTGCCGACAGCCAGTACGACATAATGCTTGTGAATGTGAACGCGTTCACAAGCGTGTCCCGGTTCCTCCGGAGATCAGTGGGATTAAAGGGGCAAACTGCCGCTATGACCACGGCGAGTAAGGAGAAGACGCAGTGGACCTGGCTCTAGCGCCGGAGACCCTGGCGCGATGGCAGTTCGGCATCACGACCGTCTACCACTTCTTGTTCGTTCCCCTGACGATCTCGCTCGCCGCTCTCACGGCGATCCTCGAGACGGCATGGGTGCGGACGGGCAAGGAGCACTACCTCAGAGCGACCAAGTTCTGGGGCAAGCTGTTCCTGATCAATATCGCGATGGGCGTCGTCACCGGCATCGTCCAGGAGTTCCAGTTCGGCATGAACTGGTCCGATTACTCGCGCTTCGTCGGTGACATCTTCGGGGCGCCGCTCGCCTTCGAGGCGCTGATCGCCTTCTTCTTCGAGTCGACCTTCATCGGCCTGTGGATCTTCGGCTGGGACAAGCTGCCGAAGAAGCTGCACTGTGCGACGATCTGGATCGTCTCCATCGGCACGGTCCTGTCGGCGTACTTCATCATCGCCGCCAACGCCTGGATGCAGCACCCGGTCGGCTACAAGATCGTGGAGCGGGACGGCACCAAGCGCGCGGAGCTCACCGACTTCGCCAAGGTGCTCTTCCAGGAGACGACGCTCGTCAACTTCTTCCACGTCATCTCGGCGGCCGTCCTGGTCGGTGGCGCCTTCATGACCGGCATCGCCATCTTCCACCTGCGCAAGAAGCAGCACGTCCGCACCATGCGGATGTCGATGCGGCTCGGCCTGGTCACCGCGTTCGTGGGCACCCTGCTCACGGTCATCAGCGCCGACACCCTCGGCAAGGTGATGTACGAGCAGCAGCCGATGAAGATGTCGGCCGCCGAGGCGCTGTGGGAGACCGAGAAGCCGGCGCCGTTCTCGCTCTTCGCGTACGGCGACGTCTCCAAGGGGCACAACGACGTCGCCATCGAGATCCCCGGGATACTGTCCTTCCTCGCCAAGAACAACTTCAGCGCCGAGATCCCCGGCATCAACGACCTCAACAAGGAGGCGCAGGAGAAGTTCGGGCCCGGTGACTACCGGCCCAACATCCCCACCGCCTACTGGTCGTACCGCTGGATGATCGGCTTCGGCGGCGTCTCGATGGCCCTGTGCACCGCGGGCCTGTGGCTGACGCGCAAGAAGTTCTGGCTCGCTCCGGAGCACCGCACCGGCGCCGACGACGTGCCGAAGCTGATGCTCACCAAGAACAAGGAGCTGGCGCCGAAGCTCGGCAACTGGTGGTGGCGGCTCTCCCAGTGGACGCTGATCTTCCCCCTCATCGGCACCGCCTGGGGCTGGATCTTCACCGAGACGGGGCGTCAGCCCTGGGTGGTCTACGGGGTGCTGCGCACCGAGGACGCGGTCTCGCCCGGGGTTTCGCAGGGCGAGGTGCTCACCTCGCTGATCGGGTTCACGCTTCTCTACGCGATCCTCGCCGTGATCGAGGTGAAGCTCCTGCTCAAGTACATCAAGAAGGGGCCGCCCGAGCTGACCGAGGCGGACCTCAACCCGCCCACCAAGATCGGCGGACCCGGGTCGGGCAACGGCTCCGACTCCGATTCCGACGACGCCGACCGGCCCATGGCCTTCTCGTACTGAAGGAAGGAGCGACGAGGACATGGAACTTCACGACGTCTGGTTCGTACTGATCGCCGTCCTGTGGATCGGCTACTTCTTCCTGGAGGGCTTCGACTTCGGGATCGGCGTACTGACCAAGCTGCTCGCCCGCGACCGGGTCGAGAAGCGGGTTCTCATCAACACCATCGGACCCGTCTGGGACGGCAACGAGGTGTGGCTGCTCACGGCGGGCGGCGCGACCTTCGCCGCCTTCCCCGAGTGGTACGCGACGCTCTTCTCCGGGTTCTACCTGCCGCTCCTGATCATCCTGATCTGCCTGATCGTGCGCGGTGTCGCCTTCGAGTACCGCGCCAAGCGGCCCGAGGAGCGGTGGCAGACCAACTGGGAGCACGCGATCTTCTGGACCTCGCTGATCCCGGCGCTGCTGTGGGGTGTGGCCTTCGGCAACATCGTGCGCGGCGTGAAGATCGACGCCCACAAGGAGTACGTGGGCAACTTCTGGGACCTGCTCAATCCGTACGCGATCCTCGGCGGTCTGGTCACCCTGACGCTGTTCACCTTCCACGGCGCGGTGTTCGCCTCGCTCAAGACGGTGGGTGACATCCGGGTGCGGGCGCGGAAGACGGCGCTCGGCCTCGGGCTCGTCACGGCCGTGCTCGCGCTCGGGTTCCTGATCTGGACGCAGGCCGACAAGGGCGACGGCAAGAGCCTGGTCGCGATGATCGTGGCGGTGGTGGCCCTGGTCGGCGCCATCGCGGCCATCAGGATCGGGCGTGAGGGCTGGTCGTTCGCGCTGTCGGGGATCACCATCGCGGCGGCCGTAGCGATGCTCTTCCTGACGCTCTTCCCGAACGTCATGCCGTCGTCGCTGAACGAGGAGTGGAGCCTGACGGTCACCAATGCCTCGTCCAGCCCGTACACCCTGAAGATCATGACCTGGTGCGCGGGCATCGCGACCCCTGTGGTGCTGCTCTACCAGTCGTGGACGTACTGGGTGTTCCGCAAGCGGATCGGGACGCAGCACATCGCGGATGCGGCGCACTGAGTCCGTACTGAGTCCGTACTGAGTCCTTGGTGTTCCTGGTGTTCCTGATGTTCCTGACCGAGCTCCCGATGTTCCCGCTGGTTTCTCGGAGGGTGTGTTTCACGTGAAACCGATCGACCCGCGTCTGCTTCGCTACGCCCGCGCCACTCGCTTCTTCCTTGTCGCGGTGGTGGTCCTGGGGCTCGTCGGGGCCGGCCTGGTCATCGGCCAGGCGATGCTCATCGCCGAGGTCGTGGTGGACTCCTTCCAAAAGGGCCTCACCACGGGGGACTTGGGAACTCCGCTCGTGCTGCTCGCCCTGGTCGCGGTGGGACGGGGCCTTGTCTCCTGGCTGACCGAGCTCGCCGCGCACCGGGCGAGCGCGGCGGTCAAGTCGGAGCTGCGGGGGCGGCTCCTCGAACGGGCCGGGGAACTCGGGCCGGGGTGGCTGACCAGCCAGCGGACCGGCTCGCTCGTCTCGCTCGCGACGCGGGGCGTGGACGCGCTCGACGACTACTTCTCGCGCTATCTGCCGCAGTTGGGGCTCGCGGTGGTGGTGCCGGTGGCGGTGCTCGCCCGCATCGTCACCGAGGACTGGGTGTCGGCGGCGATCATCGTCGTGACGCTGCCGCTGATCCCGGTCTTCATGATTCTGATCGGCTGGGCCACGCAGAACCGGATGGACCGTCAATGGCGGCTCCTGTCACGCCTGTCGGGGCACTTCCTGGACGTGGTGGCGGGGCTTCCGACCCTGAAGGTGTTCGGCCGCGCCAAGGCGCAGGCCGAGTCCATCCGCAAGATCACCGGCGAGTACCGGCAGGCGACGATGCGGACCCTGCGCATCGCCTTCCTGTCGTCGTTCGCCCTGGAACTGCTCGCGACGATCTCGGTCGCGCTGGTCGCCGTGACCATCGGCATGCGGCTCGTCCACGGCGAGATGGACCTGTACGACGGTCTCGTCGTCCTCGTCCTCGCGCCCGAGGCCTATCTGCCGCTGCGCCAGGTCGGTGCGCAGTACCACGCGGCGGCGGAAGGGCTCTCGGCCGCCGAGGAGATCTTCGAGGTCCTGGAGACGCCGGTGCCGGCCGTCGGAACGGGGCCCGCGCCCGCCGGTGCCATCCGCTTCGAGGGGGTGACGGTTCGCTACCCGGGCCGGTCGGCGGATGCCGTGTCGGACGTCTCCTTCGATGTCGGGGCCGGCGAGACCGTGGCGCTCGTGGGGCCGAGCGGCGTGGGTAAGTCGACGCTTCTGAACGTGCTGTTGGGCTTCGTACGTCCTGACAGCGGGCGGGTCCGTGTCGGCGACGTCGACCTGGCCGAGGTGTCGCCGGAGCGGTGGTGGGAGCGGATCGCGTGGGTGCCGCAGCGGCCGCATCTGTTCGCGGGGACCGTCGCGGAGAACGTGCGGCTCGCGCGGCCGGACGCGGACGACGCGGCGGTGCGGGGGGCGCTGCGCTCGGCGGGGGCGTGGGGCTTTGTGGAGGCGCTGCCTGCGGGGCTTGAGACCGTGCTCGGTGAGGACGGGGCCGGGCTCTCCGCCGGGCAGCGGCAACGGCTTTCACTGGCGCGGGCGTTCCTCGCGGATCGGCCTGTGGTGCTGCTGGATGAGCCGACGGCGGCGCTCGACGGTGGGACCGAGGCGGAGGTTGTCGAGGCGGTTCGGCGGCTGGCCGTCGGGCGGACGGTGCTGTTGGTGGTGCATCGGCCTGCGTTGTTGGCTGTCGCGGATCGTGTGGTGCGGCTTGAGGCACGCCCCTCCGGGGCGGGGGAGCTTCCCACCCACCCGTCCGTACACGTCGACTTGCCCGGTGAGGAGCGAGAGACGGGTGGGGCAACTCCCGCTGATGGTGCGGTGGACGATGGCGTCTCCGGCGCCTCGGCTCTGCCAGGAGGCGGCGTCCTGGCCCGGGTCAGGAAGGCTGCTCAGGCCCGGCGTGGGCAGCTGGCGCTTGCGTTGCTGCTCGGGAGTCTCGCGCTCGGGAGTGCCGTCGGGCTCATGGCCACGTCCGGGTGGCTGATCTCGCGGGCCTCTGAGCAGCCGCCCGTGATGTACCTGATGATTGCCGTGACGGCGACCCGTGCCTTCGGGATCGGCCGTGCCGTCTTCCGGTACGCCGAGCGGCTCGTCGCGCACGACGCCGTGCTGCGGATGCTCGCCGACACCCGGGTCGCCGTCTACCGGCGCCTGGAGCGGCTCGCTCCCGCGGGGCTGCGCGCGACCCGCCGCGGTGATCTCCTCTCCCGGCTCGTCGCCGACGTCGACGCCCTGCAGGACTACTGGCTGCGCTGGCTGCTGCCCGCGTCCGCCGCGGCCGTGGTGAGCGCCGGGGCCGTCGGCTTCACCGCGTGGCTGCTGCCCGAGGCGGGCGCGGTGCTCGCCGTCGGACTGCTCGCCGCGGGGCTCGGCGTGCCGCTGGTGAGCGGTGCCGTGGCGCGCCGTGCGGAGCGCAAGCTGGCTCCCGCGCGCGGGGTGCTCGCCACGCGCGTGGCCGACCTGCTCACCGGGACCGCCGAGCTGACGGTCGCCGGTGCGCTGAAGCGACGTACGGCCAAGGCCGGGGAAGCCGACGCAGAGCTCACCGGAATCGCCTCCCGGGGCGCCACCGCCACCGCGCTCGGCGACGGACTCGGTGCGCTCGTCACCGGTCTCACCGTGGCCGGAGCGGCCTTCGTCGGCGTGCAGGCGGTCGGCGACGGGCGGCTCAGCGGTCTCGCCCTCGCCGTGGTCGTGCTCACGCCGCTCGCCGCCTTCGAGGCGGTGATGGGCCTGCCGCTCGCCGTGCAGTACCGCCAGCGGGTCAGGAAGAGCGCAGAGCGGGTCTACGAGCTCTCCGACGCGGCCGAGCCCGTGCCGGAGCCGGCCGAGCCCGTACAGGCGCCGCAGTCGCCGTTCCCGCTGCGCGTCGAAGGGCTCAGCGCCCGCCACGAAGGGCAGTCCGTCGAAGCGCCCGCGCTCGCAGGCGTCGGCCTCACGCTGGAGCGGGGCCGGCGGATCGCGGTGGTCGGCCCGTCCGGGTCCGGCAAGACGACGCTCGCGCAGGTGCTGCTGCGGTTCCTGGGCGCGTACGAAGGGACGTACACGCTCGGTGGCACGGACGCGGCCACGCTGGACGGCGACACCGTGCGCGGCATGGTCGGGCTGTGCGCCCAGGACGCCCACATCTTCGACAGCTCGGTGCGCGAGAACCTGCTGCTCGCCAAGAGGGACGCCACGGACGCGGAGCTGCGCGACGCCCTGGAGCGGGCGCGTCTCGACGGCTGGGTCGCCTCGCTTCCCGAGGGGCTCGACACGCTCGTGGGCGAGCACGGCGCACGGCTCTCCGGAGGGCAGCGGCAGCGTCTCGCGCTGGCCCGCGCGCTGCTCGCCGACTTCCCCGTCCTCGTCCTGGACGAGCCGGCCGAGCACCTCGACCTGCCGACCGCGGACGCCCTCACGACCGACCTGCTGGCCGCGACCGAGGGGCGCACGACGCTGCTCATCACGCACCGGCTCGCCGGGCTCGACGCGGTGGACGAAGTGATCGTCCTGGACGCGGGGCGGGTGGCGCAGCGCGGCACGTACGCGGAACTCGCGGCCGAGGAGGGGCCGCTGCGGCGGATGCTGGAGGTGGAGCGGGCGGCGGATCTGCTGATGGCGGGCTGAGTCCCGGCGGCCGCCCGCCCGGGAGAGCTCCGGCTTTCCCCGCCGGGCTCTCCGAGACGGTCTCGGCTTTCCCTGCTGGGTTTCCGGAGATGGTCTCGGCTTTCCCCGCCGGGCGTCCCGAGACGGCCTCGACTTTCCCCTGCAAATAGGACTTACTAGGCTCAAAGGCATGCCAGCACCCTCGGCCTCCGCCGACTCCCCGCTCCCCGACGGCACACCGGACTCGGTGGAGGCGGCGGCGCGGGCGACCCGCAGCCTCCAAGGGCTCTCGCCCGAGCTGACCTCGCGGGTGCCGCAGCTGCTCGAAGCCATGCGGTCGGTCGGCACCGGTCTTGAACTGCACACCACCCTGGACCGCATCTGCGAGACCGCCGCCGAGCTCGCCGACGCCCACTACGCCGCGATCGGTGTCGTCGCGGAGGACGGCGAAGGGCTCTCCGACTTCGTCTACTACGGCATCGACGAGGAGACCGCCGAGCGGATCGGGCGTCTGCCCGACGGCCACAGAGGACTGCTCGGCGCGCTCATCCACCAGCCGAGGACGCTGCGTCTCGCCGATCTCTCCGCCGACCCGCGCTCCTGCGGATTCCCGCCCCACCACCCGCCGATGCGAACCTTCCTCGGTGTCCCGATCCGCGTGCAGGGCGAGATCTTCGGCAACCTCTATCTGACCGAGAAGCGCGGCGGGGCCGAATTCAACGACTACGACGTGCACATGGTGCGTGTGCTCGCCACGGAGGCCGGTATCGCCATCGGGAACGCACGCCTCTACGAAGCCGCCAAGCAGCGCGAGCGCTGGATCGACGGCTCCGTGGCGGTCACCACCGCCCTGCTGTCCGGCAGCGACGCCGAGGAGGCGCTCGCGGTCGTCGCCGAGCAGGCCAGGCACCTCGCGGACTCGGCCGCGGGCATCGTGCTGCTGCCCGACGAGGAGGGCGGCATGGAGATCGTCGCCGTCTCCTCGGACGACCCCTCCGGGGCGCTCGGCGTGATCGTCCCTCCGGAGAGCCGCATCGTCGCCGACCTGCTCGAAGGGGAGGCCGTGTTCATCGACGACGCGGCCACCGACCCGCGCATCATGACCGATCTCGCGCGCGGCTACGGCCCCTGCATGATGCTGCCGTTGCAGAGCGACGGCCGGGTCCTCGGGACGCTCGTGACGCCCCGCGCGCGTGGGGGACGTCCCTTCAGCGAGGCCGAGCGGACGCTGGCCGCCCAGTTCGCCTCGCAGGCCGCGCTCGCGCTGATGATGGCCGAGGCACAGCGGGACCGGGAGCGGCTCGCGGTGTACGAGGACCGCGACCGGATCGCCAGGGACCTGCACGACCTGGTCATCCAGCGGCTGTTCGCCACCGGGATGATGCTGGAGAGCGCCCAGCGCAGGTCGGTCGTGCCGGAGGTGCAGGTCGGGGTCGGCAAGGCGGTCGACGAGCTGGACGTGACGATCCAGGAGATCCGTACGGCGATCTTCGCGCTGCAGCAGGGCCCCGCCGAGGCGCCGTCCGGGCTGCGGACCCGTGTGCTGCGCGAGATCAACATGGCCGCCGTCCCGCTGGGCTTCAAGCCCACGCACCACTTCGTGGGCCCCGTCGACACGGTGGTCGGCGAGCTGACCGGCAAGAACCTGATCGCGGCCCTGCGGGAGGCCCTGTCCAACGCGTTCCGGCACGCGCAGGCCGCCCGCATCGACGTCGTCGTCGACTCGACCGTGGTCCTCCCCGACGGTCAGCAGGGCGTGCGCCTGACCGTCGCCGACGACGGCGTGGGCATCGCGGAGGGCGGTCGGCGCAGCGGCCTGAAGAACCTCAAGCGGCGGGCCGAGTCGCTGGGGGGCGACAGCTGGTACGGGCCCGGCATCGGCGAGGACGGCGGCGGCACGACGGTGGTGTGGCAGGCGCCGTACTGATCCGACGTGCGGGCCGCCGTTCCGACCTCACGCCCTGGCCGCCGTTCGGCGGTACGCACGTGGGCCGTACGGGGCACGACGCCCCCCGAGTGCACGAGTCGCGCAGGACCCGCGCCGCCGTGGCGGGCAACGATCCCTGACATGTTCCTGAGCCACCGCAGCCGTCCGCGCCCGCTCGTCAGTGTGTCGGTGCTGCTGTGCGCGCTGCTCGGCTCCCCTCTCCCCGCCACCGCGTCCGAGGGGCCGAGCGCGAGCGCCGATGTGGCACGGCTCTACGAAGAGGCGTCCGCCGCGACCGCACGCTACGAAGAGGGCCGTCGCGCGGCGGGCATCCAGAAGGCGAAGGTCCGGAAACTGGACCGACTCCTCGCCGAGGAGCGCGACCACGTGGCGGTGCTGCACGGGGATCTGGGGCGGATGGCCAGCGCCCAGTACCGCACCGGTGGCGGACTCCCCTACACCGCGCAGTTGCTCCTCGCCGACAGCCCCGACGCCCTGATGCGCGGGAAGCAGGTCCTGGGGCAGGCGGACCTCGCCGTCAACAGCGCCGTGGCCAAGACCCAGCGGGCCGCGGCCCGTCTCGCCGTCGCCAAACGCAGGGCGGACCGGGCCAAGCGCTCCCTGGACCGGCGCAACGTACGCCTTGCGGAGCTCAAGCGCGGCATCGAGCGGAAGCTGGAGTCGGCGCGGTGGACCCTGCAGGGCGAGGCCGACCGGTCGGTCGCGGCGGGCAAGTGCCGCGGTGCGGTGCGCCTGGACCAGCAGAGAACACCCGTCACGCGCGCGTGGGTCGCGCCCGTGGAGTCGTACGAACTCTCGGCGGGCTTCGACAGCGCCGGTGAGCGCTGGGCCCACCGGCACACCGGGCAGGACTTCGCGGTCGGCATCGGGACGCCCGTGCGGTCGGTCGGCGCGGGCCGGGTGCAGAGCGTGTCCTGCGGCGGGGGCTTCGGTATCGAGGTCGTGGTGCGCCACGAGGGCGGGTACTTCACGCAGTACGCGCACCTCGCGGCCGTCACCGTCGACCAGGGGGACCGGGTGCGCCCCGGTCAGTGGATCGGGCAGGCGGGCACGACCGGCAACTCGACCGGGCCTCACCTGCACTTCGAGGCGCGGCTCACGCCCTACCTGGGATCCGGCGTCGATCCCAGCAAGTGGCTGGCCGAGCGGGGCGTCAGGCTCTAGGAGCCCTGCCCTGCCCTGCCTTGCCCTGTCTCTTGCCCTTGCCCCGCCCCGTCGGCCTCCGCCCCGCCGGCCTCCGGCCTCTAGGAGGTCCGGTCCGTTTCGTTCCGGCGGTCCGCCAGGATCTGTTCGATCACGACCGCGACACCGTCGTCGTTGTTGGCGACCGTGCTTCCGGAGGCCGCGGCGATGACGTCAGGGTGGGCGTTGCCCATCGCGTACGACGTACCGGCCCAGGTCAGCATCTCGATGTCGTTCGGCATGTCTCCGAAGGCGACGACCTCCTCCGGGGCGATGCCGCGCTCGGCGCAGCACAGCTCCAGGGTGCTCGCCTTGGAGACGCCGGGGCCGCTGATCTCCAGGAGGGCGCTGGGGCTCGAACGGGTGACCATGGCCCGGTCGCCGATGGCCGCGCGGGCGAGCACCAGGAAGTCGTCGGGAGCGAGACCCGGGTGGAAGGCGAGGACCTTCAGGACGGGCTGCTCGGCGACGGCGGGGTCCGCGGGGTTCTCGGCGAGCAGCTTCTCGGCGGGCGCGACGCTCTCGCCCGGCTCCATGTGCAGCGGCGGGTACGTCTCCTCGTGGTGCAGTCCCCCGGTCCGCTCGATCGCGAAGGACGTGCCCGGCGCGGCGGCGCGGAGCCTGCGGACCACGTCGAGGGCGCACTCCCGCTCCAGCGCGCGGATCTTGACGAAGCGGTGGGTGCCGGGGCCGCCGTGCAGGTCGACCACCGCCGCGCCGTTGCCGCAGATGGCGAGGCCGTGACCGTGGACGTGGGCGCTGACGACGTTCATCCAGCGGGCCGGGCGGCCGGTCACGAAGAAGACCTCGATACCGGCCTCCTCGGCCGCGCCGAGCGCGGCGACCGTGCGGTCCGAGACCGTCTTGTCGTCGCGCAGCAGCGTGCCGTCCAGGTCCGTCGCTATCAGCCGGGTCCGCGGTCGGGGCCCGGACGGGGCGGCGGTTGCCGGAGCGGTGGAGGCCGGGGACTCCGGCCCTGGGGTAGCTGAGGTCACGCCGTCGATTGTCCCGCACATGCGTGCACGGCCGTGCGCTGGGGCGCACATTTGAGTGCCCCCAGGCCCCACCCGTGCCTGTGTTCAGCCGGTCCTCGGGCGCCGCCGTAAGCTCGGAGACATGAGCCTGCGCCTGAGCACTGTGATCCTTCCCGTACGTCGCTGGCACGCAGGGGGCCGTGAGCAGTGGGTGCGCGCGGAGGAACTGGGCTTCCACACCGCGTACACGTACGACCACCTGGCCTGGCGGACCTTCCGCGACGGACCCTGGTTCGGCGCGGTGCCGACGCTCACCGCCGCCGCGGCCGCCACGGAGCGGATGCGCCTGGGCACGCTCGTGACGTCGCCCAACTTCCGCCACCCGGTGACGCTCGCCAAGGAGCTCATCTCGCTCGACGACATCTCCGGCGGGCGGATCACGCTCGGCATCGGCGCGGGCGGCAACGGCTTCGACGCGACGACGCTGCTCAAGGAGGGCGAGGAGCCCTGGACGCCGCGTGAACGTGCCGACCGCTTCGGGGAGTTCGTGCCGCTGCTCGACCGTCTCCTCACCGAGGACTCGGTGACGTACGAGGGGACCTTCTACTCGGCGACCGAGGCGCGCGACATCCCCGGGTGCGTGCAGCGGCCGCGGCTGCCCTTCGCCGTCGCGGCGACAGGACCGCGCGGTCTGCGGCTCGCGGCCCGGCACGGGCAGGCGTGGGTGACCACGGGCGACCCGAAGCTCTTCGAGACGGGCACGCCCGAGCAGTCCCGCGAGGCGATCCGGGGGCAGATCGAGAAGCTCGGCAAGGCGTGCGCGGACATCGGCAGGGACGCGGCCGAGCTCGACAAGATCCTGCTGACCGGCTTCACGCCGGACCGCAACCGGCCGCTGGAATCCCTCGACGCCTTCGTGGACTTCGCGGGCAGGCACGCGGAGCTCGGCTTCACCGAGATCGTCGTGCACGCGCCGATCCCCGACTCGGACTTCGCCGCCGATCAGGGCGTCTTCGAGAGGATCGCGACCGAGGCGCTCGCTCAGCTGGGCTGAGCGGGGCCGGGTGACCGGGGCTCAGCGGAGCCGAGAGCTCAGCGGACCGGGGGCTCAGCGGAGCCGAGAGCTCAGCCAGGGCGTGAGGGTCACCATCGGCATGTACTCCTTGTGCGTCACGTCGCCCGGCAGCGGCACGATCAGGCGGTAGCCGGGCGGGAAGCGCCTGCCCTTGACGTAGGCGATGCCGCCGAGGACCGACCGCACGAAGGCGGGCACGGAGTCGCGCGGGATGTCGTGGCACTCGACCCCCTCGACCGTGATGAGGGCGTCGGGGTCGCCGTCGTCGGCGTAGAGCCGCACGGACATCCGGGGCGAGCCGCCGAACTCGACGTACGCCTCGTGCGGCATCGAGCCGTCGGGGTCCGTCGTCACACCGATGCCCGCGGTGGTGCGGCGCGAGGTCTGGTCGGCGCCGATGTCGTGGGAGACCGTGATCTCCCGGTCGTACTCGCGGGCGAGCTCACGCAGGGCGTTGAGGGCTGCCTCGGTGCTGTGCAGATGCTCCATACAGCCGATCATGCCTGCTCAGCGAGGTGCGGGAAACCGCAGATAGCCGGGCGGTACGGCGGCTGTGAGCCAGACGCCGTTGGCGCTGACCTGGAAGACGTGGCCGTCGCGGTGCATCGCGCCGGCGCCGACGGACAGGACGACGGGACGTCCGCGGCGGGCGCCGACGCGCGTCGCGGTCTCGCGGTCGGGCGAGAGGTGCACGGCGTGCCGCCTCATGGGCCGCAGCCCTTCGGCGCGGATCGAGGCCAGATGGGCGGCGACGGTGCCGTGGTAGAGGTACGCGGGCGGGGTCGCAGGGGGCAGCGCGAGGTCCACGGCGACGGAGTGGCCCTGGCTGGCGCGGATCCGGCCGTCCTCGACGGCGAAGCGCCGCTTGTCGTTGACCGCCACGACATGGTCGAGCTCGGTCCTGGTGATGGGGAAGCGGTGCGCGGCGGCCGCGGCGAGCAGGGCGTCGATCTCCGCCCAGCCGTTCTCGTCGAGGGTGAGCCCGATCCGCTCGGGCTGATGGCGCAGGTGTTTCGAGAGGTATTTGGACACCTTCACGGTGCGTCGTTCGTCGGGGGCTTTCGTGACGCGGGGGTCCTTCGTGACGCGGGGGTCTTTCGCGACGCGGGGGTCTTTCGCGACGTGCGGGTCTTTCGTGTCATCGGGGTCTTTCATGACGTCAGCGTCTCGGTGATCCGTTTTCCGCGCACTCGATTTTCGTCCACCGATTTTTCATCCAGGAATTTCGGTCCACAGGTTTGATCCACAGCCAAGTCGAGTTATCCACAGGTTAGTTGATGATTCTGTGGACAACTCTCAGGAGATTAGCGGCATTTGACCAACTCATTCACTCTTGACCTGAGTTGCCGCAAGTGAGTCCAATGTCCTTGTCTGGACTTCCCGTTCCGCGGCCGCCGCGATGAACGCGGCGGCGTTGCCCTCGCCAACCAGCGCCTGTACAGCACGCATTGTGGAGGCGGGCAGTGTCACGTTCTGCGGCTCTTCCGTACGCTGCGGGGGCCGCTCGGGGTCGAGATGCTGACGGAGGTGGCGAGTGGCGAACAGACGCATCGCGCGCGCCAGTTCGGCGTCCACGGACTGCTGTGCGAGCGGCCTGAGGCGGCGTACGAGAGAAGCCGCCTCGGCCGCGTCCGCCTCCGTCGGCGGGTGATTTCCGAGATAGCGGGCGAAGACGTACTCCGTCGTGAACTCCAGGAAACGGGAGGCGATGTGCTCGACCTGCCCCCTCAACTCCCGCAAATGACCCGAGATCGCCGACAGCGGAACTCCCGCCGCGTACAACTCGACGGCCACCGACAGCTCTTGAGGGCTCGGCACCAGGAACTCGTCCTCACGGCCCGGAATCGCTTCGAGCACGCCGAGGTCCACCGCGTCGGCCACCGCCGCGTCGTCCGGGGTGCCGCCGAAGGCCGCGTCGAGCTCGGCGCGGGTGATCCGGTCGGCCTTCTCGTCCGTCCAGGGGCCGTCCACCTCCGCGGCCAGGCCGAGCACCCCGCCGAGGCCGCGGCCCGCGTCCCAGGCCTCCAGGAGTTCCTTGATGGAGGCCAGGGTGTAACCGCGGTCGAGCAGGTCGGCGATCTGCCGCAGCCGGGCCAGATGCGCCTCTCCGTAGACATTGGACCGGCCGCGCCGTTCCGGGCGGGGGAGCAGCCCGCGGTCCTGATAGGCGCGGATCGTGCGGACCGTCGCGCCGCTGTGGTGCGCCAGGTCCTCGATGCGGTACTCCACGCTGCCCGTCCTCCGTGATGCCTCGTGCCGGCCGGTGGCCGCCGCCCGGGTTCTTCTGCTGGGCGAGGGCCGCCGCCCGGGTCTTCTGCCGGGCGATGGCCGCCCGGGGCGTCCTGCTAGGCGATGGCCGCCCGGCCCACCGCGCCCGCCGCCGCCCGTGCCGCGGGCGACTGCGCCAGATACTCGACGGCCTTGCGCAGCGAGCCCTCCTGCGAGGGATGGTACGACCGCCGCAGATAGCGGGGTATCGCCGTGCCGATCTCGCGCCAGGTGGGCAGCAGGCCCTTCCTGACGGCCCTGTTGTGCTCGGCCAGTGAGTACCGCAAGCGGCCCGCCAGTTGGGGGTCGTGGCGGATCAGATAGGCCGAGCCCCAGACCCACAGGTACAGCATCACGGGCGCGGTGACCGTCATGCCGGCGATGCGGCGGGCGTAACGGGGCAGGCCCTCGCCGCCGCAGTGCTGGTACATGTCGAAGGCGACCGCGCGGTGTTCGACCTCCTCCGCGCCGTGCCAGCGCAGCAGGTCGAGCATGACCTCGTCGGCGCGGGCACGGTCGAGGCCCTCGGCGTGCAGCACCCAGTTCCCCAGGACCGCCGTGAACTGCTCGATCGCGGCGACGATCGACAGGCGGAAGCGCAGCCACTCCTGCGTCGGTACGGGAGCGCCCAACGGCGGCTTCTCACCGAGGAGTTTCTCGAAGAGGAAGTCGACATACTTGGTGAACGCGGCGGTGTCGAGCCGCTGCGCCGCCAGGTGGTCGAGCACGTGCGCGTGCTGCACGCTGTGCGTGGCCTCCTGTCCCATGAACCCCTTGACGTCGTCGCGCAGCACCGGGTCGATGATCAGCGGCAGGCCTTCCTTGAAGACCTTCACGAACCACCGCTCCCCCGCAGGGAGAAGCAGATGCAGGACGTTGATGACGTGGGTGGCGGTCGGCTCGTCCGGTATCCAGTGCAGCGGTGTCTCGTCCCAGTCGAACGAGACCCGGCGCGGAACGATCGCGTAGTGCTCCTCGGCGCTTGTGTCGGGGCGCTCCTCCGTGCTCACAACGGCGGCTCCAATCGGGCTATCGCGCGCAGGGCCTTGGGCGTGAAGCGGGACATGAGGTGGGCGCCGCGGGCCTCGGGGGTGACCGGGACGACCGCCTGGTTCCTGACGACGGCGCGCAGGACCGCGTCGGCGACCTTCTCCGGCGGGTAGTTGCGCAGGCCGTACAGCCGGGAGGACTTCTTCTGGCGGCGCTTCTCCTCGTCCGCGTCGACGCCGACGAAGCGGGAGGTCGCCGTGATGTTCGTGTTCACGAGACCCGGGCAGATCGCCGAGACCCCGATGCCCTGGTCCGCGAGCTCCGCGCGCAGGCACTCGCTGAGCATGAGGACCGCGGCCTTCGACGTGCTGTAGGCGGGCAGGGCCTTGGAGGGCTGATACGCCGCCGCCGACGCGGTGTTGACGATGTGGCCGCCCTGGCCGCGCTCGGACATCTGCCTGCCGAACAGCCGGCAGCCGTGGATCACACCCCACAGATTGACGTCCAGGACCTTCTTCCAGTCCTCGGAGCTGGTGTCGAGGAAGGGGCCGGAGAGGCCTATCCCGGCGTTGTTCACCAGGACGTCCACGACGCCGTACTCCGTGGCGACCTTCTGGGCGAGCTTCTCCATGGCCTGCTCGTCGGCCACGTCGACCGTCTCGCCCCAGGCCTCGGGGGCGCCGATCAGGCGGGACATCTCCGCCGTACGGGCCGCGCCCTCCGCGTCCCTGTCGACGGCCACCACGCGGGCGCCCGCCTCGGCGAACGCGAAAGCGGTGGCACGCCCGATGCCGCTGGCCGCGCCGGTGACCAGGACGAGCTGGCCGCCGAACCGGTCCGCGTACTTCCCCCTGGCCATGCTGTCCTTGGTGGGCACGCCGTCCTCGTTGGCCGTGACGAACTCGCCGATCCAGGCGGCCAGCTGGTCGGGGCGGGTGCGGGGCACCCAGTGCTTGGCGGGCAGGGTGCGCCGCACCAACTGCGGGGCCCACAGCTCCAGTTCGTCATAGAGCCGCTCGGACAGGAAGATGTCTCCGGAGGGCGTGATGAGCTGCACGGGCGCGTGGGCGTACGCGTCGGGGCGGGGCCTGCGCAGCCTCGCGCGGACGTTGTCGCGGTAGAGCCAGGCGCCGTGCGCGGCGTCCTGGGGGAGCGAAGCCGTCGGGTAGTCGCCCGCCGGGACCTTCTCGACGCGCTCCAGGATCTTCGGCCACCGCTTGCCGAGCGGGCCGCGCCAGGCCAGCTCGGGTAGTACGGGGGTGTGCAGCATGTACACGTACCAGGACTTGGCGCCCTGGCCGAGCAGTTGACCGACCTTGCGCGGGGTCGGACGGGACATGCGCTTCTTGATCCAGTGACCGAAGTGGTCCAGCGAGGGCCCCGACATGGACGTGAAGGACGCGATGCGGCCCTCCGTCCGCTTGACCGTGACGAACTCCCAGGACTGGACCGAGCCCCAGTCGTGCCCGACCACGTGCACCGGCTTGTCGGGGCTGACCGCGTCGATGACCGCCACGAAGTCGTCGGTCAGCTTCTCCAGGGTGAAGCCGCCGCGCAGCGGGCGCGGGGCGGTGGACCTGCCGTGGCCCCGCACGTCGTACAGCACGACGTGGAAGCGGTCCGCGAGGCGTTCGGCGACCTCGGTCCACACCTCCTTGGAGTCCGGATAGCCGTGCACCAGAAGGACCGTGGGCCGCTGGGGGTCGCCCAGCTCGGCGACGCACAGCTCCACACCGCCCGTGCGCACCCAGCGCTCGCGCGCGTCCTTCATTCCCCCGGCGGTTCCCTTGGCGACTTCCCCGGTCGTCATGCGGCGGCCCTCTCCTCAGCCCAGCGCCGCACATGCGGCAGATCGTCGTCCAGCCAGAAAGCGCTCTGCTCGGGGTCCTTGGAGTCGGTGACGACGAGGATCTCCTCGAACTTCGCGCCCGTACCCCTGAATCCGAGGTGCGGTTCGACCGCCCAGAGTCCCTTCTGGGGCGGGTGGTCGGAGAACTTGTAGGGGGACCACAGCGGCGACCAGCCGTCCCGGTGGCCGTGGATCGCGTCGGTCGCGAGGCCCTTCAGGGACTGCGTGCCGAACCCGAAGAGGTGCGGCGACAGGCGGCGCTCCTTGACCCGGTCGACCTTGTGCGCGATGACGCCGAACGGATAGGCGCGGTGGCGGTTGGCATAGCCCTGGCGGACCATGAGCCGGTCCACGTCCTCATAGATCTCGCGCAGCGACCGGCGCTCGCGCACCTCGCGCAGGATCAGCTCGCGGTGCGCCTCCAGGTCGGCGAGGAGCTTGTCGTGCACGGGGTTGAGGCCGAGGCAGCCGGAGTACCCGATGTCGGCCGTGAAGCCCTTGTACACCGGGGCCATGTCGAGGATGAAGGGCATCCCCGGCTCCAGCTTCCGGTGGGTGGGGAAGAACTGCAGCGGTATCCGGAAGCCCGCGAACGCCGTGCGGTCCCCGAACCAGGCGAAGGGGAGGTGGAACCAGTCCCGCACACCACGCTCGCGCAGCCACTCGCGCTGCATCCGCGCGGCCTCGCGCTCCGTCACACCCGGCTTGAGCTGCGCCGCGACCGCCTCCGCGCATTCGTACGCGAGGGTCTGCACTTCCCTGAACCCCCGCAGTTCCGCGGAGAGTTCGCCTGCAACTGCTGAGGTCATGCCACCGTCCGTCCCGAGTCCGGTCCTTGCCGTGTCCGGCTCATCGCCGTACGCGTCCGTAACTTGACACTGATGAATGTGACAATGCTCGGCGGCTGCGTCAAGGGTTCTGCACAACACCGCGGGACAGGTCCGGAAGAACCCGCAGGGGGCGACTTCCGGTGGACCCCTACGGGCCCGTAATACTCCAGAGTGAGGGCAGGGCAAGCCCGTGGTCTGACGACTGTCTGTGGCCTGCGCCACTACCGTCGAAGCGTGACTGTGATCGCGACCGAAAGCCTGAGCAAGCGGTTCCCGAGGGTGACCGCGCTTGACCGGCTCTCCATGGATATCGGGCCCGGTGTGACCGGACTCGTCGGAGCCAATGGAGCCGGCAAGTCCACACTGATCAAGATCCTGCTGGGTCTGTCCCCCGCCACGGAGGGCCGCGCCGCCGTGCTCGGCCTCGACGTCGCCACCGACGGCGGCCAGATCCGTGAGCGCGTCGGGTACATGCCCGAGCACGACTGCCTGCCGCCCGACGTCTCGGCCACCGAGTTCGTCGTCCACATGGCGCGCATGTCCGGACTGCCGCCCACCGCGGCCCGCGAGCGCACGGCGGACACCCTGCGCCACGTCGGGTTGTACGAGGAGCGGTACCGCCCCATCGGCGGCTATTCGACCGGCATGAAGCAGCGCGTGAAGCTCGCGCAGGCCCTCGTCCACGACCCCCAGCTGGTCTTCCTCGACGAGCCGACGAACGGCCTCGACCCGGTCGGCCGCGACGAGATGCTCGGCCTGATCCGCCGCGTCCACACGGACTTCGGCATCTCGGTCCTCGTCACCTCGCACCTCCTCGGCGAGCTGGAGCGCACCTGCGACCACGTCGTCGTCATCGACGGCGGCAAGCTCCTGAGGTCCAGCTCCACCACCGACTTCACCCAGACCACCACCACGCTGGCCGTCGAGGTCACCGACAGCGACGAACACCCGGACGGCACGCGCGCGTTGAGGGACGCGCTGCAGGGCCGGGGGATCGGCACGGAGACCGGCGGCGAACTGCCCGGCGCCGGGCACACGATCCTGCTCACCGCCGAGGGAGAGGACACGTACGACCTCGTGCGCGACCTCGTCGCCGACCTCGGGCTCGGCCTGGTCCGGATGGAACAGCGCAGGCACCACATCGCCGAGGTCTTCAAGGCCGAGCCGCAGCAGGAGCCCGTCTCCGAGCGCGCGGCCGCATGGGCCGCCACCGCGGCCGCCGCACAGCAGAAGGAGGGAGGGACGCGATGAGCACCGAGTCCACCCAGATCCACAACATCGGCTACCGCAACTACGACGGCCCCCGGCTCGGCCGTGCCTACGCCCGCCGCTCCCTCTTCTCGCAGAGCCTGCGCGGCGCGTACGGCCTCGGGCGGTCCGCCAAGTCCAAGGTCCTGCCGATGATCCTCTTCGCGGTGATGTGCCTCCCCGCCGCGATCATGGTGGCGGTCGCCGTGGCCACCAAGGCCAAGGACCTCCCCCTCGACTACACGCGCTACGCCATCGTGCTGCAGGCCGTCATCAGCCTCTTCCTGGCCGCCCAGGCCCCGCAGACCGTGTCGCGCGACCTGCGCTTCAAGACCGTTCCGCTCTACTTCTCGCGGCCCATCGAGCGCGGTGACTACGTCCTCGCGAAGTTCGCCGCGATGACCTCGGCGCTCTTCGTCCTGACCGGGGCCCCGCTCCTCGTGCTCTACGTGGGCGCCTTGCTCGCCAAGCTCGACTTCGCCGACCAGACGACGGGATTCGCGCAGGGTCTGGTCTCCGTGGCGCTCCTCTCGCTGCTCTTCTCCGGCATCGCGCTCGTCATCTCGGCGATCACGCCCCGCCGCGGCTTCGGCATCGCCGCCGTCATCGCCGTCCTGACCATCACCTACGGAGCGGTGTCCACGGTCCAGGCGATCGCCTACGAACAGGGCAGCACCGGAGCCATCGCCTGGCTCGGCCTCTTCTCGCCGATCACCCTCATCGACGGCGTGCAGACCGCCTTCCTCGGCGCGACCTCCGCCTTCCCCGGAGGGGACGGACCGTCGACAGGCGTCGGCGTCGTCTACGTACTCGTGGTCCTCGCCCTCATCGCGGGCTGCTACGGCGCCATGATGCGCCGCTACCGAAAGGTCGGCCTCTGATGACCATGATCACCATCGACCACACGTCCCGCTGGTTCGGGAACGTCGTGGCCGTCAACGACATCACCATGAACATCGGCCCGGGAGTCACGGGGCTCCTCGGTCCGAACGGCGCGGGCAAGTCGACGCTCATCAACATGATGGGCGGCTTCCTCGCCCCCTCCACCGGCAGCGTCACGCTCGACGGCAAGCCGATCTGGCGCAACGAACAGATCTACAAGGAGATCGGCATCGTCCCCGAGCGCGAGGCGATGTACGACTTCCTCACGGGCCGCGAATTCGTCGTCGCCAACGCCGAGTTGCACGGCCTGGACAAGCGGGCCGCCCAGAAGGCCCTCGCCACGGTCGAGATGGAGTACGCGCAGGACCGCAAGATCTCCACGTACTCCAAGGGCATGCGCCAGCGCGTGAAGATGGCGTCCGCCCTGGTCCACGACCCCTCCGTGCTGCTGCTCGACGAGCCCTTCAACGGCATGGACCCGCGCCAGCGCATGCAGCTGATGGACCTCCTGCGGACCATGGGCGACCAGGGCCGCACGGTCCTTTTCTCCTCGCACATCCTCGAAGAGGTCGAGCAACTGGCCTCGCACATCGAGGTGATCGTCGCCGGACGGCACGCGGCGAGCGGTGACTTCCGCAGGATCCGCCGCCTGATGACCGACCGACCGCACCGCTATCTGATCCGTTCCAGCGACGACCGCGCCCTGGCCGCCGCGCTGATCGCCGATCCGTCGACGGCCGGCATCGAGGTCGACCTCAAGGAGGGCGCGTTGCGCATTCAGGCGGTCGACTTCGGCCGGTTCACCACGCTGCTGCCCAAGGTCGCCCGCGACCACGGCATCCGGCTCCTGACGGTCTCGCCCTCGGACGAGTCCCTCGAGTCGGTCTTCTCCTACCTCGTCGCGGCCTGAAGGGAGCCACCGTGTACGACCCCACTGTCGCCCGGCTCACCTACCGGGCCCTGCTCGGCCGCCGCCGGGCGCTGATCCTCTTCGCCCTGCCCGTCCTGCTGATCGTCATCTCCGCGGCGGTCCGCGCGTTCAGCGGCGCCGACGATCAGGTGGCCGTCGACGTCCTGGGCGGCTTCGCGCTCGCCACGATGGTGCCGATCATCGGTGTCATCGCGGGCACCGGCGCGATCGGCCCCGAGATCGACGACGGCTCCGTCGTCTACCTGCTGTCGAAGCCGGTCAAGCGGCCCACGATCATCTTCACCAAGCTGATCGTCGCCATCGCCGTGACCATGGCCTTCTCCGCGATCCCCACGTTCATCGCGGGGATGATCCTGAACGGCAACGGCCAGCAGATCGCCATCGCCTACACGATCGCGGCGCTGGTCGCCTCCATCACGTACGCGGCGATCTTCCTGCTCCTCGGCACGATCACCCGGCACGCCGTGGTCTTCGGGCTCGTCTACGCCCTGGTCTGGGAGGCCCTCTTCGGATCCCTCGTCATGGGCGCCCGCACGCTCAGCGTGCAGCAGTGGTCCCTCGCCGTGGCCCAGAAGGTCGGCGACGGCGACCTGATCAGGTCGGACGTGGGCCTGACGACGGCGACGGTGCTGCTGGTCGCCGTCACGGTGGTCACGACCTGGTACGCGGGGCAGAAGCTGCGGTCGCTGACGCTGGCCGGGGAGGAGTAGCCCCCGCCCGCCCGCTCTTCCTGACGGCGTCTTCACCCTCCCATCAGCACACTGGTGGGAGGGTGCGCTGTTGAGCGTGCTGTTTCCGAGGAGGTGCCGCGATGGCATCGGAGGAGGACTGGGACGACGTCGTCCTGGACGAGGACTTCATTCGGTCCGCACAGGCGGAGGAGCCGTCCGCGCGGGCGCGCATGCTGACCGAGCGGTGGCGGCGGAGCGGGGCGCCCGAGCCGCAGCCGTGGCGCTCCGATGAGCCGCCCGCGGGGTGGTTCTTCAGCAGGGCGCGGCGGCGGAAGCGGCGTCGGTAGTCCGCCGCCCGGTCGGCACGGACTGCCGACGCGGACTGCCGGCGCGGACTGCCGGCGCCGATTAATTCGGTGGCGGTGAACTCCGCGCGCGGGCAGAGTAGTTGATGTCACCGCGCCAGCACCTGGCGCCCACCGACCGGGAGAGGAGCCGACGTGTCCATCAGTAGTCCGTCGAGTTCCCGACAGGGCAGCCCGCGGCAGGCTCCGGAGTAGTTACTCACTCCGTAGAGCCCCGCCCGCGGGGAGTGCCCGGGGCGGCCGCTTCGAGCGCGCAGAATCCGCATCGCTGCGCGGGCCGCCCACCCGGAGGATTGGCCGAGTGGTAAGGCAGCGGCTTGCTAAGCCGTCGTCAGGGCTGGCGCCCTGCGCGCGTTCGATCCGCGCATCCTCCGCGAGACGTTGCACCGGGCCTGAGCGGTTTCTCGGCGCCCGGCACCTTGTGCACCGTCGATCACCGGCTTCGCCGAGTCCGTCCCCAAACGCCGGACAGGCCCGATATCCCGGAACGCCTGCCCACAACGGGCACGGCCGAGTGCCCGCGTCGGCGTCAGCCGAGGAGCTTCTCCAGGACCACCGCGATGCCGTCGTCCTCGTTCGACGTCGTCACCTCGTCCGCGATCGCCTTGAGCTCCTCGTGGGCGTTGGCCATGGCCACGCCGTGGGCCGCCCAGCCGAACATCGGGATGTCGTTCGGCATGTCGCCGAAGGCAATCGTGTCCGCGGCCTTCGCGCCCAGGCGGCGGGCCGCCAGGGAGAGGCCCGTGGCCTTGGAGAGCCCCAGCGGCAGCAGCTCGACGATGCCCTCGCCCGCCATGGTCACGCCGACCAGATCGCCCGCCACCTGGCGCGCCACGTCCGCCAGGGCGTCGTCGCTGAGGCCGGGATGCTGGACGTACACCTTGTTCAGCGGGGCGGCCCACAGGTCGGCGATGTCCGTGAAGGGGATGACCGGGAGGGGGCCCTCCTGGACCGCGTACCCGGGGCCGACCAGGACCTCGCCGTCGATGCCGTCACGGCTCGCGGCCAGCGCCAGCGGGCCGATCTCCCCCTCGATCTTGGCGAGTGCGAGGCCGGCCAGCTGGCGGTCGAGCGTCACCGAGGTCAGCAGCCGGTGCTCCCCCGCGTGATAGACCTGCGCGCCCTGCCCGCACACCGCTATGCCCTCGTACCCGAGGTCGTCGAGGATGTGGCGGGTCCAGGGCACCGCACGGCCGGTGACGACGATGTGCGCGGCGCCCGCCGCGGTGGCCGCGGTGAGCGCTTCGCGCGTGCGCCCCGAAACCGTGTCGTCGGGGCGCAGCAACGTCCCGTCGAGGTCGGTCGCGATCAGCTTGTACGGGAAGGAGGGCGTGACCGGAGCAGGGTGGCTCACTTGGCGATGGGCTCCAAAATCTCTCGTCCCCCGAGGTACGGGCGCAGCACCTCGGGCACCACCACGGAGCCGTCGGCCTGCTGGTGATTCTCCAGGATGGCCACGATCGTGCGCGGGACGGCGCACAGGGTGCCGTTCAGCGTCGCGAGCGGCTGGACCTTCTTGCCCTCGCGCATGCGCACCGAGAGGCGGCGGGCCTGGAAGCCGTCGCAGTTCGAGGCCGAGGTCAGCTCGCGGTACTTGCCCTGGGTCGGGATCCACGCCTCGCAGTCGAACTTGCGCGAGGCCGAGGCGCCGAGGTCACCGGTGGCGACGTCGATCACCTGGAAGGGCAGGCCGAGGCCGGTCAGCCACTGCTTCTCCCACTCCAGGAGGCGCTTGTGCTCGTTCTCCGCGTCGGCCGGGTCGACGTACGAGAACATCTCGACCTTGTCGAACTGGTGGACGCGGAAGATGCCGCGGGTGTCCTTGCCGTACGTGCCCGCCTCGCGGCGGAAGCAGGGCGAGAAGCCGGCGTACCGCAGGGGCAGCTTGTCGGCCTCGATGATCTCGTCCATGTGGTACGCGGCGAGGGGGACCTCGGAGGTGCCGACCAGGTAGTAGTCGTCCTTCTCCAGGTGGTAGACGTTCTCGGCGGCCTGGCCGAGGAAGCCCGTGCCCTCCATGGCGCGCGGGCGCACCAGCGCCGGCGTCAGCATCGGGGTGAACCCGGCCTCCGTCGCCTGCGCGATGGCTGCGTTGACGAGGGCCAGCTCCAGCAGGGCGCCGACGCCCGTCAGGTAGTAGAAGCGCGAGCCGGAGACCTTCGCGCCGCGCTCCATGTCGATGGCGCCGAGCGCCTCGCCGAGCTCCAGGTGGTCCTTCGGCTCGAAGCCCTCGGCGGCGAAGTCGCGCGGGGTGCCGATCGTGTCGAGGACGACGAAGTCCTCCTCGCCGCCGACCGGAACGTCCTCGTGGACGATGTTCCCCAGCTGCAGCAGCAGGCGCTTGGTCTCCTCGTCCGCCTCGTCCTGTGCGGCGTCGGCGGCCTTGACCGCGGCGGAGAGCTCGCCCGCCTTCTTCAGGAGCTCCTGCTTCTCCTCGGGCGAGGCCTTGGGGATCAGCTTGCCGAGCGCCTTCTGCTCGGAGCGCAGCTCGTCGAAGCGGAGGCCGGACGACCTGCGCCGCTCGTCGGCAGAGAGGAGGGCGTCGACGAGTGCGACGTCCTCTCCACGGGCGCGCTGGGAGGCGCGAACACGGTCGGGGTCCTCACGGAGCAAGCGAAGGTCAATCACCCCTCAAGGCTACCGTCGTGCGGTTCCGGCCCACGACTCGATATTCCATTGAGTACGTTATGCCCGGTTTGCCGGAATGTGAATTCCCGGATTCGGCCATTCCGATTCGAGGTCGGGCCGATGTCGAATCGAGGCCGAAGCAAGATCGGCGCGGCCGGAAAAGGCCCGTCGCCGACGCTTCGGTACCCGGTCAATAAAAGGGGCACCATTCCCTGAAACGGGGCAGAGCGCACTCGTCGCCTTGACTCGAACCCCTTGCGGGAGGCGGGACTTGAGGCGGTTGTCCACCTCGGTTGTCCACAGGAATGAGCCCCTCCGGAGAGTTGTCCACAGGGTGTGTGCAAGATCTGTGGACTTCGGAAGGGCGTGTTCCGAAAGCCGCATGCGCGACGAAGGAATCCCTTCCCAAACCATCCCCACCCCCACTTTCGAGTGGAAATGGTTCGCTCCAAAGAGTTGATCAATGGAAAAGAGTGGACGAGGGGTGACGTGCGCACCTGTGGAGGGACTTGGACGCCGTAGGCCGATTTGTCGACCATGTAGCGCTTCGTTGTCGACTTGTCCCCAGGTCGAGATGCAGGCCTGTGGATAACTTCTGTGGACAACGTAAATCTGCAGGTAGGACAGGACAGGAAAGGAGCGGCTGGCTAGAAACGGCCGTCCTGGCAGCGCGTCAGCCAGTCCGACGCGGCCACGAACTCGCCATCCGTCGTGCCGGGCCGCGGCGCCCGGACGTCCTCAGGCTCCATACCGGCCCGCGGATACGAGCCGAGGAAGCGCACCTGCGGGCAGATCCGCTTGAGCCCCATCAGGGCCTCGCCGACGCGGCGGTCCGTGATGTGCCCCTCGGCGTCCACCGAGAAGCAGTAGTTGCCGATGCCCTGGCCCGTGGGGCGCGACTCGATCCGCATGAGGTTGACGCCGCGCACGGCGAACTCCTGGAGCAGTTCGAGCAGGGCGCCGGGGTGGTCGTCGCCGAGCCAGATGACGACGGACGTCTTGTCGGCCCCCGTCGGCGCGGCGGGCCGGGCCGGGCGGCCGACCAGGACGAAGCGGGTCTCGGCGTTCGCCGCGTCGTGGATCTCGCGGACCAGCGTCTCGAGGCCGTACGTCGCCGCGGCGAACTCGCCCGCGAAGGCCGCGTCGAAGCGGCCCTCCTGGACCAGCCGTGCGCCGTCCGCGTTCGAGGCCGCGGACTCCCACACGGCGTCCGGCAGATGCTCGGCCAGCCAGTTGCGGACCTGCGGCTGGGCCACCGGGTGGCCCGTCACCGTCTTGATGTCCTTGAGCTTCGTGCCGGGCCGCACGAGCAGCGCGAAGGCGATCGGCAGGACGACCTCGCGGTAGATCATCAGGGGCTCGCCCTTGGCGAGTTCGTCGACGGTGGTGGTGACGCCGCCCTCGACGGAGTTCTCGATCGGCACGAGCGCGGCCGCCGCCTCGCCGCTGCGGACCGCGTCCAGCGCGGCAGGCACGGACACCATGGGGACGAGCTCCCGGGTGGCCGCCTCCGGCAGTGTGCGGAGAGCCGCCTCGGTGAAGGTGCCTTCGGGGCCCAGGTACGTATAGCGCGTCGCCGACATACCGTCACCCTAATGGGCCCGCCGTGGCACGGCTCACGTGTCTCACGAAGCGGCACACGCCCCTACGGCTCCAGCACAGGCGTCCCTGCGCCTGCAAGCACGCTTACCCCTACGCCTCCAGCAGCCGCTGCCCCACGTACTCGCCCTCGGCCGCCCCGCCCGGCACCGCGAAGAGACCGCTCGCCTCGTGCCGGATGAACTCCGAGAGGGCGTCGCCCCGGTCGAGCTTGCGCTGCACGGGGACGAAGCCGCGCATCGGATCCGCCTGCCAGCAGATGAACAGCAGCCCCGCGTCCGGCTCGCCCTTGGCGTCGAAGCCGTCGTGGTACGAGTACGGGCGGCGCAGCATCGCGGCGCCGCCGTTCTGGTCGGGCCGCGTGATGCGGGCGTGGGCGTTGAGGGCGATGACGACCTTGCCGTCGGACCCCGTCTTGTCGAGCTCCGGCTCGGTCGTCTCCGTGCCGCCCGTCAGCGGCGAACCGTCCGACTTGTGCCGCCCGATCACCGCCTCCTGGTCCTTCAGGCCGAGCTTCTCCCAGTCGTCGAGGAGCATCCGGATACGGCGTACGACGGCGTAGGAACCGCCCGCCATCCAGGCGGGATCGCCGTCGGCGGGCACGAAGATCCGCTTCTGGAAGTCCTTCTCCGAGGGCTTCGGGTTGTTCGTGCCGTCGATCTGGCCCATCAGATTGCGGGTCGTCATCGGCCGCGCGGTGGCGCCCGGCGCCCGGTTGAAGCCGTTCATCTGCCAGCGGACCTTCGCCGCGCCCGCCGCCTCCCGCTGGATCGCGCGCAGTGCGTGGAAGGCGACGAGCGAGTCGTTCGCGCCGATCTGCACCCACAGGTCGCCGTTGCTGCGTCCCTTGTCGAGGCGGTCCGAGGAGAAGTCGGGCAGCGGTTCGAGGGCGGTGGGGCGCTGCTTCTCCAGGCCGGTGCGGGAGAAGAAGGAGGCGCCGAAGCCGAAGGTGACGGAGAGCGAGGACGGGCCCGCGTCCCGCGCGACCGCCGTGTCCTCGCCGTCGACCGGCTTGCCCGCCATCAGCCGCTCGGCCGCCGCCGACCAGCGGCGCAGCAGGGCCGTCGCCTCCTTGCGGCCCGCTCCCGCCGCGAGGTCGAAGGCGATCAGATGGCCGCAGGCCTGGCTGGGCGTGGTGATCCCTGCCTGATGTTTCCCGTGAAACATGACCTCGTCCGTGCCCACGGACGTCAGCCCCTTCGCCGACGAGGCGCCGGACGACGAGCCGGACGAGGAGTCCGAGGACGAGGGCGCGGCGGCGTATCCGACGGCGCCGCCCGCCGCGCCGAGCGCGAGGCCGGTCGCGCCGGCGGTGCCGAGCAGCCGCCGCCTGGAAATGCCGTTGTCCGCCATGGTGGTTCCGTTCAGCCGATCTGCGCGTTCTTGTTCACGGTGACCTGGTCGATGTCCGAGGTCCGCACGGTCACCGCGATCTTCCAGTTGCCCGCCATCGGGATCTGGACGCCGTTCGCGCTCCAGTGTCCGGTGGCGATGTGGTCAGGGGCCACGGGCAGCGGTCCGACGTCCTTCGACTTGAGGGTGAAGGAGACCTTCACCTCGGGGATGTCGAAGGCGCTGCCGTTGGGCCGCTTCACGTACACGTGCAGGGCGTTGCTGCCGCTGCGGCCCGGGTCGAGGTCGAGCTGCACGGTGCCCTTGCCGTCCTGGCCGCCCGTGTCGAAGGGCACCTTGAGGCTGAGCGGGCCCGAGCGCTGTGCGGCCGCCGCCGAGGTGGCCTTGGCGGCCTCCTCTTCGGTGCGGCCCGGCTCGGTGGTCGTCAGGGCCGTCGTGACCGCGAGCAGGACGACGGCGATGCCGGCCTCGGTGAGCACCGAGCGGCGCAGGCCCGAGCGGTGCGGGTCGGCATCGCGCAGGCGCTTCTCGCGGGCGGTGGCCATGGCGGCCTGCTGGCGGGCGAGCTGGGCGGAGCGCTCGGAGCCGCCGTCCGACTCCCCGGCGGCCGCGGGGACCGTGACGGGCTTCTTCTGCGACTTCTTCGCAGCCTGTGCTTGCTTCGCGGCCTGTGCTTGCTTCGTGGTCTGCGCCTGCTTTACGCCCAGCGTCTGCTTCACGCCCTGCGTCTGCTTCGCGGCCTGCTTCTCCGCGCGCTGCTCGACGACCAGGGCGGCAGCGGCCTCCGGCGCGACCCCGCCCGCCTCGGCGGTGATCCGCCCGGTCCACCGCCGCGAGATGTAGGCGACGCCCACCAGGACGACGACCAGGCCGACCTTGACGAGGAGCAGCTGTCCGTACGCCGTGCCGGTGAGGGCCGACCACGAGCCGACCTGCCGCCACGACTGGTAGATGCCGGTCGCGGCGAGGACGACGACGCTGCCGAACGCCACGCGCGAGAACCGCCGCACGGCAGAGGCGTCCACCGACGGCGTGCGGTACAGCGCGACGACCAGGGCCGCGAGGCCGCCGAGCCAGGCGGCGACGGCCAGCAGGTGCAGCACGTCGACGGGCATCGCGATGCCCGCCTGGATGCCGGCCGACGCGTGCTCGGCCATCGCCCAGGTCGCCGCGAGCCCGATGGCGACGACGGTGCCGCCGATGGCGAGCCCGAAGGTGAGGTCCTTCTTCTCCTTCGGGTCCTCACGCTTCTCGTACGCACCGAAGAGCACCGCGATGAACAGCGCGGCGGCGGCGAGCAGCAGCAGCCGGGAGACCAGCGCCGCACCCGTCTTGGTGTTGAGCACATCGCCGAGCGCACCCATGTCGAAGATGTCGGCGAGCTTCCCGGAGCCGGTGTAGGGGGCGCGCAGGAGCAGCAGGGCGAGGGTGGAGGCGGTGAGCGTGAGCCAGCCGGTCGTGACGAGCCGCTGCACGGGCCGCACCCCCGCGCCGCGCGGCCAGCAGCCGAGCACGAAGGCGGCACCGCCGACGACCAGGACGAACCCGGTGTACGAGAGGTAGCGCGCGATGTCGTAGAGCAGGCCGACCAGACCGCCGCCGGCCTCCTGGTCGGGCAGCGCGACCTTGGTGTCGGAGGGCGCGCCGATGGAGAAGGTGAAGGCACCGGCGACCGGGTGGCTGTCGGCGGAGACCACTTGGTAGGCGACGGTGAAGGTGCCGTCCGGCAGGCCGGGGCGCAGCTTCACTGCGTACGTGTTGGCGCCCAGGTCGGTGGTCTTGTTGGTGTCGGCCCGCTTGCCGGACGGGTCGAGCACCCGCACCGAGCCGTCCGACATGGCGACCTTCTCCGAGAAGGTCAGCTTCACCTGGGCGGGAGCCTTGCCGACCACCGCTCCCTGCTTGGGGTCGCTGCCGGTCAGCGCGGCGTGCGCGGACGTCGGCGCGGCACCGGCAAGGAAGGCGCCGGTCGCGGCGATGAGCACCAGAAGGACCCGCCAGCAGCGGGCGACGATTCTGGACCGCGGAACGATCCTGGAGCGGGAAGCGATGGTCTGCATCAACGGTCCGTCCCTCAGTGCGAGTTGTGTGACGAGTCGTGCTGCTCGGGCTTGTACGTCGCCGCCTCGACCGGCACCTCGACCGTGATCGGGTCGGACTTCCGGAAGTGCAGCGTCATCTCGACCTTCTCGCCCTGCTTCGGCTTGCGCTTGAGCTTCTCGAGCATCAGGTGGTTGCCGCCGCTGGCGAAGTCGAGGTGGCCGTTGGCGGGCACCTTGAAGGACTTCTCCTCCTTCATCGCGCCGCCCTTGGTGCTGTGCAGCGTGATGGAGCCCGCGATGTCGCTGGTGGCGGAGGTGAGTTCGTCGGCGCCGCCCTTGTTCGTGAGCGTGAAGAAGCCGGCCGCCATGTCGTTCATGGTCGGTTCGGGGATGTACGCCCCGCTGACCTTGAGTTCGGGCTTCGCCTTCGTAGCGGAGTCCTTGGCGCCGGAGTCGTCGTTGCAGCCCGCCAGGGTGAGCGCGGCGGCCAGAGCTATGGCGCCGCCCGCGAGGGTGCGGCGGCGCGTGGTGGTGCGGTGGTTCACGGGGTCTGTCCCTTGAGGAGCTTGGGGAGGTCCTTGGTGTATTCGTCGGCGGTGGCGTCCTCGCCGTACAGGACGTATCCGGCGTCGGTCTTCGGCGAGAAGGCGATGACCTGCGTGCCGTGCATCGAGACGATCTTGCCCTTCTTGTCCTTCTTGGACGGCTCGATGCTGATGCCGAGCTGGCGGGCACCGGCCTGGATGGTGGCGAAGTCGCCGGTGAGGCCGACGAAGTCGGCGTCCACGCCCTTGAGCCACTTGCCGAGCTCGGCCGAGGTGTCGCGCTCGGGGTCGGTGGTGACGAAGACGACCTTGACCTTGTCCTGGTCGGCCTTGGGGAGCGCCTTCTTCGCGACCGCGATGTTGTTCATCGTCAGCGGGCAGACGTCCGGGCAGTGCGTGTAGCCGAAGTAGAGCAGCGTCGGCTGTCCCTTCGTCTCCTCGCGCAGGTCGTACTTCTTGCCGTGCGTGTCCTTCAGGACGAGGTTCGGCTTCTCGAACGGCTTGTCCAGGACGGTCGCGGCCTTACCCGAATCGGCCTCGGTGGAGACCTCGGCGACGGGCTTCTTGTTGTCGTCGCCCCCGCCGCAGGCGGTCAGGGTGAGGGCGGCCGCGGCCAGCAGGGCAGCGGCGGCGAGCTTCTTGGTGCTCTTCTTGGTGCTCTTCGTGCGCATACGAAAATGTCCCAGATGTGAGGGGGGCCGGGGTGCACCGGGGCGGGTGTACGCCGCGTCCGGGCACCCCGAAGGATGGATCCGCCCGTGGCTCAGCTGGTGGCGCGGCGGCGTCCGGCGAGGACGCCGAAGGCGACGCCCGCGGCGCCGACGACGATGCCGACGATGCCGAGGACGCGGGCGGTGGTGTCGCTGCTGTCGGAGGACTCCGAGGAGGCGGCCTTCTCGGTGTCACCGGACTTGGCGTCGTCCTTCGCGTCCGCGCCACCGCCGTGGTGGTCGTCGGACGCGGCGGTCAGCTGGAGGGTGGGAGCGGGGTGCTCCGGCTCCTCCTGGCCCTTCTGCTGCGGCTCGATCCAGCGGACGACGTCCTTGTTGTCGTACGTCTGGATCGCCTTGAAGACCAGTTCGTCGGCGTTCTCGGGCAGCTGGCCCATGGAGACCGGGAACTTCTGGAAGGTGCCCGGCTGGATGCCCTTGCCGTCGGCGGTCCAGGTGACCTTGGAGACGGCCTCGTCGATCTTCTCGCCGTGGATCTCCAGCGGCTTGTCGAGCTTGGTCTTGGTGACCTTCGCGGTCCAGCCGGGGACGGGCTGCGTCATCACGGAGGCGAGCGGGTGGTCGGTCGGGAAGGAGACCTCGACCTTGTTCGTCGAGGCGTCGTCCTGCTCGTTCGGCACCTTGAAGTTCACGACCGCGTACCCGCCCTTGGCGGCCTCGCCCTCCGGCGAGACGCTGACGTGCGCGAACGCGGGGGCGGAGAGGACGACGACGGCGGTGGCGGCGATGGTGCCGACGGCGGCGAGGCGGGACTTCTTCAGAACGGTCATGACAGGAACACTCCACTTTCGGCAGTGGTGATCACGGCAGTGGTGACCACGGCAGTGGTGATCACTGCGACGGTGATCAGGACTGGGTACGAGGGGGTGCGCGGGCCGACGGGCACGCGCGCGTGCCGAGCGACCCCTCCGTACTGCGGTGTGGAGTGCGTCGCGTCAGGCAGCGAGTTCGACGTCGTAGGGGCCGGCCGGGGGGCCGCGCCTGATCACCGCGTCCTCGAGCGCGACCGTGCGCGGCTTCGGCGGTGTGACCAGGGCGGTGCGCGGGGCCCGCGGCCCGGTCGTCTCGGGCGCTCCGGGCAGGCCGGCCCGCAGGGCGCGTACGAGAGTCAGAGCGGAGCGCAGGGAACGTACGAGCGCGCCTTCGGCGACGCCGTGCGCCCCCTGTGCGAGCCGGACGAGCCTCAACAGGGCGAGGTCGCCGCGGCGCAGCAGCCATCCGGCGGCGACGGCCGCGAGGACGTGCGCGACCAGCATGGGCAGCGACGGCACGAGCGACATGGCGCCCATCGACGGCATCGACGGCATCGCGTCCACCGCGGTGTCCGCGGCCGCCGCGGCGGACTGCCCGTGGCCGTGCAGGGCGGAGTGGTCCACTCCGGAAGCGCCCGCGCCGACGGAGCCGCCCGCGGTGTCGGAGCCCTTCGGGCCGAGCCCCGCCGTGGTGAGGATCCGGTGGGCCTGCGCGGGCGTGATCGTCGCGGCGCCCGCCCCGCAGACCAGGCGCGCGGCCCGCTCCACCAGGGAGGCGTCACCGCCCTGGGCGACCGCGGTCCCGGCCGTCGCGCCGTGCTGGCCGAGGCCGAACAGGGCGTGCAGGCCGAGCTGGCCCACGGCGAGCAGCGCGGCGATGCCGGGCAGCGAACGCGCCCGACCGGCGAGCGGCAGCGCGACCGCGAGTACGGCGAGGAAGCCCACGCCCAGCGTCCACAGCGGGACGGCCACGCAGGAGGCGAGCACATGGCCCCCGGCGGACAGCACGACACAGACCGCGGCGAACATCGCGGCCCTGAGCAGCCGGAGATCGACTCCGTCGCGTGTCGTGCGCTGGTGGGGGGCAGTCATGGCCGGGCCATCATCGCACTGGACTTACCCGCCGCATACGGCAGGTCCGGAAGGTCCGGTTCCAGCCGATGCGGGCGCGGCGAGTACCCGGAGCGTCCCGGCGCGGGCGCTCCGCATCGGGCGGCGCCGGTCGCTTTACACCGGGCGGGGCGGGGAGCGCGTCCGCCGTATGGGCGGCATCACGTCAACTGCACGATTGTCCAGGGGTGGGCGCGGCAATACGTATCGGTATGTCGAGCCGCGGCCAGGAGGCTGGAGCATGAGCATCTGGTGGTCTCTCCATCTGCGGCGCGAAGCTGCGAGCGTTCCGCTCGCCCGCCGCCTGCTGATCGGCACGATGGAGACCGCGGGCGTGGACCCGGACGTCTCCTACGACCTGTCGGTCGCCCTCAGCGAAGCCTGCGCCAACGCCGTGGAGCACGGCGGCGCCCCCGCTCCCGGGGGCGCGTCGGGCGCGTATCGGGTCACGGCCTATCTCGACGGCGAGAAGTGCCGCATCGAGGTGGCCGACTCCGGCCCCGGGTTCCCCGGGTCACCACGCGGGTGTACGACGCCCCGGCCGCCCGCCGCGGAGACGGACGAGCACGGCCGGGGCCTGTGCCTCATCAGGGAACTCGCCGACCACGTCCACCTCGGCAACAAGCCGGGCAGGGGCGGTGCGGTGATCAGCTTCGACAAGATCCTCAAGTGGCGCGAGGACGCGCCGCTGATGACGGCCTGAGCGCTCGGAACCACCTCGCGGCAGCGAAGTGCGCTCTGCGGCGACAGTGGCAGCGAAGTGCGCTCTGCGGCGGCAGTGGCAGCGAAGTCCGCCCTGCGGCGGCAGCGGCAGCGACGGGCTCCGCCGGGTGCCCTACCCGGACGACTCCTCGGTCCGGGCCACGCGGGTCAGGGCGATCACCGGGATCGTGCGCGGGGCCCGGTCGCGGAACTCCGCGAAGTTCGGGTCCCGTTCGATCTGCCGGCGCCACAGCTCGTCGTGCTCCTCCGGGGCGACGGGCGTGGCCAGGGCCTCGTACCGCTCCGTGCCGACCTCGACGACGACCGAGGGGTCCTTGACGAGGTTGTGGTACCAGGAAGGGGCCTTCTCCGAGCCGCCGTTGGACGCGAACACGACGAGACGGTCGACGAGGCGGTCGACGAGGCGATCGCTGTCAGGAGCGTCCGGGCGGGCGTCGGGCAGATAGACCGCCGGAGTTGTCCTCGGCAGCCCGCTCTTCGCGCCCCGCGTGGTCAGCAGGAGCAGCGTCACGCCGTCGAAGGGGCCGCCGACCCGGCCCTCGTTCGCGCGGAACTCCTCGATGACGCGGCGGTTGAAGGGGTTGGCGTTGTTGATCCCGTCGCCCTTGGTGCCGCTGTCCGTGGTCATGATGCCCCGCCCACAGTGCCCGCGCCGATCGCCGACAGGCGTTCGAACTGCTCGTCCGAGAGCGCCACTTCGCGCGCCCCCACGTTCTCCTCCAGGTGCGCGATCGACGACGTACCCGGAATCGGCAGCACCGCGGGCGAGCGGCGCAGCAGCCAGGCCAGGGCCGTCTGGGCCGGGGTCGCGCCGACCTCTGCGGCCACCTCGGCGACCGCGCCGCCGGGCGCCGCGTGCGCGCCCATCGCCACCGGGAAGAACGGCAGGAACGCGATGCCCTGCTCGGCCGCGAAGTCGACGACGGCCTCGTGCTGCCGGTCGGCGAGGTTGTAGAGGTTCTGCACGCTCGCGACCGGCACGATCTCCTGGGCCTCGCGCAGCTGCTCCACCGTCACCTCGGAGAGGCCGATGTGCCGCACCTTGCCCTCGTCGCGCAGCTGCTTGAGCGCGCCGAGCTGGTCGGCGAGCGGGAACTCGGGGTCGATGCGGTGCAGTTGGAGCAGGTCGATCCGGTCGACGCGCAGGCGGCGCAGGCTCAGCTCGGCCTGCTGGCGCAGATAGGCCGGGTGGCCGAGCGGCACCCACTCCAGCGGCGAGGGCCTGGTGACGCCCACCTTCGTCGCGACGACGACCTGGTCGGCGTACGGATGGAGGGCCTCGGCGATCAACTCCTCGCCGCCACCGAGTGCGTACGAGTCGGCGGTGTCGATCAGGTCGACACCGAGCTCGACCGCACGGCGCAGCAGCGCGACCGCCGAAGCGCGGTCGGCCGGCGGTCTCCAGATGTGCCCCGCGCCCGGGTCTGTGCCCGGCTCCGGAGGGGCGGTCAGGCGCATGGTCCCGTAGCCGATCCGGCCGACCGGCAGATCGCCGCCGAGGGCGAAGGCGTCGGTGCGGCGGTCCTGTGCGGTGGGCTGTGTGTCGGTGCTGCTCATGATGCGGTCCCTCCCCGTGCTGACTGACAACCGCCCTCAACGATCAATGAACCAGGCTTATTTCCCCTGCTCAGGGGCAGTTCATGAGGAGTTCATCGGAGCTCGGCCCGCAGCGTTCGCAGCGCCTGAAGCGTCCGCGGCGCTCAGGACGCGCCATCCGCGGGCGGCGCACCCGCAGCGCTCAGGACGCGGCATCCGCGGGCGGCGCGCCCGCAGTGCTCAGGACGCGCCATCCGCGGGCGGCGTGCCCGCAGTGCTCAGGACGCGGCATCCGCGGGCGGCGCGCCCGCAGCGCTCAGGACGCGGCATCCGCAGGCGGCAGCGCCCGCAGCAACGCCTCCACGGCCGCCCCGTACGCATGCTCCGCGGGCGTCGAATACCCCACGACCAGACCGTCCGCGCCCCTCATCGTCGCCCGCGGATGCCGGAACTCGGCGAGGCCGTCCAGCGCGATCCCCTGCCAGGACGCGGCCTTGACCACGGACGCCTCCGTGCCCGGCGGCAGCCGGAGCACCGCGTGCAGGCCCGCCGCGATGCCGGTGGCCGTGATGTGCGGGGCCCGTTTGGCGAGGGCGGTGACGAGCTGGTCGCGGCGGTTCCGGTAGCGCTGGCGCATCCGGCGGACATGGCGGTCGTACTGTCCGGAGGCGATGAACTCGGCGAGCGTGAGCTGGTCGAGGACGCTCGCCCACGCCTCGCGCTCGCCCTTGGCGGCGAGCACCCCGTCGACGAGCTGCTCGGGCAGCACCATCCAGCCGATGCGCACCGCGGGGGACAGGCTCTTGCTGACCGAGCCGAGATAGACGACCCGTTCGGGGTCCAGGCCCTGCACGGCGCCGACGGGCTCGCGGTCGTAGCGGAACTCCCCGTCGTAGTCGTCCTCCAGGACGAGGCCGCCGGTGCGACGGGCCCAGTCGATGACGGCGGCGCGCCGCTCCGGGTGCAGCGGGCCACCGGTGGGGAACTGGTGTGCGGGCGTGAGCAGTGCGCCGCGCACCCGCGGGATCTCCGCCAACTCCTCGACGCGCGCGCCCTGTTCGTCCAGGCCCAGCGGCACCGTCCGTACGCCCGCGTCCTCCAGGATCTGGTGGTGGAAGCCGAGTCCGTACGACTCCACGGCGAACGAACCGCGCAGCACCGCACCGCCCGCGCCGTGCGAGCCGCCGAACAGCAGCCGCAGCGCGTGCGCGAAGCCGGAGCACACCACGATCCGCTCGGGGGCGACGCGCACCCCGCGGGCCCGCGTCAGATAGTCGGCGAGCGCCCGGCGCAGCTCGATGCGGCCGCGTGGATCGCCGGGCCCGAAGGCCTCGTTGGGGGCGGCGGCCAGCGCGCGGCGGGCGGCGGCGAGCCAGGCCGTGCGGGGGAACGAGGCGGCCTCGGGGGTGCCCTGGCGCAGGTTGTAGGCGGGCGCGGCGGGCCGTGCGGGGGCGGGCTTCGGCTTCCGCGGACGCTTCGCCGGAGCGGCCCGCTCCGCGACCCGTGTCCCCGAGCCCTGCCGCGCGGTCAGCCACCCCTCGGCGACCAGCTCGGCATAGGCGTCGGCGACGGTGTTGCGGGCCAGGCCCAGGTCGGCGGCGAGCGAACGGTAGGGCGGCAGGCGGGTGCCCGGCGGGAGCCGTCCCTCGCGCACGGCGTCCCGCAGGGCACCGATGAGGACGGCGCGGCGACTGCCGGGCCCCGAAAGGTCCAAGTGCAGGTCACTGCCGATGCGTTCCGCCAAATTGACCCATGATTCCGGCATGGAAATGCACCCTACCCGAGGTCTTTTCGGCCCGTAGATTCATGGTCATGACGAACAACGCGAACACCACGCAGACCACCGCCACCACGACCGCCCAGGGCACCACGGCCACCCACGACCACGCCCCCCGCCTCAACTTCGCCAAGGCCGCGCCCAAGGCCTTCAAGGCCCTCATCGGCTTCGACGCCGCCGCCCGCGACGGCCTCGACCCGGCCCTGGTCGAACTGATCCAGATCCGCGCCTCGCTCCTCAACGGCTGCGCCTACTGCCTCCACATGCACACCTCCGACGCCCGCAAGGCCGGTGAGGACGAGGCACGCCTGCACATGATCGGCGTGTGGCGCGAGGCCCGTAACTTCTTCTCGGAGAAGGAGCAGGCGGCCCTCGCCCTCACCGAGGCGGTCACCCTCGTCTCCCAGGGCGGCGTCCCCGACGACGTCTACGCCGAGGCGGCCCGCCACTTCGACGAGTCCGAACTGGCCCGCGTCCTCGCCCTGATCTTCACCATCAACACCTGGAACCGCATCGCCCTGAGCACCGCCAAGGTCGCGGGCGAGGACGAGAGGGTGGCCCACTGATGACCACCCCCCTGGAGACGACGGCCGACTCACCCTCGGCCGCCGCCCCGGCCCCGGCCCCCGCCACCGCTTCGGCCGCCGCTCCGGCTCTGGCTGCCGCTCCGGCCCCGGCCGCCGCCCCGGCTGCTGCTCCGGCTCTGGCTGCTGCTCCGGCCCCGGCCGCCGCCCCGGCTGCTGCTCCGGCTCTGGCTGCTGTTCCGGCCCCGGCCCCCGCCACCGCTTCGGCCGCCGCTCCGGCCCCGGCCGCCGCTCCGGCCCCGGCCGCCGCTCCGACCCTCGCCACCGCCCCGGCCCCCGTCACCGCCCCGGCCCCCACCGCTGCCCCCGCCCTCTCCGCCACCGCCCCGGCCCCCGCGTCCGCCCCCACGCGCCGAGGGGCGAGCGCAGCGGCCGCGACCCTCGCTCTGCTCGCCTTCGCCCAGCTGATCATCTCCGTCGACTACAACATCGTGTACGTCGCACTCCCCCAGATCGGCAGCGGCCTCGGCTTCTCCGCGCAGCACCTCCAGTGGGTGATCAGCGCGTACGCCGTCGCCTTCGGCGGCTTCCTGCTCCTCGGCGGCCGCGCCTGCGACCTCTTCGGCCCGCGCCGCATGTTCGTGCTCGGTCTCGGTCTGTACGGGGTCTCGTCCCTGGCCGGCGGCCTCGCCACCGGGCCAGGACTGCTGATCGCGGCCCGCGCCGTGCAGGGCATCGGCGGCGCCTTCCTCTTCCCGGCCACGCTCACCCTCGTCGGCACGCTCTTCACCGAGGGCCGCGAGCGCAACCGCGCCTACTCGGTGTGGGGCGCGGCGGGCGGCAGCGGCCTCATCGTGGGCGCGCTCCTCGGCGGCGTCCTCACCCAACTCCTCGGCTGGCGCTCGGTCCTGTACGTCAACGTGCCCCTGGCCGTGATCGCGATGACCGCAGCCTTCCGCCTCATCGCCCCGGACACCGCACGGCGTGACGGCCGCCGCATCGACCTGCCCGGCGCGCTGACCTCGACGCTCGGCGTCACGGGCCTGGTCTTCGCGCTGGTCCAGGGCCCGGAGTCGGGCTGGCTCTCGGCGACCGTGGGGCTCTCCGCGGCGGCGGGCACGACCCTGCTGGCCGCCTTCCTGCTCATCGAGGCCCGCACCCGCGACCCCCTGATGCCCCTGCGCCTGCTCCGCGGCCGCGGCCTGCGCACCGGCATGGCGGTGACGTTCCTCTTCATGGCGACGATCGGCAGCCTCGCCTACTTCCTCACCGTCTACTTCCAGGACGTGCTCGGCTACAGCGCCCTGCGCACCGGCCTCGCCTACCTCGTGCCGATGGCGGCGATCACCGCGGGCTCGCTCCTCGCGGGCCGGATCACCACGCGGCTCGGCATCCGCACCGCGATGACCGGCGCCCTCGGCCTCGGCGCGGCGGGCACGGCGCTGGTGGCCCTGGCCATGGCCGCCGACGGCTCCTACCCGGCCCTGGTCCCCGGCTTCCTGATCCTGGGCCTCGGCCAAGGGGCGGGCTACACCCTGATGTTCGGCGCCGCTTCGGCCGGCATCGCGGGTCACGAGCAGGGCATCGCCTCCGGAATGGCGTCCACGGCCCAGCAGATCGGCGGCGCGGTGGGCCTCGCGGTCCTGGTGGGCATCGCGGGCCTCGGCGATCACACCTCGACGGCGGCCACGGCGGACGGCACGCGCACCGCCCTCTTCGTCGCCACGGCGGGCATCGCGCTGACGGCGCTGGTCGCGCTGGGCTTCCCGAGACAGGCGAAGCGTTGAGCGACACCGCAGTACCCGGCAACGTCAAAGGGCCGGCCCCACCGGGGCCGGCCCTTTGACGTATGCCCTGAAGACCTGGCTCAGCCCTTGAGCTGCGCCATCCACGCCTCGACGTCCTCGGACGTACGCGGCAGCGCGGCGGACAGGTTCTTGTTGCCGTCCGCCGTCACGAGGATGTCGTCCTCGATCCGGACGCCGATGCCGCGGTACTCCTCCGGCACGGTCAGGTCGTCCGCCTGGAAGTACAGGCCGGGCTCGACGGTCAGGCACATGCCGGGCTCCAGCGTGCCGTCCACGTACGTCTCGGTGCGCGCGGCGGCGCAGTCGTGGACGTCCATGCCGAGCATGTGGCCGGTGCCGTGCAGCGTCCAGCGGCGCTGCAGACCGAGTTCGAGGACCTTCTCGACGTCGAGGTCGCCGAGCAGCCCCCACTCGACGAGCCGCGTGGCGAGCACGCGCTGCGCGGCGTCGTGGAAGTCACGGAACTTGCCGCCCGGCTTCACCGCCGCGATGCCGGCCTCCTGGGCCTCGTACACCGCGTCGTAGATCTTCTTCTGCAGCGGGTTGAAGCGGCCGTTGATCGGCAGCGTGCGCGTGATGTCCGCGGTGTAGTACGAATGCGTCTCCACACCGGCGTCGAGCAGCAGCAGCTCGCCGGAGCGGACGGCGCCGTCGTTGCGCACCCAGTGCAGGGTGGTGGCGTGCGGGCCCGCGGCGCAGATGGAGCCGTAGCCGATGTCGTTGCCCTCGACGCGGGCGCGCAGGAAGAACGTGCCCTCGATGTAGCGCTCGCTGGTGGCCTCGGCCTTGTCGAGGACCTTCACGACGTCCTCGAAGCCGCGGACGGTGGAGTCCACGGCCTTCTGCAGCTCGCCGATCTCGAACTCGTCCTTGACCAGACGCGCCTCGGAGAGGAAGACGCGCAGCTCCTCGTCGCGCTCGGCGGTGACCTTGTCGGTCAGGGCCGCCTCGATGCCGGCGTCGTAGCCGCGCACGACACGGACGGGGCCCGTGGCCTCGCGCAACGCGTCGGCGAGCTCGCGCACGTCGGAGGCGGGGATGCCGTACAGCTTCTCGGCCTCGGTGAGGGAGTTGCGGCGGCCGACCCAGAGCTCGCCCTGGCCGTTCAGCCAGAACTCGCCGTTCTCGCGGTTGGAGCGCGGCAGAAGGTAGATGGTGGCCTTGTGGCCGTCGGAGACCGGCTCCAGGACGAGGACGCCGTCCTCGGTCTGGTTGCCGGTGAGGTACGCGTACTCGACGGAGGAGCGGAAGGCGTACTCGGTGTCGTTCGAGCGGGTCTTGAGGTTGCCCGCGGGGATCACCAGACGCTCGCCCGGGAAGCGCGCGGAGAGCGCGGCACGGCGGGCGGCGGTGTTCTCGGCCTGCGCGATCGGCTGCAGGTCGCGCAGCTCGGTGTCGGCCCAGCCGGACTGCATGTTCTCGGCGAGCTCGTCGGAAACGCCCGGGTACAGGCCGTTCTTGCGCTGCTTGATCGGCTCTTCTTCGGTCTCTTCCGGGGTCTCCGGGTTGAGCGCGTCCGACACGGTCTGCCTCCTATGTACGACACTGGACCACCCTCCATCGTACGGGCGTACGGAAGGGGGCCCAGGGCCGGAAGACCACTTACAGCGCGTGCCCGGGGGCTCACTCTGCCTACTCGAAGCGTGCCGCCAGGATCACCACGTCCTCGTCGCTGTCCACGGCGTCGAGCCCGTCCGGAAGGACGGTCCGCAGCACGTGGTCGGCGATGGCGCCCGGGTCCTCCCGGATTCCCTTGGGCACGCTCGCCGCTGCCGCGTGCAGGCGCGCGAAGGCCCGGTCCATCTGGTCGCCGGTGCGGTGCAGGAGCCCGTCGGTGTAAAGAAGCACCGTTTCTCCGGGCTCCGGGCTGATCTCCACGCTCGGCGCCTCCCAGCAGGCGAGCATCCCGAGCGGCGCGGACAGCGAGGTCTCCACGAACTCCGTGCGCCGCTCCCCGACGATCAGCGGCGGGCTGTGCCCGGCACCGGCGAGAGTGATCTTGCGCAGCGCGGGCTCGCAGTACGCGAAGAGGGCCGTCGCCGACCGCGCGGGCTCGGTCAGCCGCAGCAACAGCTCCAGATCGGAGAGTACGGCGACGGGGTCCTCGCCCTCCATCACGGCATACGCCCGAAGACTCGCCCGCAGTCGCCCCATCGCGGCCACGGCACTGGGCCCCGACCCGGTCACGGACCCGACCGCGAGCCCCAGCGCCGCATCCGGCAGCGGCAGCGCGTCGTGCCAGTCGCCGCCGCCGCGCGGCCCGGTGCGGTGCCGTGCGGCGAGCTGCACCCCGGCGACCCGGGGCAGCCGCGAGGGCATGAGCTCCTCGCGCAGGGTGGCGCCGGTCGTGCGGGCGCGGTCGAGCTCGATCAGCCGCGCCAGGTGCTCGGTGGCGTAGCGGGCGTAGAGCCCGACGAGGTGGCGCTGGCGCTCGACCGGCTCGGCGGGCTCGTCGTACAGCCAGACGGCGGCGCCGATCCGGCCCGCCTCCTCGGTGGCCAGCGGCAGGGCGTAGCTCGCGGCGTACCCGAGGCGGGCGGCGACCTCGCGGTGGCGCGGGTCGAGGCCGTCGTCCGAGAGCAGGTCGGGCTGGACGATCTCGCTCTCGGGCCCCGGCGCCGCGGCCGTCGCGGTGTCCAGGATCCTGCCGTACGAGGTGGCGCCGCGCGGCACCGTCTCGATGTGCCCGAGGTCGGCGCGGCCGAGGCCGAGGCCGATGGTGGTGTCGGGGCCGCGCCCGTCGGAGGGCTCGACGACGACGAGGCCGCGCCGGGCACCGACCAGGGCGGCACCGGCGCGCAGCAGTTCCCGCAGGGCCCCGTCGAGGGTGTCCGTACGGGCAAGCCGCTCCGTCAGTTCGTGCAGAGTCGTGAGATCGGAGACCCAGCCCGCGAGACGGTCCTGGATCACGACGCCGGGCGCGCTGGTCACGGAAGTGCCCTCCGCGGCGGGCGCGGCGGGCGTGGCCTGCGCGGCGGGCGCGACAGTGTGTGCCGGTGGCGGAACGGTGGAGTCGATTCCGGCCACTTTCGGAAGGTGCGGGGCGTTCATGGCTGACGGCTTTCCGGCCGGTGCGTAATGCTCAATAGCATCGCAAACCCCCATGTTGTTCTGCGCCGCTAGCAATGTCTCCAGATGTACACGCACTGGTGAGGGGATGTCCAGCATTGTCCTGCTGGGATTCCTGGTGTCCGAGGGAATTCGGGGAACATTAAGAGATCTTGAGAAGTTGGCCGAAAACAGCGCCGGGTTAGGGCATATTAGGGTCGACTGAGGTTGTTCGGTAGAGCGTTGCGGCGGTCGTGCTGGGTACCTACTCAGTGATGGCCAGGGGCAGTTGGGATCCGTCCGGAACCTGGCGAAGGACCCGGGCGTCCTTACTCACGACGACCGTGCCCCATCCTCCCGTGGGGGAGGCGGCAAGAAATATCGCGGGACGGCAAACGCCAGGCGCCGCCACCCCACGCCACGTCAACGCTCGGTTCAGAGTGGTTCCCCATGCCGCAGGCTGGGGTCAGATGTGCCAGCTCGTACGTACAGCGAAGTGATCCACACATGGTGTGATGTGGCCCGCAGTCTCCCCGGCGCAAGCCGGCGTGCAACGGAAAGGAACGAGCGCTCATGCGCGAGATCCTCGGAAGGCGACGCAGGCTCCTGTCCTGGCGAATCGGAAGGAAGCCCGGCCGGAGCGCCGGACAGCTCGGCGCGGCTCTGACCTTCGCGACCGCATGGCGGTGGCCCGTACTGCCGGGCGTCGGCCTCGACCGACGCGACGGCACCCGGTGCGCCTGCCCCGACCCCGACTGCGCGGTGCCGGGCGCGCATCCCCTCGACCCCGGCCTCCTGGCCGCCACCACCGACGAGCGGATGGTCCGCTGGTGGTGGACCAACCGTCCGGGCGCCCCCGTCGTGCTCGCCACCGGAGGCCGCGCGCCGTGCGCCGTCAGCCTCCCCGCGGAAGCGGGCGTGCGCGCCCTCGCCGCGCTCGACGAGGCGGGCATCAGGCTCGGCCCGGTGGTCGCCACCGAGAGCCGCGTCCATCTGCTCGTCGCGCCGTACTCCATGGCCCAGTTGGGCGAACTGCTCTACGCCAAGGACTACGTCCCCGGTTCCCTCCGCTTCCACGGCGAGGGCGGCTACATCGCCCTGCCCCCCTCGGCGACGGGACAGGGTCAGGTCCGCTGGGAGCGCGCGCCGCTGCCCGGCTCCGCCGCCCCCTGGGTGCCGGATGTCGAGGCGGTCGTGGACGCCGTGGTGGACGCCCTCACTCGTACGGGTGTGAGCGCACCCGAGATGTAGGGGAAATGGGCGCGGGGCGAACGGGCCGCGCGCCCACTCTCGTTAACCTCGGCCCATGCAACCCCGCCTGATCGTGCTCCTGGGCGTCGTGGCCGTCACGGTTCTCCTGCCGCTCGCCGGCGCGTCCGCGGGGCCGGTGGGCGACGGTGACGCGAAGTCGCCCCTCCCCTCACCCTCCGTCTCCGTTTCGAACGCTCCTTCGGAGCCGGAGGCGCCGGATCCGGAGCCGCCCTCGCTCGTGGACGGCGCCCTCGGAGGGCTGTCGACCGCCGCCCGGTGTGGCCCCGAACTCTCCTCGCCCGACGGCATCGAGGCCCAGACGTGTGTCCTCACCCAGGGGCGTGACACATGGGCGCGCACCTACTACCGCAACGCCACCGGCGAGGAGCTGACCGCCGTACTGACCGTGATGGGCCCCGGCGCGCGCACCGTACAGATGCACTGTTCGGTGGGTGCGGGGGACGAACCGGGGGCGTGCGAGACGCCGCGCGAGCGGTCGGCCGGTGAGGCGGACGCGTACTCGGCCGTGGCGGAGTTCGCGGCGGGTGAGTCGGGCGCGCTGCTGCTGCGCTCGGGAAGCAACTCGGCTTCCCCGCAGGGCAGTTGAGGAATGAACCTCTCCCTGACATGGAAGGGCCCGGTTGCTGGCGACGGGGGATGCACCAGCAACCGGGCTACCTGAACGGTAACAAGAGATCGGCTCCTGGCAAATTCGATCTCAGTTATCCGGACAGGGATTTACTTGTGACTACAGGGAGTTGTGACTGGAGTCACGCACTCCGCTACTGCTCGCTCCAGGGTCGCTCCATGGGGGCTCCGAGAGGGCTCCTGGTGGCTCCATGGGGGCTCCAGGGATGCTTCGGCGGTGCTTCGGCAGTGCTTCGGGAGCGAGCCGGTGGGTCAGCTGAGCGTGACCTGGCGGTTGGTGAGACCGCCGCGGGCCCGGCGCTCGTCCGCCGTCAGCGGGGCGTCCGACGCGAGCGCCGCCGCGAGCCGCTCGGCGAACTCGGCCGCGGGCTTCTCGATGTCCTCGGCGCCGACGCCGCTCGGCAGGTCCCACACCGGCACGGTCAGGCCGTGCGCGCGGAAGGAGCCGACCAGGCGCGTGCCCTCGCCGAGGGAGGACGTGCCGGCCGCGTGCAGCCGGGCCAGCGCGTCGAGCAGCTGCTCCTCGGGGTGCGGCATGACCCAGCGCAGGTGGTTCTTCTCCGGGGTCTCGCACCAGTACGCGGCGTCGACACCGGTCAGCTTCACGGTCGGGATGGCGGCCGCGTTCGCCCGCTCCAGGGACGCGGAGACCTCCGGCGTCGCGTTCTCCGAGTCGGGCACCCAGAACTCGAAGCCGGGGTGCACGATCGGCTCGAACTCACCTTCGGGGTCGAGCAGATCCTGCAGCCGCGGTCCGTCGGAGGGGGCGCGGCGGCCCTTCACCGGCGTACCCGGCTCGGCCTCGACGGCGCGCTGAAGGGTGTCGGCGAGGTCGCGGCTGATGTCGCCGGACGAGGTGTCGTTCTGCAGGCCGAGCAGGACCGAGCCGTCGTCGCGGCGCAGCGCGGGCCAGGCCATGGGCAGCACGGTGGCGAGGGTGACCGAGGGGACGCCGTCCGGGAGTCCGCCCTTGAGCTTCAGCTCGACCGTGGCGGCGGGGACAAGCTCGCGCAGCGCGACCCAGTCGCACTCGCCGGGCAGGCCGTCGAAGGGGCGCTGCACCAGCTCGGTCACCGCGTGCGCGGCGGCCCGGCCGTGACAGGCCTTGTAGCGGCGGCCCGAACCACAGGGACAGGGCTCGCGGGCCCCGACCACGGGGATCTCCCCGTCCTTGAGCTGAGGCTGCTGCTTGCCCTTGGTCTGGGGGCGCTTCTTGGCCATCTTGGCTGTCTCCCGGCTACGGCTCTCATGCACTCTTGCGTACGGGCGCGAGCCTAGCCGTTCGGAGATTCGGTCCGACGCGGAGAAGGCCGGGTCCGACGCGGAGAAGCCTGGGTCCGGCGCGGAGAAGTCCTGGAGCGGGCCCGGAGCGTCAGTCCAAGTCGTCGAAGGGATCCGAGAAGGCGAGCTCCGATATCGCGGCCGCGGAGGGGGCCGCGACGCGCGTAGCGAAATCGTCGTGGCGGTGCCCCGCTTGGACGACGACCCACACCGTGACCTCGCCGTGCACGTCGTCGCGGACTCCCCAGGTGTCGGCGAGCGCCGTGATGATGTTGAGCCCGCGGCCGCCGTGCGCCGTGACCGACGGGGTGGCGGGGACCGGGCGGGTCGGGCCGCCGCCGTCCGTCACCTCGACCGTCAGCCGGCCTGTCTTGTCGACGTGCCATGCCGCGCGCACATCGCCGTCGCCCACCATGCCGCGGCCCAGTGGCCTGCCGTGCCGGCAGGCATTGCTGAGCAACTCCGACAGGATCAGTACGGCATCGTCGACGACCGACTCCGACACTCCGTGCCTGCGCAGCTGATCGCGCATCCGGTGTCGTGCTTCCCCCACGCCCGCAGGGCCATGGGGTACGGCCATGCTCGACGACGTGGGCACCTCCCGTGCCACCACCAACGCCACCCCCGAGACCTCCTTCGCCCCACGCCACGGTGTGGATGCCCCAATGGACTGGACCGGAAACCGGCCAATCCCCGTCCGGTGACGCACTCGTAACGATCGAATACGGACCGAACGCGCCGGTGCACTCCCTGTAACCGGAGTTAATGGAGTCCCAGACGGTCCAGTTGGGTCAGAACCTGCTTGGGGCGGTTGGTGATGATCGCGTCGACACCCAGTTCCGCGCAGAGCTCGACGTCCTCGGGCTCGTTCACCGTCCAGACGTGCACCTGGTGGCCCGCGCGCTTCAGTTTGGCCACGTACGCGGGGTGATTGCGCACGATCCGCATCGCGGGTCCGGCGATGCGGACGCCCTCGGGAAGGCGCCCGTCGCGGTGGCGCGGCGAGACGAACTGCATCAGATAGACGGTCGGCAGCGTCGGGGACGCGGCCCGCACGCGGTGCAGCGAACGCGCCGAGAAGCTCATGATCCGTACCGGGGACGGGCCTTCGGCGGGCGGCGCGTCCAGACCGAAGCGCTTGAGGAGCAGCAGCAGACGCTCCTCCACCTGCCCCGCCCAGCGGGTGGGGTGCTTGGTCTCGACGGCGAGCCGCACCTGGCGGCCCGACGCGTTGCTCTCGGCCACCAGCTCGAGCAGCCGCTCCAGGGTCAGTACGGAGGTGTCCTCGTCCGAGGAGCCCTCCCAGTCGGGGCCTTCGCCCTCCTCGGTCTCGTCGTGGTCCTTCTTCCAGGAGCCGAAGTCCAGGGCGGCCAGATCGGCCAGTTCGAGCGCCGAGACGGCTCCGCGGCCGTTCGACGTGCGGTTGACGCGGCGGTCGTGGACGCAGACGAGGTGTCCGTCCGCGGTGAGTCGTACATCGCATTCGAGGGCGTCGGCGCCGTCCTCGACGGCCTTCTTGTAGGCGGCCAGCGTGTGCTCGGGGGCGTCCTCGGAGGCTCCGCGGTGGGCGACGACCTGGATCTGGTGCTGTCGTGCGGGGGTCACCGCGTCATCGTGCCATCACGGGGTACCCGGCGGCTCGCCGGAGGGCGGTCTCCCGGGGCGCCGGACACACAGGATCGGCTTATGGTGCCCTGACAGCCCATGGGAAAAGCTGACTGCAGACAAACACACAGTTGGTACAGCCAGGCCGTGACCGAGAACGCAAGCACCAACAGCATGGACCGAGGAGAAAGAGCTGTGAGCACCGAGAACGAGGGCAACGAAGTACCCCAGGCCCCGTCCGTGCCTCCTGCCGCGCCTGCCGTGCCTCACGCGCCTCCCGCGCCGGTGGACGCGCCCGCTGTTCCTGCGGAATCCGCGGCTGCGCCTTCTGCGGCCGCGCCTCCTGCAGCTGCGCCTTCTGCGGCTGCGCCTTCTGCGGCTGCGCCTTCTGCCGCGCCGGGTGGAACAGAACCCTCCGCTCCGAACGCACCCTCCGCTCCGAGCACGTCCTCCGCTCCGAGCGCACCCGCCGCCCCCGAGCCCATGGGGCAGCCGGGGTACGAACGGGGGTACGAAGGGGCGCACTCCGCTCCCGCCCACGTCGGCGCCCCGCAGGCCGCTTCCGGTGCGGGCGGCTGGCCGCCTCCGGCCCCGCCCGCCGTGCCGTCGTACGCCACGGGTGGCGGAAGCGGTTCCGGCTGGGGTGCCTCGTACCAGCCGCAGGAGCCGAAGCCCGGCGGCCGGCGCGGCGGGCTGGTCGCCGCTGTGCTCGTTGCCGCCCTGGTCGCGGGCGGTGTCGGCGGCGGCGTCGGCTACTGGGCCGCCGACCGCAACGACGACACCAACTCGACCACGGTCTCCGCCCCGGACACCCCCGCCGACCTCAAGCGGGAGCCTGGCTCTGTCGCCAAGATCGCCAATGACGCGCTGCCGAGCGTCGTCACCATCGAGGCGCAGAGCGGCAGCGGCGAGGGCGGCACGGGCACCGGTTTCGTCTACGACAAGCAGGGCCACATCCTCACCAACAACCACGTGGTGGCGTCGGCCGCCGAGGGCGGAAAGCTCCAGGCGACGTTCTCGAACGGCAAGAAGTACGCCGCCGAGGTCATCGGCCGCGCCGAGGGCTACGACGTGGCGGTCATCAAGCTCAAGAACGCCCCGGACAACCTGAGGCCGCTCCAGCTCGGCAACTCCGACCGCGTGGCCGTCGGTGACTCGACGATCGCGATCGGCGCGCCCTTCGGCCTGTCGAACACCGTCACCACCGGCATCATCAGCGCCAAGAACCGCCCGGTGACCTCCAGCGACGGCGGGCAGAGCGGCAAGAGCTCGTACATGAGCGCCCTGCAGACCGACGCGTCCATCAACCCCGGCAACTCCGGCGGCCCGCTCCTGGACGCGCGCGGGGCGGTCATCGGCATCAACTCCGCGATCAAGCCCGCGGACAGCGGCGGCCTCGGCGGCTCCGGCCAGTCCGGCTCCATCGGCCTGGGCTTCGCGATCCCGGTCAACCAGGCGCAGAACGTGGCCAAGGAGCTGATCAAGACCGGCAAGCCCGTCTACCCCGTGATCGGTGCGTCCGTCTCCCTCCAGCAGGAGGGCACGAACGGCGCGACGATCTCCCAGGAGGGCGCGGGCGGTTCGGACGCGGTCACCCCGAACGGTCCGGCGGACAAGGCGGGCCTCAAGCCCGGCGACGTCATCACGAAGCTGGACGACACGGTGATCGACAGCGGCCCGACCCTGATCGGCCAGATCTGGACCCACAAGCCGGGCGACACAGTCAAGATCACGTACGAGCGCGACGGCAAGGAGCGCACGGTCGACGTGACCCTGGGCTCACGCAAGGGCGACAGCTGACCCGTCGGCCCAGCAGGTGACCCGCTAGTCTTGTCCCCGCGCCGTTCCGGTTCTCCGGTGGTCGGCGCGGGGTGGGTTGCCCGAGCGGCCTAAGGGAACGGTCTTGAAAACCGTCGTGGTGCGAGCCACCGTGGGTTCAAATCCCACACCCACCGCGTGTTGTGCGTAAGGGGCGTCCGCTATTGCGGGCGCCCCTTACGCATGTCCCGTATGCATGTCCCGGGGGGGGGCACGGTTGCCCGCTACGCGTGCCCCGTGAGACGTGCCGCCGAGGCGATCGTCGAGCGGGCCTCGCGTTCCGTGAGGCCGACGCGGACCGCGGCCTCCGTGAGCCGGGGCGCGAGGGTCTCGCCGATGCCGTTCTCGTAGGCGCGGCAAGCGGCCCAGAAGAGGCGGGTGTTGCGCTGCCCCTCGTGTGCCGCGAGGACGAAGTGCACGAGCCCCTGGCCCCGCTGGGCGTCCGTGTCCGGGTGTCCTGCGGGTGTGTTCCCGGACGGTGGGTTCCCGGGCGGCGGGGGCGTGGGGTGGTGTGCGCGCGGCGGGGGCGTGAGCAGGCGCAGCAGGGCGGGCGGGCAGGGTGCGGGCGGCAGTTGGGCCGTGCCGGGCGCGGTGCCGTAGACGCCGTGCTCGGTACGGGAGCCGGGGCCTACGAGGTAGCCGCCGGCGCCCCGGATGTCGATGCCGGGGGCGAGCCGGCCCGCGGAGTTGGGGATCACGGCGTCGGCGGGCCCGGCGAGCCAGATGTGGCGGCCCCCGCTCGGGGTGGTCACGACGACGGTGTCGGGGATCGTGAAGAGGTGGCGCAGCGCCAGTGCACGCAGCGCCGCCGAGGCGTCCGTACCGGACTTGGTGTCCAGGTCGATGCCGATCAGATGGTGCGGCGGCAGCCCGCAGGCGATGCCGTAGCCGGTGGCCCAGGGGGCGGCGGCGAAGAGTTCGCGGATACGCCGGGGGTCGGTCGACGCGTCGTACACGCCGTGCCCGAGGCGGCCGCATTCGCCGTGGCAGAGGACCGGTTGGGGGTCTTCGTGGTGGGGGGAGCGCAGGGCGGGGAGCTTGGTGCGGGACAGCGGGATCACCGCGAGGCCGCGCTCGGCGGCGGACAGTGCGTGGGCGAGCGCCAGGGTGGTGGCATGGCGGTCGGTGGTGGCCATGACTTCAGTTTCGTACGCATGTTCGAAGAAGGGAAGAGGGAGCGGACGGGGAGTGGTCCCGGCGGGGCGGCCGGGCGGGGAAATGGCGGCCTCGGCGGGCCCGTCCGATCGGTGGTGGCGGAACGCTTCGCCTCGTGCGGGGACTGGGGTGAGGCGGGTTTCGGGCAGATCGTGCGGGACTGATCTGGGGATTTGGGGGCGTGAAGCGGGTTTATCGACATGTCCTCACGCTTGCGGGGGAATCGGGGCTTCTTGGGTGGTTCGCCGGGGATTCGGTGGGCAACTCTGGAGTCGCGACGTCGAGCAGCACATCCGAGGCGGTCGGCCAACCGCCTTGGGATAAGCCGTACTTCTGGTACTCCCGACCTGTGGGTCGGTGCGTACCTCCTGTTCTGGAGGAATAGACATGGCAAGCATCCGTACCGCCCGCGTCATCGCTGCCGCCGCAGCCCTGCCCTTGGCCGCCGCGCTCTTCTCGGGCGTCGCGATGGCCGACAACGGCTCTTTCGCGGACAACGGATCGAACGCGGGTGTGGCGACCGTCAACGGCAGTGGCGTCGGCGGCGACAACAACGGCAACTCGAACACCACGCAGCAGCAGGCCGTCGGCAACGGCGCCTCGAACCAGAACAACAACGCTCAGGTGAACGGTTCCGGTTTCACGGCGATCGACCAGTCGAACGAGAACATCGCGGTCAACTTCACCGAGCTCTGGTGAGCCGGGTACCCCTGGAGTCGCTCGGGACGGCTCCAGGGGGTTCGCACTGTGGGGTGTGACGTTCCTGTGCGGCGGTGCTTCGGTGCCGCCGCACAGGCGTGTCCGGGGGGCGAGGGCGGCTCTCCCTGCGGGGCCGTTACCGGATGATCTCTTGACACCGGCACGACATCTGACGGACAGTCAGAAATCCTTGTCGGTACGAGATGGAGAGGCCGCCACCGTGCACCTCGCCCCCACCGAACGCCAGCGGCACCTGCGCGCCGAACTGCGCGCGTACTTCCGGGACGTGATGCCCGACGGGCCGCCCGACAGCACGGACGTGACGGAACAGCGCCGTCTGCTGCGGCGCATCGGTGCCGACGGGATGCTCGGGCTCGGCTGGCCCGTGGCGTACGGCGGCCAAGGGCGCGGCGCCGACGAGCAGTTCGTCTTCTTCGACGAGGCCCATCGCGCGGGCGCGCCGGTGTCGATGGTCACCCTCAACACCGTCGGGCCGACCCTGATGAAGTACGGCACCGAGGAGCAGAAGGCGGCCTTCCTGCCCCGCATCCTCAGCGGTGACCTCGTCTTCGCCATCGGCTACAGCGAGCCGTCCGCCGGCACGGATCTGGCCGCGCTGCGGACCAGGGCCGTGCGCGACGGGGACGGCTGGCTGATCGACGGCCAGAAGATCTTCACCTCGAACGCGCAGAACGCCGACTGGATCTGGCTGGCCTGCCGCACCGACCCCGAGGCCCCCAAACACCAGGGCATCTCGATCGTCCTCGTGCCGACGGACGCCCCCGGCTTCTCCTGGACGCCCATCGAGACGGTGGGCGGCCTGACGACGACCGCGACCTACTACGACGGGATCCGGGTGCCCGCCGCGAACCTCGTCGGCGAGGAGAACGGCGGCTGGGGCCTCATCACCAACCAGCTCAACCACGAGCGGGTGGCGCTCGCCGCGATCGGCATGCAGGCCGAGGACTTCTACGCCGCGGCCCTGGACTTCGCGCGTACACCCGATCCGGTGACGGGTGAGCGTCGGATTGACGCCCCGTGGGTGCGGTCGAGGCTGGCCGAGGTGCATGCGCGGCTCGCGGCGACGCGCCTGCTCAACTGGCGTCTGGTGGGGGATGTGGGGGCGGACCGGCTGGCGCCCGGCGACGCGAGCGGCGTGAAGGTCATGGGAACCGAATCGGCCGTGGAGGTGTACCGAATGTGTCAGGAGATCACGGGCGAGTCCGGGCTCGTACGGGCGGGTTCGCCGGGTGAGCTCGGGGGCGGGCAGCTGGAGCGGATGAACAGGGCCGCGCAGATCAACACGTTCGGGGGCGGGGTGAGCGAGGTGCAGCGGGAGATCGTCGCGACGATGCGGCTCGGCATGCGGAGGGGGCGGCGGTGACCACTACATCGCGGGACGCGGGCGCGTCGCGGGGCACGGGCGCAGAGCGGGGCACGGGCGCGTCGCGGAGCGCGGGGAGGAAGGCTCCGCAGGACATCGCGTACGAGGAGTTGAAGGCGTTCGAGGGCAGGGCCGCGGCCGAGGCGGGGCTCGGCAAGGACCCGGTCAACACGCCGATGATCAGGCACTGGTGCGAGGCGATGGGCGACACCAACCCCGCGTACGCGGGCGCGGATCCCGTGGCGCCGCCGACGATGCTGCAAGCCTGGACGATGGGCGGCCTCTCCGGACACGAGGGACGTTCGCAGGCGTACGACGACCTGTTCGCGCTGCTCGACGGCGCCGGGTACACCTCGGTGGTCGCCACCGACTGCGAGCAGGAGTATCTGAGGGCGCTGCGGCCGGGCGACGAGATCACCTTCGACGCGGTGATCGAGTCGGTGTCGGAGCGCAAGACGACCAAGCTCGGCACGGGCCACTTCGTCACGACGCGCATGGACGTCCGCGCGGGCGGCGAACTCGCGGGCACGCACCGCTTCCGGATCCTCAAGTACGCCCCTGCGGAGCGCACACCGAAGGGCAAGCGCCCCCGCCCGGTCGTCAACCGCGACAACGCGGGCTTCTGGGAGGGCGTCACCGAGCACCGCCTGCTGATCCAGCGCTGCGGCGGCTGCGGCGAGCTCCGCTTCCCGTGGCTGCCCGGGTGCAACGCCTGCGGCTCGCCCGAGTGGGACACGGTCGAGGCGAGCGGCGAGGGCACGGTCTATTCGTACGTCGTGATGCACCACCCGCCCTTCCCTGCCTTCGATCCGCCCTATGCCGTGGGACTCGTCGAGCTGGCGGAGGGCGTGCGGATCGTCAGCAACGTGGTCGGGGTGCCGTGCGACAAGGTGCGGATCGGGATGCCCGTGCGTCTCGAATTCCAGCGCGTGGACGCGGAGTTGGAGCTGCCGGTGTTCCGGGCCCTGGAGGAGACGTCGGGAGGTGAGCTCTGACATGGACTTCACGCCCACGGAGGAGCAGGCCGCCGCGCGCGATCTCGCCCGGGAGATCTTCACCGACCTGGCGACACCGGAGCGCCTGGCCGCGGCGGGGACGGGCTCGGACGCCGAGCTGTGGAAGGCGCTGTGCGCGGCGGGGCTGCCGGGCGCGGTGGAGGACGTCGGGCTGCTCGGCCTCGTGCTTCTCCTGGAGGAGCAAGGGCGGGTGACGGCCCAGGTGCCGTTCGCGGCGAGCTGTGTCTACGGCCTGCTGGCCATCTCCGCGCACGGCACGGCCGAGCAGCGGGACCGGCTGCTGCCCGCGCTGCGGCAGGGGGACGCGGTCGCCACAGGGGCGCTTCCGGCCCGGGGCGGTGTGGAGGCCTCCGCGGACGGGGTGTTGAGCGGCACGGTGCCGTGGGTGCCGTGGCTGAGGGATGCCACGCAGGTCCTGGTGGCCGCGGCCGACCGGAGCCTGTGGCTGGTGCGGGTCGCCGACGCCCGGGTGGAGCCGGTCGAGCTGACGGCGCCCTGGGCCGCGGGGCGGCTGGTCCTGGACCGGGCCCCCGGGGAGCGTCTCGGCGGCCTGGACCGGACCTCCGGGGAGCGTCTCGGCGGCGCCGCGGCGTACGAGGACGTGCGGGCCACCGCGCGCACGGCCTTCGCGGGGCTCCAGGCCGGGGTGTGCGCGGGGTCACTGGCGCGGGCCGTGGCCCATACGAACGAGCGGGAACAGTTCGGGCGCCCCCTCGCGGCCAGACAGGGCGTCCAACTCCGCGCCGCGGACGCCCACATGGATACCGAGGCGATCCGCGTCACGGCCTACGAATCGGCCTGGCGCCGCGACACCGGCCTGGCGTACGACACGCATGCGCTGACCGCCGCCTGGTGGGCGTCGGAGGCGGGCAAGCGCGTCGTGCACACGGGCCAGCATCTGCACGGCGGCATGGGCGCCGACCTCGACCATCCCGTGCACCGGCACTTCCTCTGGGGGCGGCAGTTGGACGCGTATCTGGGCTGCGGGAGCGAAGTCCTGGAGGAGTTGGGCGAGTTGATCGCGGAGTCCCGGGAGGGGGAGTCGGCATGAGGACGGGTGAGAAGCTGCCGCCGCTGGAGATCCCGATCACGCGCACGCTGATCGTCGCCGGAGCCGTCGCGTCCCGCGACTACCAGGACGTGCATCATGACGCCGAGCTCGCGAAGGCGAAGGGATCGCCCGACGTCTTCATGAACATCCTGACGACCAACGGCCTCGTCGGGCGCTACATCACCGACCACTTCGGCCCCGCCGCCGTCCTGCGCAAGGTGGCGATCAGACTCGGGGCGCCCAACTACCCGGGGGACACGATGGTGTTGACCGGCTCCATCGGCCACGTCGAGTCCACCTCCGAGGGCGACACGGCCACCGTCCAGGTCGTCGGGGCCAACGGCATCGGCAAGCACGTCACCGGCACGGTCACGGTGACCGTCCCCGCGGGAGGTGCCGCATGAGCGTCCGCGCGCGAGACAGCCTCGGCGGAAGGGCCGCGATCGTCGGGATCGGGGCCACGGAGTTCTCCAAGGACTCCGGGCGCAGCGAGCTCAAGCTGGCCGTGGAGGCGGTGGGCGCCGCGCTCGACGACGCCGGGCTCACCCCCGCCGACGTCGACGGCATGGTCACCTTCACCATGGACACCAGCCCGGAGATCACCGTCGCCCAGGCAGCCGGCATCGGAGAGCTGTCCTTCTTCTCCCGCATCCACTACGGCGGCGGCGCGGCCTGCGCCACCGTCCAGCAGGCGGCGCTCGCGGTGGCGGCGGGAGTGGCCGAAGTGGTCGTCTGTTACCGCGCGTTCAACGAACGCTCCGGGCGCAGATTCGGCTCGGGAGTGCAGCGGCGCGAGCCGTCGGCCGAGGGGGCCGCGCTCGGTTGGTCCCTGCCGTTCGGCCTGCTCACCCCCGCCTCCTGGGTGGCGATGGCCGCCCAGCGCTACCTCCACACCTACGGCCTGACACCGGACGCCTTCGGCCATGTCGCCGTCACCGACCGGAAGTACGCGGCGACCAACCCCGCGGCGTACTTCCACGGCAAGCCGATCACGCTCGCCGACCACGCCGCGTCGCGCTGGATCGTCGAGCCCCTGCGGCTCCTGGACTGCTGCCAGGAGACGGACGGCGGCCAGGCGATCGTCGTCACGAGCGTGGAGCGGGCCCGCGACCTGCCGCACCCCCCGGCCGTGATCACGGCGGCGGCCCAGGGCGCGGGCAGGGCACAGGAGCAGATGACCAGCTTCTACCGCGACGATCTGAGCGGACTCCCCGAAATGAGCGTGGTGGCACGGCAGTTGTGGCGCACCTCGGGCCTCGCCCCGAGCGACATCGACGTCGGGATCCTGTACGACCACTTCACGCCGTTCGTGCTGATGCAGCTGGAGGAGTTCGGGTTCTGCGCGCCCGGCGAGGCCGCGGGCTTCGTCGCCGAGGAGCGGCTGCCGCTGAACACGCACGGCGGACAGCTGGGGGAGGCGTATCTGCACGGCATGAACGGCATAGCGGAGGCCGTCCGCCAGGTCCGCGGCACCTCGGTGAACCAGATACCGGACGCCGCCCGCACCCTGGTCACCGCCGGCACCGGCGTCCCCACATCGGGGCTGATTCTGGGGTCGGACGGCTGAACGTGGCGCGTGTCCCGGGCTCGCGCGCATGTCCGGGCCGTTCACTCGCCCTATGCGTCTCCGAAAGATGATCATTGGACTTGTCCTCGTCCTGACGACCCTGACCCTGGACCTGGCCGCGGCGCCACCGGGCGCCGCGACCGACCGTGCCAAGGGGGCCAAGGCGGCCAAGGTGGCGACCTTCAAGGGCTGGGCCTTCGACACCTGCACCACCCAGTCCACCGACACCATGCGGCGCTGGCGCAAGTCCAGCTATCGCGCGGTCGGCATCTACTACGGCGGCCGCGGCCGGGCCTGCAAGCGCCAACCGCACCTGAACCGCGGCTGGATGCGTGCGGTCAAGCGGATGGGCTGGCGGGTCCTCCCGGTCTACGTCGGATCGCAGTCGCCCTGCGTCGTGGCGAAGAACAAGAAGGGCGTACGCATCGGACGGCACCCCTGGAGCCAGGGCAAGCGGGAAGGACGTGACGCGGTACGCAGGGCGAAGGCACTCGGTATCCGGCGGCTCAGCCCGCTCTACCTGGACATGGAGGCGTACACCTATCGGAAGAAGAGCTGTGCGCGCACCACCCTCTCCTTCGTCCGCGCCTGGGACCGAGAGGTGCGCAGGCGTGGCTACGTCCCCGGCTTCTACAGCAGCGCCGACTCCGGAGTGCGGCACATGGAGGCGGCGCGGCGGGCGGGCGTGCGGGATCTGCCGGCGGTGATGTGGTTCGCGCGCTGGCACACCCGGCCGCACCTGTACCGCGAGCCCGCGTTGCGGCGCCACGCCTGGCACCCGGCCCGGCGTATCCACCAGTACGCGGGGAACGTGAAGGAGCGGCACGGCGGCCGCACTCTGATGATCGACCGCAATCTGATGCACGCCCCCGTGGCCCGCATCCGCTAGCCGTCGCTCCGGTCGGAGGCGCGGTGCACGCCGGGCGGCTCTCGGGGAGGAACCCTCAGGGGGTGTGCTCCGCCTCCTCCACCTGTAGGAGGTGGAGGCAGCACCATTCGTACAACCTGAGGCGGACACGGCTTCGGGACCTGCGGCCGATCCGGAGAAGTAGGGGGCGCTTCTAGCGTGGAGCCATGACCGCATCCATGGTGTCCGTGTGCACCAGCGCATCGAAGGCCGCGACGCGGCGCACGGGGCAGGCGCGGGCCACCGGGCCCTCGGCGTACCCGTCGTTCGCGTCCTACGTGCGGGCGCGCCAGCCCGTACTGCTGCGCACCGCCCGCTCGTTGACCGCGAATCCGAGCGATGCCGAGGACCTGCTGCAGACCGCGCTCACCAAGACGTATGTCGCGTGGGACCGGATCGAGGACCACCGCGCCCTCGACGGCTATGTGCGCCGGGCCCTGCTGAACACGCGCACGTCGCAGTGGCGCAAGCGCAAGGTCGACGAGTTCGCGTGCGACGAGCTGCCGGAGCCCGATGTGACGCCGGCCGGGGACCCGGCCGAGCAGCAGGTGCTCAGGGACGCGATGTGGCGCGCGATCATGAAGCTGCCCGCACGGCAGCGGGCGATGGTCGTCCTCAGGTATTACGAGGACCTCAGCGAGGCCCAGACCGCCGAGGTGCTCGGGGTCTCGATCGGCACGGTCAAGAGCGCGGTGTCGCGTGCGCTCGGCAAGCTCCGCGAGGACCCGGAGCTCACGCCGGTCCGCTGAACGCCTGGCGCATGACGCGTGACGCGTGACGCCTGACGCCTGACGCCTGGCGTATGACGCGTGACGTCTGACGTCTGACGCCTGGCGCATGACGCTTGACGTCTGACGCGTGACGCCTGAAGCGCCGGTCCGCCGAACACGGTGGCCTGAAGCGCCGGTCCGCCGAACACGGTGGCCTGAAGCGCCGGTCCGCCGAACACGGTGGGCGGAGGGCCGACGGGACGCGGCCGATGATCGATCATCCCCTGGAGTAGTGACATACCACGCGGTATGCGCGCAGAATCAGCGCAACCCTTACTGCCGCGTAGGCGATGCCGCCCCAGGAGGACGCCGTGCTGAGCACGATGCAGGACGTACCGCTGACCGTCACCCGCATCCTGCGGCACGGGATGACCGTGCACGGGACCTCGCAGGTCGTCACATGGACCGGGGAAGGCGCCCCGCAGCGCCGCAGCTACCGCGAGCTCGGTGAGCGCACCGCTCAGCTCGCCCACGCGCTGCGCGAGGACCTCGGCGTCACGGACGACGAGCGCGTCGCCACCTTCATGTGGAACAACGCCGAGCACGTCGAGGCGTACTTCGCGGTGCCCTGTATGGGCGCCATCCTGCACACCCTCAACCTGCGCCTGCCCGCGGACCAGTTGACGTGGATCGTCAACCACGCCGCCGACCGCGTCATCATCGTCAACGGCTCCCTGCTCGGCCTGCTCGCGCCGCTCCTTCCGCAGCTGACGAGCGTCGAGCACCTGGTGGTCTCGGGCCCCGGCGACCGCTCCCTGCTGGAGGGGGCGAGCGCCCAGGTGCACGAGTACGAGGAGCTGCTCGCCGGCAAGCCCACCGGCTACGACTGGCCCGAGCTCGACGAGCGCACCGCGGCCGCCATGTGCTACACCTCCGGCACCACCGGCGACCCCAAGGGCGTCGTCTACTCCCACCGCTCCATCTACCTGCACTCCATGCAGGTCAACATGACCCAGTCGATGGGTCTGACGGACGCGGACACGTCCCTGGTCGTCGTCCCGCAGTTCCACGTCAATGCCTGGGGACTGCCGCACGCCACCCTCATGACCGGCGTGAACATGCTGATGCCGGACCGCTTCCTGCAGCCCGCGCCGCTCGCCGAGATGATCGAGACGGAACGGCCCACGCACGCGGCCGCCGTCCCGACCATCTGGCAGGGCCTGCTCGCGGAGCTCACCGCGAAGCCGCGCGACGTCAGTTCGCTCGGCCAGGTCACCATCGGCGGCTCGGCCTGCCCGCCGTCCCTGATGGAGGCCTTCGACAAGCTCGGCATGCGCGTCTGCCACGCCTGGGGCATGACGGAGACGTCCCCGCTCGGCACGGTCGCCCGCCCGCCGGCCCACGCCATCGGCACCGACGAGGAGTTCGGCTACCGCCTCACCCAGGGCCGCTTCCCCGCCTCGGTCGAGGGCCGCCTGGTCGGACCCGGCGGCGAACGCCTGCCCTGGGACGGCGAGTCGGCCGGTGAGCTGGAGGTGCGGGGCCCCTGGATCGCGGGCGCCTACTACGGCGGTGCGGGCGGCGAAGTCCTCAGGCCCGAGGACAAGTTCAGCGAGGACGGCTGGCTGAAGACCGGCGACGTCGGCGTGATCACCGAGGACGGCTTCCTGACCCTCACCGACCGGGCCAAGGACGTCATCAAGTCGGGCGGCGAGTGGATCTCGTCGGTCGAGCTGGAGAACGCCCTGATGTCCCACCCCGACGTCGCCGAGGCCGCGGTCGTGGCCGTGCCGGACCAGAAGTGGGGTGAACGTCCGCTCGCCACGGTCGTGTTGAAGGAGGGCGCGAGCGCCGACTACGCCACCCTGCGCGACTTCCTCGCGGGCCGCGTCGCCAAGTGGCAGCTCCCCGAGCGCTGGGCCATCGTCCCCGCGGTCCCGAAGACCAGCGTCGGCAAGTTCGACAAGAAGGTCATCCGCAGGCAGTACGCGGACGGCGAGCTGGACGTCACACAGCTCTGACGTCACACAGCTCTGACGTCACACAGCTCTGACGTCACGCAGGTCTGACGTCCAGCCCCGAGGAGAGGCTGCGCTCCTCCAGCGGTCAGTTCGTGCCGATCTTCGCCAGCAGGTCCACGATCCGGCTCTGCACCTCACCGCTGGTGGAGCGCTCCGCGAGGAACAGCACGGTCTCGCCCGCAGCGAGCCGCGGCAGCTCCGTCTCGTCGACGGCCGCGGTGTAGACGACCAGTGGGGTGCGGTTCAACTGGCCGTTCGCGCGCAGCCAGTCGACGATGCCCGCCCTGCGGCGGCGTACCTGCAGCAGGTCCATCACCACCAGGTTCGGCCGCATCTGCGCCGCAAGCGTCACCGCGTCCGCGTCGCTCTCGGCCCGCGCGACCTGCATGCCGCGCCGCTCCAGCGTCGCCGTCAGGGCGAGCGCGATCTCCTCGTGCTCCTCGATGAGCAGGACGCGCGGCGGGTGCTGCTCGCTGTCGCGCGGCGCGAGGGCCTTCAGGAGTACGGCGGGGTCGGCGCCGTACGCCGCCTCGCGCGTCGCCTGGCCGAGGCCCGCCGTCACGAGCACGGGTACCTCGGCGGCCACGGCTGCCTGGCGCAGCGACTGCAGTGCTGTCCGCGTGATCGGCCCGGTCAACGGGTCCACGAACAGGGCCGCGGGGAACGCCGCGATCTGGGCGTCGACCTCCTCGCGCGAGTGCACGATCACGGGGCGGTAGCCGCGGTCGCTGAGCGCCTGCTGGGTGGTGACGTCGGGCGCGGGCCACACCAGGAGGCGGCGCGGGTTGTCCAGCGGCTCGGGCGGCAGCTCGTCGTCCATGGGCTGCGGCTGGGGGCGGTTCGCGACCTCGACGGCGCCGCCGGGGCCGTCCAGCGGCTCCGGGCCCTCGTCGGCGTCCTCGTCCGGAGCGCCGATCGCGTACGCGCGTCCGGTGCCCTCCGCGGTGGACGCGATACGGGACTGGGGGTGCGCCGCGGCGGCCTGCTGGGGCTGCGGATGCGGGCGCGCGGAGGCCTCGGGGCGCTCCTCGGCCGCGGGCTCCGGAGGCGTGGCGAGGCGACGCCGGCGACCGGAGCCGCCGAGCGTGTGCGACTGCGCGGCGGCGGCCTGCTGCGGCTCGGCGGGGGTCTCCTGAGGCTGCGGCGAGGTCTGAGGCGAGGTCTGCGGCATGGGCCCGGCACTCTGCGGCAGCGGACCGGAAGCCTGACCCTGAGCCTGCCCCCGCCCACCGCTCTGCTCCGGCTGCGCACCCTGCGGCGGCAGCGGAGGCTGAGGTGACTGGGGGACACGGGCGTTCCGCGGCGGCTGCTGACCCTGACCGGGCGCGGCCGTACCGCCCTGCCCGCCCTGCTGACCCCGCTGCTGCTCCGAGATCTGCTGGCCGAACGGGACGCCCTGGCCGAGCGTACGCACGCTGATGGCGCGCCCCTGCGTCGAGTTGGGGTCACCGGGCGCGGCCTCGGCGGGCAGCGGCTGGGCCGCCCTGGCCTGCGCGCCGCGCTCGGGCGGGAGCGCGGCGCCCCGGGCGGGCGTCGGGATGCCGTGCGCCGGAGTGCCCGCGGAGTGCGGGGTGCCCTGCGTGGGGACACCACCGGCCGGGGTGGTGCCGTCGGGCCACGGCTGCGGCGCGGGCAGCGGACCGGACTCGGCGCCCGGACCGCTCTGCCGCGGGCTCTGCGGGGGTGAGCCGGGGGCAGAGGGGGTCTGAGTGGCGGCCGGGGCCTGGGGTGCTCCTGGTGCCTGGGGGGCGCCGGGGACCTGCGGAGTGCCCGGGGCCTGGGCGGTGCCCGGGGCCTGGGCGGCTTCCGGGATCTGCGGGGCGCCCGGTGCCTGAGCGGCTTCCGGGATCTGCGGGGCGCCCGGGACCTGAGCGGCTCCCGGCATCTGCGGGGTGCCCGGAACCTGAGCGGCGCCCGGAACCTGAGCGGCGCCCGGAACCTGAGCGGCTCCCGGGACCTGCGGGGCGTTCGGGCCCGCCGGAGCTGTGGGGGCTGCGGGGGCCCCGGGGTTCACCGGAGCCGCCGGGTTCGCCGAAGCCGCCGGGTTCACCGGGCCCGCCGAAGCCCCCCGGCTGGCCGGAGCCGCCGGGTTCGCCTGAGCCGCGGGACCCACCGGAGCCTCGGGCCCCGCCGGGCTTCCGGGAGCCGCAGGGTTCCCGGGCTCCCCCGCACCGGCCGCCTGCCGGGACCGGCGGCGCCCCGTCGGGGCCTGCGTCGGGTGCGGCTGCGGAGGCGTGTGGTCGTGGGCCCCGGCGTGCGGCGCCGCGGCGTGGTGCTGCCCGGCCCCGTCCTGCCCGGCCCCGTCCTGGACGGCCGCGTACTCCTGCCCTGCGTACTCCTGGCCCGGCGCGCGGTCGGCCTCGGCGGGCGGCAGTGCGAAGACACGCCCGCTGTTCGCCTCCTCCGCGGCGGCACGCTCCTTGGCGGCGGCCAGCGCACGTCGCGCCCGACGCCCCGTGGGCCGCGCGGCGGCGTCGCCGGAACCGGCCTCGACCGCGGCGAGTTCGGCACCCGGAGCGGTGCCGGGAGCGTTGCCCGAGGACTCCGAAGGACCCGACGCCAGCGCGGGCAGCGCGTGCTGCTCACCGGCCCGCCGAGCGCGACGCCCCCCGGAGGGGACGGGCACGCCCTGCGGCGGCACCGTCTCGCCCAACGCCGCCGATCCGGCCGCGTGTTCGGCAGCCGTCACCACGGAACCCTCGGTGGCACTCGGCCGACCGCGCCGCCGACCCGTGCCGCCGGACGCGCCTCCAGGCATGCCACCGGACGTCTCCGAAGCCTGCGTTCCCGCCCCCGGAGAGCCCCCGGGAGAGACCCCCGGAGAAGCCGCCGGGTCCGTCGCCACCGCCCCGCCGAGGGACGCGGGGCTCTCCGGAGCGGCCTCCGCCGCACGCCGGCCCCTGCGCCGTCCCGTGCCGGTCGACGGGGCGACCGCCCCGCCTTCCGTACCGCCGCCGGACGTGTCCGAGGCTCCCGCGACGTTGCTCTCCAGGAAGGAGTCGACAGAGGAGCGCCGGGCCCGCCGACGCCCGCCGCCCGTGGCGGCCGACGCCTGCTCGGGCACCACGACCGAACTGCCCGGGGCGGAAACGGCCCCCTCCGGAGCGACAGCCCTTGAAGCCGCAGCGGAAGCCGCCCTCTCCGAAATGCCCACTCCAGAACCCGGGGCGCCCACCCCGGAACCCGAGGTGCCCCCTCCGGAACCGGTCGCCCCCGAAGAGCCCGCCCCGATCGGCACCTCAAGTACGTACGCACTGCCGCTCATCCCCGGCACCTCGTGCGTCTGCAGCACGCCTCCGTGCGCCCGCACGATGCCCCGGACGATCGGCTCGTGCACCGGGTCTCCCCCGGCGTACGGCCCCCGCACCTCGATGCGGACGACCTCGCCGCGCTGTGCCGCGGCCACCACGATGGTCGAGTCGACGTAGCCGCCCGCGACACCGAGGCCCGCGCCCGTGCCGACGCCCGCGCGCGTGTTGCCCGTGGCGTCGATCCCCGCCACGTCCGCGACGAGATGGGCGACAGCCGTGGCCAGCTGCTCCGCGTCGACGACGAGCTCGATCGGCGGCGCGTGCACCGCGAACTGGGCGCGCCCGGGACCGATCAGCTCGACCGCGCCCTCCACGCCGGTGGCGACGACCGCGTCGAGCATGACCGGCGTCAGGGTGAGCTGTGCGTCGCCCGCGTCGAGCCGCTGGAAGCCGAGGACGTTGTCGACGAGCGTGGTCATCCGGGCGTACCCGGCGGACAGATGGTGCAGGACCTGGTTGGCCTCGGGCCACAGCTGGCCCGCGTCGTCCGAGGCGAGCGCGTTCAGTTCGCGGCGCAGCTCGTCGAGGGGCCCGCGCAGGGACGAACCGAGGACGGCAAGGAGCTGTTCGTGCCGCGCGGCCAGCGACTCGTACCGCGTCTTCTCGCGCTCGGCCAGCTCTTCGAAGCGGTCCTTCTCGCGCTCGGCGAGCGCCGCGTACCGCTCCTGTTCGGCGGCGAGTGCCTCGGCCCGCTGCTCCTCGGCGGCCTTGATCTCCTCGGCCCTGCGCTCCTCCGCGGCCTTGATCTCCGCGTCGTGCCGCTCGGTCGCCTCGCGGAGCTCCTCCGCGTGCCGGGCGACGGCGGCCTCGTGCTTCTCCGCCAGCTCGTCGTAGGGCCTGCGGTCGGTGAACGTCATCACCGCGCCGACCAGTTGGTCCCCGTCGCGCACCGGCGACGTCGTCAGGTCGACCGGCACCTTGGCGCCGCTCTTGGACCACAGGACCTGCCCGCGCACCCGGTGCTTGCGCCCGGAGCGGAGCGTGTCGGCGAGCGGGGACTCCTCGTAGGGGAAGGGTTCGCCGTCCGCGCGGGAGTGCAGGACCAGCGCGTGCAGGTCCTGTCCGCCGAGGTCGCTCGCCCGGAAGCCGAGTATCTGTGCGGCGGCCGGATTGACGAGGACGACGCGTCCGTCGGTGTCCGTGCCGACCACGCCCTCGGCGGCGGCCCGCAGGATCATCTCGGTCTGCCGCTGCGAACGCGCGAGCTCCGCCTCGGTGTCCACGGTGCCCGACAGGTCGCGCACGACGAGCATCAGCAACTCGTCGCCGGTGTACCCGTGGCTGTCGTACGCGTCCCTGCCGTCTTCCAGGGGGGAGCTCGTGACCTCGACGGGGAACTCGCCGCCGTCCGTGCGCCGCGCGACCATCCGCGTCGGCTTGGTCCGCCCGCGCTGGTCGATGGTGTCCGGACGCCGCATGGATCCGGGGATGAGCCGGGAGTCGAACTCCGGAAGGAGATCGAGCAGTCCGCGCCCCACGAGGGCCGTGCCGGGTGCCTCGAACGCCTCCAGCGCGATCGCGTTGGCGTTCACGACGGTGCCGTTGGCGTTGACGAGGACCAGCGCGTCCGGGAGCGCGTCGAGTATGGCTGCGAGGCGAGCAGCGCCTCGGGATGGCCTGCTGCTCACGACGACGCTTCCTCCCTGATTACCGCTGCTTGCCGACTCGCTCAGGCCATCTTGCCCCTCGGCCCGTGGCGTGTCACGGGAGGGAGTCTACGGGGAGTGGTTGCGCGCGCGACGCCGGATGAGAGGGAGGTCGCACGCAGAAGATGTGAGTTTTCGGTACCGCCTGGTCACGCGGAGGTCGCGGGCAGCACCGGTACGAGAGAGTCCCAGCGCGAGATCTCGCAGCCGTTGCTGCGGTCGAACGTGGCGTCGACGGGCCGTCCCTGCCAGGTCCCCGTGATGTGCGCGGTGGCCGGTCCGCCGTACTGCATCGTGCACATCGAGTCGGCCGGCACGGGCGCGAACGGATCGGTTCCGTAGACCGTGACCTCGTCGAGGCCGGCGCACGCGGCGGCCGCATCCGGATGCGTGCCGCCCGTCGGGTGGCAGTTCAGTTCGTACGTCCCGTCGCCGGTGCCTCCCGACCCGGTGACCGTCACGGTGAGCCGGTCGGTCGGGGCGACGATGCCCGGGGCGGCGTGCGCGGTCGCGGGCAGGGCGGACAGGGCGGCGGCAGAGGCGGCGGCGGTGAGGACGAGGCGGCGCAGCATTCGAATCTCCATGGGAACGAACGGGACTGGGACAGGTGCTCCACCGCCTCTAACGCCGTTCGCCGCGCGACGTTGCGGTGCCGTGGGACGCTTTGCCCTGCGGGCCGCGCGACTAGTACCGTGGGGGCCGCGATTGGTGACACACCACCTGGCTGTGTCATCATCTGCACGCACCCCCGCGCTCGCGCAGGTGTGCAAGCTGGAGGCGTCGCCTAGTCCGGTCTATGGCGCCGCACTGCTAATGCGGTTTGGGCCTTAAAGCCCATCGAGGGTTCAAATCCCTCCGCCTCCGCTTCAAGACCCGAAGCCCCGTTCCATCTGGACCGGGGCTTCGGTGCGTCTGGGGCTCGGGCTTCGGCTCGTCCAGGTTCCGGCCTCGGCTCGTCCGGGTTCCGGTCTCGGTACTCCTGGGACCCGACCGCGGGTCGCAGCACCCCCTGGATGGCATTTCCGCAGGTCACAAGGGGTCGGGCAAACGGATTTCACATGGCGGCGGCAGTCATGTAATGTTCTTCCTGTCGCCGCGAGCGGGCCGAAAGGCCGGGGAGCGGAGACGAAAACCAAACAAAACAAGCACTCGTAGCTTAACGGATAGAGCATCTGACTACGGATCAGAAGGTTGCAGGTTCGAATCCTGCCGAGTGCACAGTAGATCAGAGGCCCTGTGGAGCAATCCACAGGGCCTCTGGCTTTTGCCTTGACGGCAGTTTTGACGGCAACCGCCGATGGCTGAGCACTTCCCTGTGTTGTCCTGCGCATGGTGGGCCCTTCGCGTGGTGGCCCACACAGGGTGCCGGGCGTGGCGACGCTCTCCGTCACGGCAAGGGGGCAGGCGCGGCGATACTTGGCCATTCGGCCCCCGAGATCTCCTCGTCTGCCCCTTGATCCTCGGCGTTCTTCCATCCACGGATTGCAGGCTGACCGGTACATGAAGCCTGCTGCCGGGAATGCGGCGCTGTCAGCCGACATGTCCGAAACGGGACAGTGGATGGTCTTCTTCGACTTCTGTGGCGATGACAGGTCGGCCAGGCGGTGCCAGAGTGTGCACGCACAGTACGTCGAGGGACTCCGGCCGGACCCGTCCCCGCACCCTGATGCCCGCCTCCCGTGGCGCCAGGGCCTTGAGAGCACGTCTCACTTCAGCATGCCCCTGCCGGTGATGCCGGGACGGGGGCCGGAGAGGGAACGCGATGGGTTCATGGCAGTGGAACGACCAGGAAAGGCCCACCACCACAGTCGGTGTCCGGGCCACGATGGGCGCCGTCACCATGAAGGACGACCCACAGGCCGTGCAGCGCCCGTACGTCTTCGTGCGCGGCTATGACTCGCGTCTGCACGTCAACTGGTGGGACGGCAAGGCGTGGCACTGGAGCGACCAGGGCACGCCGGCCGGACGCACGATCATCGAGAAGGTCGGCGCCGTCACCATGCAGAACGACGCCAACGCGCAGCAGCGCCCGTACGTGTTCGTCATCACCGACGACTCGAAGCTGCACGTGAACTGGTGGGACGGCTCCAAGTGGCACTGGAGCGACCAAGGCGCGCCCGCCGGACGTCTGATCCGTGAGGGCGTCGGCGTCATCTCCGCCCGGGACAATCCGAGCGCGGCGCAGCGCCCGTACGCCTTCGTCATCACCGACGACTTCCGCCTGTGGGTCAACTGGTGGGACGGCTCCAAGTGGCACTGGAGCGACCAGGGCGCCCCGCCGAACCGCACCATCTCCCGGCCCATCGGCGTCACCACGATGAAGAACGACCCCAACGCCTTCACTCGCCCCTACGCCTTCGTCATCACCGACGACTCCAAGGTCTGGGTCAACTGGTGGGACGGCTCCAAGTGGCACTGGAGCGACCAGGGCGCGCCGTCCGGGCAGCCGGTCAAGAAGGGCGCGGGCGTCATCAGCGCCCAGAACGACCCGAGCGCGGCGGAACGGCCGTACGTCTTCGTCCAGGGCTACGACTCGAAGCTGTACGTGAACTGGTGGGACGGCTCCAAGTGGCACTGGAGCGACCAGGGTGCGCCCAGCGGGCGGCTCATCCTCGACTCCGTCGGCGTGGTCACGATGAAGGATGACCCGAACGCCTTCACCCGCCCCTATGTCTTCGTCATCGCCGACGACTCGAAGCTGTACGTCAACTGGTGGGACGGCAAGGCGTGGCACTGGGCCGCCCAGAACACCCCGCCCGGACGCGTCATCGAGCGCCCCGGCGAGGTGCTCACCATGCAGGACAATCCGAATGCCACACAGCGGCCGTATGCGTTCGTCATCACCGATGACTCCGACCTGTGGGTCAACTGGTGGTCGTTGCCTTAAGCAGCGCCATAGGTTGGCCGCCGGGTCTTTTCCGGCGGCCAACCTATGATCGGCGTGAGAGGAAAATAGACCCAATCGTGCCAGTCAGCCTCCCTGTGGCCCCACTGAGAGGGGTCAGGAGACGATCCGACCGCCCGCGTGGCGAACGATCGCTCCTACTTGTAGTCGGGTGACTCCGCAGCCAGTCGCCGAACGCGCGCCATGTGTCCCGTGTGGACCTGTGATGCGGTACAGCAGCGAAGTACCGCAACTACAGCAGCCGAGCGCACCCAGCAACACCCCTGCGACGAGAAATCGTCGGGGCCTCTGGTCGTTGCTGTGTTCAGTTCGTCCGGGCCCCGGCATTCAGGGGCGGGTCGGCGGCGGATCAGCGGCGGATCAGGGGGCAATCGGGGCTACCTTCGCAAGGACGTAAAATCTGGACATCATGAGCAAGGTGGACGCCCCCGGACGCGGGGCCATGTGGTGGGTGCTGGTTCCGTTCTTCTCCGTCGGGTTGCTGGCGGCTGTGCCCTTCGGGTGGCTGTCGGGGCGGGTGCGGCGGGTGCGGAACATCGTCATCGCCGCCCTCTACGCGGCCGCCGCCGTCCTCGCCCTCGTGTTCATCCCCGAGGACGAGGCCGCGGCCGACAACTGGGCCGTCGTGATGGCCGCCTGTGTGTGGATCCTCGGCACGGCGCACACGGCCGTCGCCATGAGTGCGCTGCGGCGCGGGGACGCGGGCCAGGAGCGGAGCGTGGGGCAGGTCAACCGCGAGGTGCTGCGGGCCGCGATGGAGCGCGAGGAGTTGCGCAGGAAGGCCCGCGGGCTGCTGGTCGAGCATCCCGTCGCCGCGGCGGAGATGCGGATCGGGCGGCCCGACCTGCCGCGCACCTACGACGACGGCGGCCTGGTCGACGTGAACACCGTGCCCGCCGATGTGCTGGTGCGGCACCTCGGCTGGTCGGCCGAGCAGGCCGAGGAGGTCGTCGCGGTGCGCGAGCGGCTCGGCCGGTTCGCGGACGGCAAGGAGCTCATCGCGTTCACGCAGCTCCCGCCGACGCGGGTGGACGCGGCGCGGGCGGTGCTGGTCTTCTCCGCCCGGCTAGGCGTCGGGGCGTGATGCCAGGCCCGATTCCCAGGCCCAGGCCGCTATGCCCACGCGGTTGCGGGCCTTCAGCTTGGCCTGGATGTTGGCGATGTGGGTCTTGGCCGTGCCCGGCGAGATGAACAGCTTCGTGCCGATCTCCGTGTTCGTGAGGCCGTCCGCGACCAGGAGGGCGATCTCCTCCTCCCGGGCGGTGAGGGGTGAGGGGACGCGGTCCCGGCGCTCCGTGGGCGTGGTCGCCAGGGTCTGCAGGAGGCGGACCGTGATCTGCGGGCTGATCAGGAGGTCGCCGGCCATCGCGGCGCGTACGCCCTCGATCAGCAGGCCGGGGCCCGAGCGCTTGAGGAGGAAGCCGCAGGCGCCGTCGCGCAGGGCCGTGCGGACGTAGTCGTCGTGGTCGAAGGTGGTGACGACCAGGACGCGGGTCGGCTCCGCGGCGTCCGGGCCCGCGAGGCGGCGCGTGACCTCCAGGCCGTCGAGGCCGGGCATGCGGATGTCCGCGATGAGGAGGTCGGGGCGCAGGCGGTGGGCGAGGTCGACCGCCGCGATGCCGTCGGGGGCCTCGCCGATGACCGTCATGTCCGGCTGGGAGTCGAGGATCAGGCGGAATCCACTGCGTACGTCGTCCTGGTCGTCGGCCAGGACTATGCGGATCGGGCCGCCTGGGGCGGCCGGGGCGGCGTGGGTCTCCCGGGTGTCCCGGTGGGGCTCGGGTGCGCTCGCTTCGGGTCCGGGCAGGGTCACTTCGGCTCCTTCTGGGGCTGCGGGGTGTTCGGCAGTACGGCCGTCAGGCGCCAGCCGCCGTTCTCGTGCGGGCCCGCCGTGAGCGTGCCGCCCAGGGCCTCGGCGTGTTCCGTGAGGGCGGGCAGGCCGAGGCCCCCGCGGGTGCGGCGGCCGCGCGGGGCGGCCTCGGGGGAGCGGGCGGGCGCGTCGTTGGTCACCTGGAGCTCCACGCCCGTCGGGGCCGGGGTCAGGGTGATGCGGGCCCGCGGTGCCGTCGGGGCGTGTCTGCGGATGTTCGTCAGGGCCTCGACGACGATGCGGTAGGCGGCCGCGCCCGTCTCGCGGGAGAGGGCGTCGGGCGTGCGCGGGGCCATGCGGAGTTCGGCCTCCGTCGTGCCCGCCGAAGTGAAGTCGTCGATGAGGGCGGGGAGCTGGGCCAGACCGGGGACGGCGTCCTTCGGGGAGGCCTCCGGGCCGTGCAGCATCTCCACCGTGCGGTCCATCGACGCGAGCGCGCTCAGGCCCGCCTTCTCGATGCGTTCCAGGGCGAGGACCGCCTGCGCCGGGTCCGTGGCGGCGACGAAGCGGGCCGCCTGGGCCTGGACGACGATGCCGCTGATGTCGTGCGCCACGAAGTCGTGCAGATCGCGGGAGAGTTGGAGCCGCTGGGCGCGGCGTGCCTCGGTCACCGCGGACCTGCGGCGGAGCTCCACGCGGCGCGGATAGACGCCGGCCGCCACCGCGGCGAGCGCGGGGAGCAGCCAGAACGCGACGATGCCCGTGCTCTCCAGGAACGATCCCTTGATCAGCGGCACGGGCCAGACGGACACCGCGAGGGCCGCGGCCGGGACGGCGGACCACAGCTCCCGCCGGGGCGACCAGCGCGTCACCGCGGCGATGAGGAACAGCAGGAGCGCGGCTTCGGAGAGCTTCCAGCCGGAGCCGGTGCGCAGGTCGATCGCCGGGTAGCCGAAGGTGGCCGCCAGGGACAGGGCCGCGCAGACGGTGGTGGAGTGGGCGTGGCGGTCGGAGCGGGCGCGCGTCAGGGTCCAGGCCAGGGCGCAGGCCGCCGCCGCGGTGGGGAGGGCGCTCAGGGCCGCCGTCGGGATGTGGCCGAGCGTGGTCATCGTGTCTCCCCCCTGGCCCGCTCCCCCTGGGGCCCGTGGTCGTCAGCGTACGAGGGGAAGATCCGTTCGCGCTCTCTGCCGATCGGCAGAGGCGGCGCGCGGGCGGCCTGGATCTTTGTGCTGATCGGCGGATGGGCCCGGGTGGAGGTCGCGGACGAGGCTGGATCCCGTTCGGCAAGGAGCCGTGACAGGACGGGAGTTCACGATGCGGACCATTCAGACCACGCGGGCGGCGCAGACCGGGCAGGCAACGCAGACCGCGCAGGCAGCGCAGACGGTGCGGGGCCTTGAGCCCGAGCAGTCCGGGCAGTCCGAGCAGTCCGGGCAGTCCGGGCAGCCCGAGCAGGTAAAGCAGTCCGTACAGGTCCGGCAGACGGCGCCCGGCGGGTCGCCCCGCGTACCGCGGTCCATCCGTTGGGCCGCGCACGCCGCCGCGTTCACGCTCGTGCCCTCGGGGCTCTGGCGGATCGCCATCGCCTTCGGGTGGGACTCCGGGTTCGGCGGGTTCCTCGACCCCTCCCACTTCCCCGGAAAGGGGTCGTTCTACTTGATCGGCCTGAGTCTGTTCGCCGAGGCGCTCGGGCTGCTGACGCTGGGGCTCGTGCACAGATGGGGCGAGGTCCTGCCGCGGTGGGTGCCGGTGCTGGGCGGGCGGACGATCCCCACGCTCGCCGCGGTGATCCCCGCAGCGCTCGGGGCGGCCGCGGTCACCCTCGTCACCGTCTCCGGTGCGTGCGGATGGAACAACTCGGAGAACATGGGATCGCCCGAAGCGCCGGACGGGGCGCTGTGGTGGGTCATGACCGTCTGCTACGCGCCACTGCTCCTGTGGGGTCCGCTGCTGGCGGTCGTCACCGCGGCGTACTACCGGCGTCGGCGGGGCGGGCGGATCGCGTAGACAAGTGTGGACGCGTACGCACGTCGAATGCGTACGCCGGGACGTATACGTCGGAGGAGGAGTCGCGGGAGTGGAGTGGCGTTGCGCCGGTCTCGGGTGGCCGGAGGGGAAGCCCGTGCTGCGGTGGGAAGGGGGCAGGCGCAGCGCCCTCTCCTACGGGAAGGAGATCGGGTTCCGTGCCGTCGGCGAACGGCGGTGTGTGGGGGCGCGGGGGAACCCGTGCCCCCTGCGGGCCGTGGTGCCGGGGCGGGCCACGCAGGCGCGCTGTCCGGAGTGCGCGCGCCTCGACCGGGCGTTCTCGGTGGCCGCGGACGGGGTGCCCGACGATCCGCGGACGTACCGGGTCTATCTCGCGTGGTTCGGTGCCGGGCTCGTCAAGGCCGGGATCACGGCGGAGGAGCGGGGGGCCGCGCGGCTGCTCGAACAGGGGGCCGTGGCGTTCTGCTGGCTGGGGCGGGGGCCGTTGATGGCGGCGCGGCGCACGGAGGAGCTGTTGCGGGCGGCGCTCGGAGTGCCGGACCGGGTGTCGTACGCGCGCAAGCGCGAGGTGCGGGGCGGGCTGCCCGAATGGGCGGAGCGGGAGCGGGAGTTGGAGGGGCTGTACGGGCGGGCCGTGGGGCTGGACGGATGGGCCGAGGCGTTGGAGCGGCTGCCGTTCGCCGCGGTCGACCATGAGGGGGCGTTCGCGTCGGCCGGGTCGGCCGCCGCTGAGGGCGTGGTGTCGGAGCTGGTCGACGGCGGGGTGGTCGCGGGCCGACTGGTGGCCGCGGCAGGGCCCGACCTGCATCTGGAGGTCGCGGGGCGGGGCGTGCTCGTCGTCGATACGCGGGTGCTGGTGGGGTGGGCGCTGGTGGGGGCCGACGCGGGGGCCGGGGTGACGGTGCCGGTTCAGGAACTGGCCGGGGAGGGCGGCGGCGGGGGTGCCGAGCAGGAGGGGCTCTTCTGAGCCGAGGCCGACCAGTGGCCGCAGGCCGAGGCCGACCAGTGGTCGCAGGCGGAGGCCGACCGTCGGTCGCAGCCGAGGGACGACCGTTTGTCGACCGGAGGGTCAAGTCTGCGCACCCGTGGGTCAAGAGGGGGGTCGGAGGGTGGACACGGGAAGGGCACGGGCCGAGTGTGAAGTCATGAGTGATCACACCGTGGCTCCTGTCGGGCCCTTTGAACCGCCCTACTACGCAGTCGTCTTCACCTCCGTGCGCACCGAGGAGTACGAGGAGTACAAGGGGTACGAGGGGTACGAGGGGTACGAGGGGTACGAGGACACCTCCGCGCGCATGGACGAGCTGGTCCAGGACGTTCCGGGATACCTCGGGACCGAGTCCGCCCGTACGCCGGGCGGCGTCGGCATCACCGTCTCCTACTTCCGTGACGAGGAGTCCCTCGAAGCCTGGCGGAGCAATCTGGAGCACCGCGCGGCGCAGCGGCGCGGGCGCGAGGAGTGGTACGAGTCGTACGCCCTCCACGTCGCCAAGGTCGAGCGGAGCCACGGCTTTGTGCGGGGATAGCGGGGCGGACGTGCCCGGCGCGGGAAGCGCCGACGTCCTTGCCGTACGCCACTTCTGGGAGCGGCTCGGTCTGCCCGGACTCATCGACGTACACACGCACTTCATGCCGGAACGCGTGCTGCGGAAGGTCTGGGCGTACTTCGACGCCTACGGGGCGGACGGCGGACCGGAGTGGCCCATCACCTATCGCCACGAGGAGGGGCAACGAGTCGCGCTGCTCGGGGAGTTCGGGGTGCGGGCCTTCACCTCGATGCTCTATCCGCACAAGGCGGGGATGGCCGAGTGGCTGAACGGCTGGTCCGCCGACTTCGCGCGGCGCACGCCCGGATGTCTGCACACCGCGACCTTCTTTCCCGAGCCGGGGGCGGACCGTTATGTGCGGGAGGCCGTCGAGGCGGGGGCGCGGGTCTTCAAGTCCCATGTCCAGGTGGGGGGTTACGACCCCAACGACCCTCTGCTCGAAGGGGTCTGGGGGCTGCTCGCCGAGGCCGGGGTGCCCGTCGTGACGCACTGCGGGTCCGGGCCCGAGCCCGGCAAGCACACCGGGCCCGAACCGATCGAGCGGCTCCTCGCGCGGCATCCGCGGCTGCGGCTCGTGGTGGCGCACATGGGGATGCCCGAGTACGCCGAGTTCTTCGCGCTCGCGGAGCGGTACGGCGAGGTGCGCCTGGACACCACCATGGCCTTCACCGACTTCAGCGAGGGGCTCATGCCGTTCCCGAAGGGGGAGCTGGGGCGGCTCGCCGACCTGGGGGACCGGGTGCTGTTGGGGAGCGACTTCCCCAATATCCCGTACGCGTACGCCCATCAGCTGGAGTCCCTTGAGCGGCTGGGGCTGGGGGACGCGTGGCTGCGGGGGGTTCTGTACGGCAACGCCTCCGACGTGTTCGGAGTGCGGAAGGGTGTGCAGCACGGGCAGCAGGCGCAGCACGGGCAGTAGGCGCAGCAAGCCCTCTGCCGTTTCTCAGGGAATTCACAGGTTCGCGCAAGAGTGCTCTCAGGGGCGCCCCGCAGGGTGTGGTGCATGACCACGACCACGCCTCAGGCGCGTACCGAACTGCTCAGGCCGGACGGGAGCCCCGTCCGCGTGCTCGTCGTGGACGACGAGGTGTCGCTCACCGAGCTGTTGTCCATGGCCCTGCGCTACGAGGGCTGGCAGATCCGCAGCGCGGGCGACGGCGCGGGCGCGGTGCGGGCCGCGCGCGCGTTCCGGCCCGACGCCGTGGTGCTCGACATGATGCTGCCCGACATGGACGGGCTCTCCCTGCTCGGCAGGCTGCGCCGCGAGATGCCGGACGTGCCCGTGCTGTTCCTGACCGCGAAGGACGCGGTCGAGGACCGCATCGCCGGGCTCACGGCGGGCGGCGACGACTACGTCACCAAGCCCTTCAGCCTGGAAGAGGTCGTGGCGCGCCTTCGCGGCCTCATCCGGCGGGCCGGCGCCGCCGGCAAGCGCAGCGAGTCCACGCTGGTCGTGGGAGACCTGACGCTCGACGAGGACAGCCACGAGGTGACCCGCGGCGGCGACTCCATCCACCTCACCGCCACCGAGTTCGAGCTGCTGCGCTATCTGATGCGCAACCCGCGGCGCGTGCTCAGCAAGGCGCAGATCCTCGACCGGGTGTGGAACTACGACTTCGGGGGCCAGGCCAACGTCGTCGAGCTCTACATCTCGTATCTGCGCAGGAAGATCGACGCGGGCCGGGAGCCGATGATCCACACGCGGCGCGGGGCGGGGTATCTGATCAAGTCCGCCGTCCCCGTCTCCTCACCTTCGTGAGAGTGCCTTCGTCCCCGTCTCCTCGCCCTCGTGAGAGTGCCTTCGTGAGGCACCTCGGCCGGCGGCGGCAGCGGCCGCGCACCCTCCGGACGCGGCTCGTCCTCTCCGCCGTCGCGCTGATCGCCGTCGTCTGCGCGGTCATCGGGACCGTCACCACCATCGCCCTCGAGTCGCATCTGTACGACCAGCTGGACGGGGTGCTCGGCGACGTCGCCAAGCGGGCCGCCGGGCCCGCCGTGCCGCCCGGCGCAGGGCCGCTCCCGGAGGGCGGCAGCGGCCCCGGAACGCACGCCGACCCGCTGGAGTTCGTCTCGCGGGGCCCGCAGGAGCTCGGCACCATCGGCGCGGAGGTCGGACAGGACGGCTCGGTCGGGCGGGCCCTCATCAGCACCGAGCCGGACGGCGACAGCGGCAGCCAGCTGCCGGACGCGACGTCGCTCGGCGAGGAGGAGACCGCCGCGCTCGCCTCCGTGCCCAGGGACGGCGAGCCGCACGACGTCGAGATCCCGGGGCGCGGTGAGTACCGCGCGCAGTACACGAGCGGCGGCAAGGGCGACTTCCTCGTCGCCGTCCCGGCAGCCAAGGCGCAGAACACCCTCGACACGCTGGTCGTCGTCGAGGTCTGCGTCACCGCGGCGGGCCTGGTCGCCGCGTCGCTGGCCGGCGCCGTCATGGTCGGGGTGGCACTGCGCCCGCTCCGCAGGATCGCGAGCACCGCCACGCGCGTCTCCGAACTCCCCCTGCACAGCGGCGAAGTGGCGCTGCACGAGCGCGCCCCCGACGCCGATCCCCACACGGAGGTCGGCCAGGTCGGCGCCGCGCTCAACCGCATGCTCGACCACGTCCACTCCGCGCTCGACGCGCGCCAGCGGAGCGAGACGCGCGTACGCCAGTTCGTCGCGGACGCCAGCCACGAGCTGCGGACGCCGCTCGCCTCGATCCGCGGCTACGCCGAACTGACGCGCCGGGGGCGGGAGTCCGAGGCCACGGGGCCCGACACGCGGCACGCGCTCGGGCGCATCGAGTCCGAGGCCGAGCGGATGACCGGCCTCGTGGAGGATCTGCTGCTGCTCGCGCGCCTCGACGCGGAACAGCAACTGGACGCGGAACAGCCGCTCTCGTACCGGAGCAGTGATCTCGCGCCGCTCGTCGTCGACGCCGTCAGCGACGCGCGGGCGGCGGGCCCCGGTCACCACTGGCGTCTCGAACTGCCCGACGAGACCGACGAGCCCGCCCTCGTCCGCGCCGACACCGCCCGTCTCCACCAGGTCGTCGTCAACCTCCTCGCCAACGCCCGCACCCATACCCCGCCGGGCACGACGGTCACCGCCCGCGTGCGCTCGGACGGGCCCCGGGTGCGCCTGGAGGTCCAGGACGACGGGCCCGGCATTCCGCCCGCGCTCCTGCCCACCGTCTTCGAACGCTTCGCCCGCGGCGACGCGTCCCGCTCGCGTCACGCGGGCTCGACGGGCCTCGGTCTCGCCCTCGTACGCGCCATCGTGAGCGCGCACGGTGGCACGGTGACCGTCGAGAGCGTGCCGGGCCGCACGGTCTTCGCGGTGGCGCTGCCCGCGGAGCCGACACCCGTGCCGGTGGCGCTGCCCGCGGAGCCGATTTCCGTGCCGACCCCGATTCCCGCGGAGCCGATTCCCGTGCCGACCCCGATTCCCGCGGAGCCGATTCCGACAGCCGACCGGGGTGCGACCGAGGCTTCCGCGGCCTCACAGCCGAACCACAGGCTCACCACACAGCCGGATCACAGGCTCACCACACAGCCCTGACAGTCCACTTGACGAGTGTCGGTCCCATGCGAACCGACTCTTCCCCGGGTGCCCTGCCGTCGCGGGAGCACCTTCCCGCCTCCTGGCGCGACGTGCCCGTCCTGGACGTCGTGATCCCGGTCCACAACGAGGAGAAGGACCTCGGTCCGTGCGTGCTCCGGCTGCACGACCACCTCGTCCGCACCTTCCCCTACCCCTTCCGCATCACGGTCGCCGACAACGCGTCCACGGACCGCACCCCGCAGATCGCCGCCGAACTCGCCGCCTCCGTACGGGAAGTGGGCCACGTCCGGCTCGACCAGAAGGGCCGCGGCCGGGCGCTGCGCACCGTCTGGGCCGCCTCCGACGCGCCGGTCCTCGCCTATATGGACGTCGACCTGTCCACCGACCTCAACGCCCTGCTGCCGCTGGTCGCCCCGCTGATCTCGGGCCACTCGGACCTGGCGATCGGCTCGCGCCTCGCGCGCAGTTCACGGGTGGTGCGCGGCCCCAAGCGGGAGTTCATCTCGCGTACGTACAACCTCATCCTGCGCGGCTCCCTGCACGCCCGCTTCTCCGACGCCCAGTGCGGCTTCAAGGCGATACGCGGCGACGTGGCGCGGGTGCTGCTGCCGCTGGTCGAGGACACCGGCTGGTTCTTCGACACCGAGATGCTGGTGCTCGCCGAGCGCGCGGGTCTTCGCATCCACGAGGTGCCGGTCGACTGGGTCGACGACCCGAACTCCACCGTCCACCTGGTGCGCACGGCCACGGACGACCTCAAGGGCGTGTGGCGGGTGGGCCGCGCGCTCGCGGTCGGCGCGCTGCCGCTCGACCGCCTGACCCGCCCCTTCGGCGACGACCCGCGGGACAGACAGCTCACCGGCGTCCCCGGCGGCCTGGCCCGCCAACTCGTCGGCTTCTGCGTGGTCGGCGCCCTCTCGACCCTCTTCTACCTCCTCCTCTACAGCGGCTTTCGTACGTTCACGGGGTCGCAGGCGGCCAACGCGCTCGCCCTCCTGGTGTCGGCGGTGGCCAACACGGCGGCGAACCGGAGGCTCACCTTCGGGGTGCGCGGCAGGGAGCGCGCGGTCCGCCACCAGGCGCAGGGCCTCGTCGTCTTCGGCATCGGCCTGGCCCTCACCAGCGGTTCCCTCGCGGCGCTCGGCGCGGCCTCGGGCGACCCCGCGCACTCCACGGAACTCGCGGTCCTGATCGCGGCGAACCTCGCGGCGACGGTCCTGCGGTTCCTGCTGCTGCGGGCGTGGGTGTTCCCGGACCGCCGTACCGACACGGCCCCTGCCCTCGCATACGACGTCCAGACCCCCGCGTACGACGTCCAGACCCCCGCGTACGAGGTCCAGACCCCCGCGTACGAGGTCCAGACCCCCGCGTACGACGTCCAGACCCCCGCGTACGACATGAACGCGCCCCACGAAACGACCGCACCCCACGACCCGAGGAACGCACGATGACGACCACCTCCCCCACACCGGCGCCGCTCCAGGCGGCACCGGACGGGGCCGCGCACCGGCGTACCCGCGCCCTGCCCGCCCGGCTGTGGCGCGGCCGCCCCGACGACCCCCGCTGGGCGCGCCCCGCGCTGCTCGGTCTGCTGCTCGCCACCGCGGTCCTCTACCTCTGGAACCTCAGCGCGTCCGGCTACGCCAACTCCTTCTACTCCGCCGCCGTCCAGGCCGGCAGCCAGAGCTGGAAGGCCCTCTTCTTCGGCTCGCTCGACGTGGGCAACGCGATCACGGTCGACAAGCCCCCGGCGTCTCTCTGGCCGATGGCGCTCTCCGTACGCCTCTTCGGCCTCAACTCCTGGGCGGTGCTCGCCCCGCAGGTCCTGATGGGCGTCGCGACGGTCGGTGTGCTGTACGCGGCGGTGCGACGCCGCTTCAGCCCCGCCGCGGGTCTGATCGCGGGCGCGGTCCTCGCGCTGACGCCCGTCGCCGCGCTGATGTTCCGCTTCAACAACCCCGACGCGCTGCTCGCGCTCCTGACGACCGGCACGGTGTACTGCGTGCTGCGCGCCCTGGAGAACGGCCGCACCAAGTGGCTGGTGTGGGCGGGCGTCGCGGTCGGCCTCGCCTTCCTCACCAAGACGCTCCAGGCCTTCCTGATCCTGCCGCCGCTCGCGGTCCTGTACGCGGTGTGCGCGCCGGTGAGCCTGCGCAAGCGCTTCGGTCAACTCGCCCTGTCAGCGGGCGCGATGGCCGTCGCGGGCGGCTGGTGGGTCGCGATCGTGGAGCTGTGGCCCAAGTCCTCCCGCCCCTACATCGGCGGCTCGCAGAACAACTCCTTCCTGGAGCTGACCTTCGGCTACAACGGCCTCGGCCGTATCAACGGCGAGGAGACCGGCAGCGTGGGCGGTGGCGGGGCCGGCGGCTTCCGCGGCGGTGGCCCCGGCGGCGGTGGCGGCGGTGGCGGTCAGTGGGGCGAGACCGGTATCGGCCGGATGTTCAACTCCGAGGTGGGCGCGCAGGTCTCCTGGCTGCTGCCCGCCGCGCTGATCCTGCTCGTCGCCGGACTCGTCCTCACCCGCAAGGCCCGCCGCACGGACACCGCGCGGGCGGCGTTCGTGGCGTGGGGCGGCTCGCTCCTGATGACCGCGGCGGTCTTCAGCTTCATGGCGGGGATCTTCCACCAGTACTACACGGTGGCGCTCGCGCCCTCCATCGCGGCGCTCGTCGGCATGGGGGTCACGGTCCTGTGGGAGGAGCGGTCCGCGCGGTGGACGTGCGCCGTGCTCGGCGTGACGGTCGGGGCGACGGCGGTCTGGGCGTACGTCCTGCTGGGCCGGACCCCGGACTACGTGCCGTGGCTGCGCTGGGCGGTGCTGGTCGCGGGTCCGGTCGGGGCGGCGGGCCTGCTCTTCGCGGGGCGGCTCGGGCGGCAACTGGCGCTGGCCACGCTGGGGTTGGGCATGGCGGCGTCCTTGGCGGGCCCGGTGGCGTACACGTTGTCGACCGTGGACAGCGCGCACACGGGGTCGATCGTGACGGCGGGCCCGGCCGCGGCGGGCGGCATGGGCGGCCCCGGGGGCGGCGGTGGCGGCGGTGGCGGCGGGAAGCGGCAGCAGCCGCCGGGCGCCACGGGCCAACTCCCACAGGGCAACGCCCCGCAGGGCAATGCCCCACAGGGCCGACCCGGCGGCGGCATGCCCGGCGGAGGCGCGCTGGGCGGCGGCATGCCCGAGGGCGGGATGCGCGGCGGCATGGGCGGCCTCCTGAACGGCGCGCAGGTCTCCGCCAAGGCGAAGAAGCTCCTGGAGGCGGACGCCGACGACTACACCTGGTCGGCAGCGGCGATCGGCTCCCAGAACGCGGCGAGCTACCAACTGGCCACCGGCGACCCGGTGATGGCGATCGGCGGCTTCAACGGCAGCGACCCGTCGCCGACGCTCGCGCAGTTCAAGCAGTACGTGGCGGACGGTGAGATCCACTACTTCATCGCCGGAGGCATGGGAGGCGGAGGCGGTATGGAAGGCATGGGCGGCGGAGGCGGCAACGGCACCTCGTCGCAGATCACGTCCTGGGTCGAGGCGAACTTCAAGAAGGTGACGGCAGGCAGCGCGACCTTCTACGACCTGACACAGCCCACCAGTTAACGACACAGTCCGCACAGTCCGCACGACCCGAACAGTCCGTACAGTCTGCCGAAAAAACCCTTGTACGCCGTATGGGGCCTGTTCTACGGTGTACGCCGCGCAAGCGTCGTACACCGTAGAACGAGAGAGAGAAGGCTGCATGACGGCAACGACAGCCGAGTCCCCCACCGCCTCCCAGAGGCACCCGCAGCGCTGGCTGATCCTCGGCGTCATCTGCCTCGCCCAGCTCACCGTGCTGCTCGACAACACCGTCCTGAGCGTCGCGATCCCCTCCCTCACCCGGGAGCTGGACGCGTCCACGTCGGACATCCAGTGGATGATCAACGCGTACTCATTGGTCCAGTCGGGCCTGCTGCTCACCGCCGGCAGCTCCGCGGACCGCTACGGCCGCAAGAAGATGCTGATGGCGGGCCTCGCCCTGTTCGGCATCGGCTCGCTGGCCGCGGGGCTCGCGCAGAGCTCCGCGCAGCTCATCGCCGCCCGTGCGGGCATGGGCATCGGCGGGGCGCTGCTCATGACCACGACCCTCGCGGTCGTCGTGCAGATCTTCGACGACACCGAGCGCGTGAAGGCGATCGGCCTGTGGGCCACCGTCAACTCCCTCGGGTTCGCGGCGGGGCCGCTGCTCGGCGGCTTCATGCTGAACCACTTCTGGTGGGGCTCGATCTTCCTGATCAACATCCCCGTGGCGCTGCTCGGCCTCGTCGCGGTGTTCAGGCTGGTGCCCGAGTCCAAGAACCCGCAGGGCGACCGCCCCGACCTCCTGGGGGCACTGCTCTCGACGATCGGCATGGCCTCGGTGGTCTACGCGATCATCTCCGGGCCCGAGCACGGCTGGACGTCGGCGCACGTCCTGGTCTCCGCGGCGGTCGGCGTCCTCGTCCTCGGGGCGTTCGCGTTCTGGGAGCTGCGCATCCCGCACCCGATGCTGGACATGCACTTCTTCCGCAACCAGCGGTTCATCGGCGCGGTGGCGGGTTCGATCCTGGTCGCCTTCGGCCTCGGCGGGTCCCTCTTCATCCTGACCCAGCACCTCCAATTCGTCCTCGGGTACGAGCCGTTGGAGGCGGGTCTGCGCACGGCGCCGCTCGCGGTCACCCTCGTCGTCCTCAACCTCGCGGGCGTGGGCGCGAGGCTGCACGCCAAGCTGGGGACCCCGGTGACGATCGCGTCCGGCATGAGCCTGCTCGCGGCGGGCCTCGCGGCGGTCGCACTGCTCGGCGGCGACGACTACAACGGCATGCTCGTCGGTCTCGTCATCATGGGTGCGGGCATCTCCTTCGCCATGCCGGCCATGGCCAACGCGATCATGAGCGCGATCCCGCCGGAGAAGGCGGGCGTGGGCGCGGGCATCAACGGCACGCTCGCGGAGTTCGGCAACGGCCTGGGCGTCGCCGTCCTCGGCGCGGTCCTCAACTCCCGCTTCGCCTCGCTCGTGGCGGTCTCCGCGGCGTCGTTCCCCGCGGCGATGGCCGCGGCGAAGTCGACGGGCGAGCAGGAGCGGATCGCCGACGCGTTCGCCTCGGGGATCGAGCGGGCCCAGCTGGTGGGTGCGGCGGCGGTGTTCGTCGGCGGCTTCCTGGCGGCCGCGTTGCTGCGGAGGGCGGAGAGGGCAGACTCCGCGGGGAAGACATCGGCATAGCATCGTAGAGAGGGCGGACGGCCCCCTTCCGGAGCGCCGCCCTCTCTCCGGCCTCACCCGCGGAACAACCAGGAAGGTGCGCCATGGTCAAGGCAGCCGGCCGCACGAAGAACCCGGCGCGGACGAGCGTCTGGCTGCACGGCAAGGCGCGACGCGGCAGCGGCCGCAAGGGTGATCAGCCGAGCGGCCTGGACCGGGACCGCATCACGGAGGTCACGGTGCGGCTCCTGGACGCGGAGGGCCTGACCAAGTTCTCCATGCGCAGGCTCGCCGGCGAGCTGAACGTCACGGCGATGTCCGTCTATTGGTACGTGGACACCAAGGACGACCTCCTGGAGCTCGCCCTCGACGCGGTGCTCGGCGAGATGGAACTCCCCGACACGGAGACGGACCCCGAGGCCTGGCGCGACCAACTGCGCGCCCTTGCCGACGAGTACCGCAAGGCGCTGATCGGCCACCCGTGGGTGTCGCAGCTGGTCGGCAGGTTCCTCAACATCGGCCCGAACTGGCTGGCCTTCGCGCTCGCGGTGCAGAACGCGGTACGGAACACGGGGCTTCCGGCGTACACCCAGAACGGCGCGATCTCGGCGGTCTTCCAGTTCGTGTACGGCTTCGGGACCATGGAGGGTCACTTCCTCGCGCGGTGCGCGGAGGCCGGGATGACCCAGGAGGAGTTCTACCAGGAGGCCACCGGCACGATCCGCCACGAGCTGGCGGCGCACGGTGTCATGCAGAACGCGTACGACCTGATGGCGGCGCGGGGCGGCGACACGGTCGAGGAGATGTGGGAACGGGACTTCACGATCGCCCTGGACCTGATGATCGCGGGAATCGAGTCCTTGCTGACCCGAAACCGCCCCGCGGGGGCGCCGGACTGATCGGCGCCCCGCAGCCACGCTCCGCGCCTCACCCCTGCGGCAGCACGTCCCCCTGCACGGCCTGAATGTCCAGCTCGACCTTCAACGTCGTGCCGATCGCCGAGATCCCCGCCTGCACCACCTGGTTGTAGTTCATCGCGAAGTCCTCCCGCCGCAACTCCGCCGTGGCCCGGAACGCCGCCCGCGTCCCGCCCCAGGGATCGGCCCCGGTCCCGAGATAGCTCAGCTCCAGATCCACGGACCGTACGACCCCGTGCATGCCCAGCTCACCATGGACCGTCCACCGGTCCGTGCCGGAAGGCGTCAGACCGTGCGACCGGTACGTGATCTCCGGGTACTGCTCCACGTCCAGGAAGTCCGGCGACTTCAGATGCCCGTCCCGCATGCCGTTCCCGGTGTCGATCGAGGCCGACCGGATGACCGCCTCGACCCGGGACTTCTCCACGTCCTCGGCGATCTCGACGCGGCCCCCGAACTCCGTGAACCGCCCGTGCACGCTGGTGATCCCGAGGTGCTGCGCGACGGCGCCCACGGTCGAGTGCGCCGGGTCGATGGTCCACGGCCCTGGCGGCGGCAGCTCGGTGCCGCCCTGCCGGGCGAGGACGACGTTGCCGACGTCCGCACGCCCGCTGGCCGTGACGAGCGCGGTGGACGCGATGGGCGCGTACCCGACGGCGGTGACGATGACGGTGTAAGGACCCGGAACCAGCTCGGTCCCGTCCCGCACGACGCCCTCCTCGTCCGCCGCGGCCCGCAGCACCTGCGTACCCGTCATGTCCGTCACGGTGACGACGGCGTGCGGTACGGCCCACCCGTCACGCGTACGAATCCGAGCGTTGAGTCCCATCCCGTTCAACTCCTTGCCGGGCTTCCGCATCCGGAAGCCGCACAGTCCAAGCTCGATCAAGCAGAGGGCGGAAAGCAGACGGCCCCCGGCGGCGGTGGCCGGCCGTCCCCTGCCATGAACGCCACCGCCGGCCCGGGGGCCCTTTCCGCGACCGGCCCGGGGCCGCGCCTCCGCTCGGGGCGCGACCGCGGGCCGGGGTCGATCACTCGCCCGGGTGGGCGAGTTCGATGTCGTGGCCGTCGACGCCGCTCCCGGCGACCGAGAGCCCCGTGGCCACCGGCGGGTACCCGGTCGCGATGACCGTGTACTCCCCGCTGTCGAGATCGGTGAAGGCGTACGCACCGTCGGCACCGGTGGTCGCGGTGGCGACGACGTTGCCCGCGGCGTCCACCAGCGTGACGCGGGCGTCGTTCAGCGGCGCACCGCCCGCCCGCACCGTGCCGAGCACCTGCGAGCCGGAGTTGAGCTCCACCTCGACCCGGGTGACCCCGGCGCCGCCCACCTCGACGGGCAGGGCAAGGGGACGGTGACCCGCGGCGTTCACCGCGATGGTGACGGTGCCGGGGACCAGCTCGGCGAAGGTGAACTCGCCCTGCTCACCGGAGAGCCCGGTGGCCAGGACGTCACCGCGGACGTCGGTCACGATGACCATGGCGCCGACGACGGGCAGCTTGCTGTCCGCGTCCCGCACCAGGCCGCTCAGCCCGCTGGTGCCGCTGAGCAGGATGTCGTACGCGAGGGCGTCCTCGCCCACGACGACGGTCGAGGCCTGCGGCTGGAACCCGTCGGCGGAGGCGATGAGCACGTACGACCCGGCGCCGGGGGCGTCGACGGCGTAGGACCCGTCGCCCTGCGCGACCGCACGGCCCAACTGCCGTCCCCCGAGGGAGATCAGCGTGACGGCGGCCTGCGGAACCGGTGCGCTCTCGGCGCCGCGGACGAAGCCGCGTACCGGAATCCCGCCGGTGACCCGGGGCGGAATCCCACCGGCACCGGCCTCGGCGGCCGAGGCCACCGCGGCGAGCTTCTGCGTGCCCTCGGGGCCGGCCTCGGTGTGCGAGGCGACGGAGGCGAGCACGGGCTCGTCGGCGACCGGCGCGGCAGCGGGGGCGGCCGGGGTCGCGCCGTCGGCGGCCTGCGCGGACTCGGAGGCGGCCTGGGCCATCGCACCCGACGTGCGCAGCGGGACCTCCTTGATGAACAGCGTGATCAGGAAGGCGATCAGCGCCATCGGCGCGGCGATCAGGAAGACATCGGCGATGCCGTGCCCGTACGCGCTCTCCATCACCGTGCGGAACGGCTCGGGGATCTTGTCCAGGTCGGGGATGCCACCGCCGCCGGTGCCGCCGTGGCCGAACTCCGCGGCGGCCTTCGGGCCGAGGTCGGTGATGCCGTCCTTGACGTAGTCGGTGATCCGGTTGGCCATGATCGCGCCGAGCGCCGAGACGCCCATCGCGCCACCGAGGGACCGGAAGAAGGTGACGACGGAGGAGGCGGAACCGAGGTCCTGCGGCTCTACCTGGTTCTGCGTGCAGAGCACCAGGTTCTGCATCATCATGCCGATGCCGAGACCCATCAGGGCCATGAAGATCGCGATGTGCCAGTACTCGGTGTCGTACCGGATGGTGCCGAGCAGACCGAGGCCGGCCGTCACCAGGACGCCACCGCTGACCAGCCAGGCCTTCCACTTGCCCGTCTTGGTGATGACCTGGCCCGACACGGTGGACGAGATGAACAGACCACCGATCATCGGGATCGTCAGGACACCGGACATCGTCGGGGACTCGCCCCGCGCCAGCTGGAAGTACTGGCTGAAGAAGACCGTGCCCGCGAACATCGCGACACCCACGAAGAGCGAGGCGAGCGAGGCGAGGGTGATGGTGCGGTTGCGGAAGAGCCGCAGCGGAATGATCGGCTCGCTGGCCCTGGACTCGACGAACACGAAGATCAGGCCGAGCAGGACCGAACCGCCGACCATGGCGCCGGTCTGCCACGACATCCAGTCGTACTTGTCGCCGGCGAAGGTGACCCAGACGAGCAGCAGGCAGACGGCGGCGCTGATGAAGAAGGCACCGGCCCAGTCGACCTTGACGTCGCGCTTGACGACGGGGAGCTTCAGGGTCTTCTGCAGGACGATCAGCGCGATGATCGCGAAGGGCACGCCGACGTAGAAGCACCAGCGCCAGCCGAGCCACGAGGTGTCGGTGATGACACCGCCGAGCAGCGGGCCGCCGACGGTCGCGACGGCGAACGTGGCGCCGAGGTAGCCGGAGTAACGCCCGCGCTCGCGCGGGGAGATCATCGCGGCCATGACGATCTGGGCGAGTGCGGAGAGGCCGCCGACGCCGATGCCCTGCACGACGCGGCAGGCGATCAGCATCCCGGCGCTCTGCGAGAGCCCGGCGACGACCGAACCGCCGACATAGATGATCAGGGCTATCTGTACGAGCGCCTTCTTGCTGAAGAGGTCGGACAGCTTGCCCCACAGCGGGGTGGTCGCGGTCATCGCGAGCAGCGAGGCGGTGACGACCCAGGTGTAGGCGGACTGGCCGCCGCCGAGGTCGCCGATGATCTCGGGCAGGGCGTTGGAGACGATCGTGGACGACAGGATCGCCACGAACATGCCGAGCAGCAGCCCGGAGAGCGCTTCCATGATCTGCCGGTGCGTCATCGGAGCGTTCTCGTCGGGATGGGCTCCGTGCTTGGCATGGCTGCCCCGCACACCGGCTGGTGTGGTTGTTGCCATGGGCTTCCTTTTCTTACGCGGGTGTACGGGTGGTCTCTGAGGTCTGTACGTCGTGGGGGGAGAGGGGGGACTGGGAGGGCTGGGAGCACTGGGAGGACTGGGGAATCCGGGCCGAAGCCGCGCGGCAGTCCCCGAAGCTGTCGCGCAGGCGCGCGAGCAGGGTGCTGAGCTGGTCGACCTCGTCGTCCGACCAGTCGTGCAAGTAGTGGGCGAGTGCCTGCATCGAGAGATCGGAGAGCTCTTCGAACTTCGCCTCACCGGCAGGCGTGAGGCGAAGGATGCGGGAACGCTTGTCCGCGGGGTCGGGATCGCGGTGGATCCAGCCCCGTTCGGCGACGTGGGCGACGTGGCGGCTGGTCACCGACATGTCGACGGCGAGCAGTTCGGCGAGTCTGCTCATCCGCATCTCGCCGTGCCGGTTGAGCAGGGTGAGTACGGCGGCGGACCCCGCCGGGCACTCGGGGGGAAGGACCCGCCCGAGGCCGCGCTTCACGGCGCCGATGGCGCTGAGCTGTCGGGCCAGCTCCTCGTACTGACGCTGCGCGGCCACGGCACCTCCTGAATATTTGTTGCTTAGGGCAACGATAGAAGCAGTTGGTTGCCGCAGGCAAACTAAAACGGGACCAAGGTCCTAAAGAGTCGGCAAAGGTCTGGGGCCGCGGTCGTAAAGTCCCTGGCCAGTGGGGGTTGGGCCGACCGCGCTGGATTCGCTAGGGTCGTGGCCCATGGCACACAACCCCCAGGGTCCCCAGGGCAACCCCGACCCCGCCGGCAGCACGCAGATGTTCCGGGCCTTCGTCGACGAGGCTCCGCAGGGTCGACAGCAGCAGGCGGCCGCGTCCTCCGGGCCTCGGATCGGTCTGATCCTCGGCGTCGTCGTCGGCATTGTGATTGTGGCGGGCGTGGCGTGGCTGGCGCTCAAGTAGGGCGGTAGCGCCCGAAGGGGCGCGGGGAACTGCGCGACCAGCCACAGCGCACCCGCAGACGAAATCCCCGCTACGTGACGCGGCTACGTGATCCCCCTATGCGACCCGGCTACGTGACCCCGCTACTTCCACGTCACGTCCACGTCCTGGGTCTCTATATGCATGCCCAGGGGAACCCGCCACGCGTCCACGCATACCGGCCAGGTCTTTTTCTTCTGCTCGCCGGGGGCGATCGGCGCCGGTAGCCCCACGGTCGACTCGATCGTGTCCCAGTCGACGCCGAGCGCGCCGATGATGTGCGTCCCGAAGGTCACCGTGCCCGAACGCACCGGTGAGCCGCCGGTGTTGCGGAAGGTGACGGTCACCTTCTCGCACCAGCGCTTGTCCGCGGCCTCGCGCTCCGGGGCGCCCACCTTCAGCTCGGCGGGGCCCGCCGGCGGCGTACTCGTGCCCGGCTTCTCTTTTTCGGGGGCGGACGGGCTGCTGCCGGAACCGCCCTCCGTACGACCGGAATCCGTGCCGTTGCCGGGGGAGGATGCGCCGCCCGGCGTGGCCGACGTGTCCGAACTGTCCGTGCTGCCGGGCGACTTCCCCTCCGAGTCGCCCTCGCCGGAACCTTCGCCGCTGCCCGCGCCGGACGGCGCCTTCGACGAGCCGCCGCGTCCTTCCTTGCCCTTGCCACCGGAGGCCTTCGCCTCGTCCAGCGGCACCAGCCTCACGTCGCCGGTCGGGCCCACCGCCTTGCCCGGCGCCCGCTCCGGCGCGGCACCGGCCGCGCCGGTCGCCACATAGCCGTCGCCGCTCTCGCTGCCGCATGCGGCGAGGAGACCGCCGAGGCACACCACGGCCGCACCGGCACCGAGCACGTTCCGCACACCACGTCGCATCGCGCCAGTGTGGCTGACGGTCCGTCAATTAGGAACCCCGTCAGCAACACCGGCCACGCAGCGTGCAGTTGACCTCGGAATCAGCTCGGAATCAGCTCGGAATCAGCCCGGAATCAGTCCAGGAGTGGTCCGGAAGCGGTCCGGAAGCGATCCGGAGTCAGTCCGAGATGAGACCTTCGCGCAGCTGCGCCAGCGTCCGCGTGAGCAGCCGGGAGACGTGCATCTGCGAGATGCCGACCTCCTCGCCGATCTGCGACTGCGTCATGTTCGCGAAGAAGCGCAGCATGATGATGCGGCGCTCGCGCGGCGGCAGCTTGGCGAGCAGCGGCTTGAGCGACTCGCGGTACTCCACGCCCTCCAGGGCGGAGTCCTCGTACCCGAGGCGGTCCGCGAGGGAGCCCTCGCCGCCGTCGTCCTCGGGGGCCGGGGAGTCGAGCGAGGACGCGGTGTAGGCGTTGCCGACCGCGAGCCCGTCGACCACGTCCTCCTCGGAGACCCCGAGGGCCGCGGCGAGTTCGGGCACGGTCGGCGAGCGGTCGAGCCGCTGGGCGAGCTCGTCGCTGGTCTTGGTGAGCGCGAGCCGCAGCTCCTGGAGGCGGCGCGGCACCCGCACCGACCAACTGGTGTCCCGGAAGAAGCGCTTGATCTCACCGACCACGGTCGGCATCGCGAACGTCGGGAATTCCACGCCCCGTTCGCAGTCGAAACGGTCGATCGCCTTGATCAGACCGATCGTGCCGACCTGGACGATGTCCTCCATCGGTTCGTTGCGACTGCGGAAGCGGGCTGCCGCGTAGCGCACGAGGGGGAGGTTGAGTTCGATGAGCGTGTCGCGTACGTAGACGCGCTCCGGGCTGTCCTTGTCGAGCGCGGCGAGCCGCAGGAAGAGGGAGCGGGACAGGGTCCGGGTGTCGATGGCTTCCGAGGCTGGTGAGCTGTGAAGCGCGTCGGGCGCGGAGTCGCTCGGGCTCTTGGTGAGCGTGAGCGTGAGCACCTTCGAGCTGCCCTGGTCTGCGGACATGCCACCCCCTTGAGGTCGCGGACGGTCGCGGCGGGCGCTCCCGTCGGAGGAACGCAGCCTCCACCTGAATACCGGAGGTGGGGCTACGGCAAACGCGGTTCCAGCAGAATGTCACATGTCGGCAACACGCTGTAGTTACTTGTCGACAAACAAGGGTGACATCCGTGCAGGAAAGAGGGGGTCTGGGGGATTTCAGCAAGGAGTGCCGTCGGAAAGATCCCCGACGGCACTCCACTCGTTACGGTTACGCCTCGATCCGATTTGCGGACCGAAGCCGCGCGAAGCTCCTGGCGAGCAGTCTCGACACATGCATCTGGGAAACGCCCAGTTCGGCACTGATCTGCGACTGCGTCAGATTGCTGTAGTAGCGGAGCAGCAGGATTCGCTGTTCCCGCTCGGGCAGTTGGACCAGGAGATGGCGTACGAGATCGCGGTGCTCGACGCCGTCGAGCGCGGGATCCTCGTACCCGAGCCGGTCCAGCAGGCCGGGCAGCCCGTCGCCCTCCTGGGCCGCCTCCAACGACGTTGCGTGGTACGAGCGTCCGGCCTCGATGCAGGCGAGCACCTCGTCCTCGGTGATGCGCAGCCGCTCGGCGATCTCCGCGGTCGTCGGCGAGCGCCCGAAGGCGGTCGTGAGGTCCTCGGTCGCCCCGGTCACCTGCACCCACAGCTCGTGCAGCCTGCGCGGTACGTGGACGGTGCGGACGTTGTCGCGGAAGTACCGCTTGATCTCGCCGACCACGGTCGGCATCGCGAAGGTCGGGAACTGCACGCCGCGGTCCGGGTCGAACCGGTCGATGGCGTTGATGAGTCCGATGGTCCCGACCTGGACGACGTCCTCCATCGGTTCGTTGCGGCTGCGGAAGCGCGCGGCCGCGTACCGCACGAGCGGCAGGTTGGCCTCGATCAGCGCGCCGCGTACGCGGCCGTGTTCGGGGCTGCCCGGCTCCAGCTCCTTGAGCTGGCCGAAGAGCACTTGGGTGAGGGCCCTGGTGTCGGCACCGCGGGTGCTCCCGGTGCCGGGTGAAGCCTTCGCGGGTGGAGCCTCGGGCGCAGTACTGGCCGGCACGGTCAACGCCACCCCTTCTCAGACAGTCACAGTCAAGCTCAGTCGACCTCGGTCAACTCATCCGTCAAAAGCGGTCATAGCATCACAAGACATGTGCACTGTGTGCAAGCACCCGATAACTACGTGTTGAGGGGCAAGTTGGGGCCTGAGACGCGGAACGGCCCCGCACCGTTCCGGTGCGGGGCCGTTCGGGGAGCTGCTGCGCCCGGTGGCTCAGAACTCGTAGTCCGCGATCACCCACGTGGCGAACTCGTGCCACAGCGCGACGCCCGCCTGGTGGGCCGGGTGTTCGATGTACCGCTTGAGCGCATCGGTGTCCTCGACCGCCGAGTTGATGGCGAAGTCGTACGCGATGGGGCGGTCGCTGATGTTCCAGTCGCACTCCCAGAACGTCAGTTCCGGAATCTGCTCGCCGAGCGCGCGGAAGGCCTTGACGCCCTCGACGACGCGCGGGTCGTCGCGCTGTACGCCGTCGTTGAGCTTGAAGAGGACCAGATGGCGGATCACGGGCACTCCTTGGAGAGGGCTGCGGCTGTACGGCCTTGGCCGCCGCTCAGTCCTTGCCTCCGTTGGCGATCCACGTCATGAAGTCGCCGATGCTCTGAGCGGCGCTCGAGACACCCTCGAACCCTATCTGCACGTAGTCCGCGGCCTTGGCGGGGTCGGTGATGATCACATAGAGCACGAAGACGACCAGCACGAAGAGCCCGATCTTCTTCCACTGCACTGCCACGATCTGGCCTCCCCTTACCGCGCCCCGTGTGACCCCTGTGACGGCCGTGAGTCTAACCCGGACCCTACTCACGGGGCTTTTAAGGACCAACGGCCCGGCAGCACAGGCCCTTTGCCTGCGCCGTGCGACTGGCGCGAGGCGCAGGATTGGTGGTGAGCCCGGCGGATCTGGCAGGAATCCGCGGGGTGAGGGACTGGCCCCACTGCGGGGTCCGCGCCGTCTGCTTCCCCCCTGACGGCGGCGCTGACTTGAGGGTCCGGTCCTCGTCGGGGGAAGCGGCTTGTCCCCCCGATGCCGCTTCCCCCGTCCCAGCGGGAGAGAGCCCCGGCGCCGTACAGGCGCCGGGGTCTTCTGCGTATCCGGGTTCTTTCGCGTACGGAGCTCTTTCGAGTACGGGGTTCCTCGCGTACGGGGTCCCTGCGTACGCGGCTCTGTCCGCACAATGACGAAGGGCCCGTCCAGCTGGACGGGCCCTTCGTATCAAGAGCGGTAGCGGAGGGATTTGAACCCTCGGTGAGTTTCCCCACACTCGCTTTCGAGGCGAGCTCCTTCGGCCGCTCGGACACGCTACCGAGAGGAACTCTAGCCCACGATGCCCCGTGGACTGAAATCCGTTTGGCGCAGCTCCGCGCAGCCCCTGCCTCACCGCTTCCGGAAGAAGTCCGTCAGCTGTGCGGCGCACTCCTCCGCGAGGACCCCGAGGACGACCTCGGGCCGGTGGTTGAGCCTTCTGTCGCGCACGACGTCCCAGAGTGAGCCCGCCGCCCCGGCCTTCTCGTCCCGCGCGCCGTAGACCACCCGGTCCACGCGGGACTGCACGATCGCGCCCGCGCACATCGTGCACGGCTCCAGCGTCACGACGAGCGTGCAGCCCGTCAGCCGCCATTCACCGAGCTCGGCGGCGGCCCTGCGCAGCGCGAGCACCTCCGCGTGCGCGGTGGGGTCGCCGGTCGCCTCGCGTTCGTTGTGGCCCGCGGCGAGCACCGTCGTGCCGTCCGGGGACAGCACGACGGCGCCGACGGGCACGTCACCGCCCCGCACGGCCAGCTCGGCCTCGGCCAGAGCGAGCCGCATGGGCGCCCGCCAGCGATCGCGTACGGGATCGGGAATGTCGTTCGGGTCGTTCTGGTCGTTCGGGTCGGTCACACGGGGAACCTAGCGGACGGTCTCGAGCACCTCCGCCGCGCCGAGGATCTCGGCGATCTCTCCCAGTGCGTCGCCGCTCTCCAGGGCGAGCAGCTCCTTCTCCGGCACGCCCAGGTCGGCGAGGATCTCCGTGTCGCCGAGCGGCCCCGAGGGCACCGCGTCGCCGCTGTCGGCGTCCCCGTCGTCCGCGTCGGCGGAGTCCGAGGGCTCGCCGTCCTCCGTGCCGTCGAGGTCGAGGGCGTCCAGATCGTCGGCCGGGTCGTCGCCCGGGTCCCGGCCGAGCATCTCGTCGGTGAGCAGGATCTCCCCGTACGAGCTGCGGGCGGCCGCGGCCGCGTCCGATACGTAGATGCGAGGGTCCTCCTCGCCGTCCACGCGGACGACGCCGAACCACGCGTCTTCCTGTTCGATGAAGACGAGCACCGTGTCGTCGTCGTAATCGACCGTGGCTTCACGGGCCAGATCGGCCAGATCCGACAGGGTCTCCACATCGTCGAGCTCCGTGTCGCTCGCTTCCCACCCGTCTTCGGTGCGCGCGAGCAGTGCGGCGAAGTACACCGTGACTCTCCCACTGGTCATAGGCAGTGCCGGTTGGCGGTTTGGGGTCCCCCCGGCGAGGTCGGGGAGCGGGGAGTGCAGTTTCTAGCCCCGCCCATTCGGAATCGTGGCAGAAACGGCGCCGTCAGGAGAGGTCTTCCGGCCGCTGTGTTCCGCGTCGCGTTCTCCGGTGCCTTCGCGCGGGCCCGCGGCGCGAGGGGCGGCTACCAGCGGAACGTACGCATACGCATCGCCTGCCGCATCCGTGCCGCCCGGGCGCGGCGCGGCTTCACGCGCTCGCGGAGCTCGATGGCCTCGGTGCGTTCACGCAGGAACTGGGCGCGGCGCCTGCGGCGCTCGGCGTCGGTCTCGTCCGCTGGTTCCGGCTTGTGCTCAGCCATGGGCCACACCACCTCAGTCCGTACGTCCCCACCTTCCCCCCGGTGGCGGGGTTGATGCCAGCGAGGGGAGAGCGGCCCCGTCCCGGTTACTGTTGATGTCATGCGGATCCACGTCGTCGACCACCCGCTGGTGGCGCACAAACTCACCACGCTGCGCGACAAGCGCACCGACTCCCCGACCTTCCGGCGCCTCGCCGACGAGCTGGTCACCCTGCTCGCGTACGAGGCCACCCGGGACGTGCGCACCGAGCAGGTCGACATCGACACCCCGGTGACCCGGACCACCGGCGTCAAGCTGTCGTATCCGCGCCCGCTGGTCGTGCCGATCCTGCGCGCCGGTCTCGGCATGCTCGACGGCATGGTCCGGCTGCTCCCGACCGCTGAGGTCGGCTTCCTCGGCATGATCCGCAACGAGGAGACGCTGCAGGCCTCCACGTACGCGACGCGCATGCCGGACGACCTCTCCGGCCGTCAGGTGTACGTCCTCGACCCGATGCTCGCCACGGGCGGCACGCTGGTCGCGGCGATCCAGGAGCTCATCAAGCGCGGCGCCGACGACGTGACCGCCGTGGTGCTGCTCGCCGCCCCCGAGGGCGTCGAGATCATGGAGCGCGAGCTGGCGGGCACGCCGGTGACGGTCGTGACGGCCTCGGTCGACGAGCGGCTCAACGAGAACGGGTACATCGTGCCGGGGCTCGGCGACGCGGGCGACCGGATGTACGGGGCCGCGGAGTAGTTCCCGGGCCCCAGGGGGCCTAGCAGTTCTTCTTGCCGGACGGAGTGGGCGTCGGCGCGGGCTTGGCCAGTTGGGCCAAGGCGGTGTCGGCGTCCTTCTTCTTGGCCAGATTCCTGAACTTGTCGCCGAGGATCAGGTCGACCTCGCCGCCCTTGCGGCCGTCGGTCCTGTGCTCGGCGCCCGCGAGCTGCGTGCCGAGGACCGGGAGCGCGGTGCCGGTGGCCGACCTGGCGCCGAGCAGTATCCCGGTGCCCTTGACCTTCTTGTCGAAGGCCTTCGTCGCGTTGCCGACCTTGCCGATGGCGAAGCCGCGCTTCTTCAGCTCGTCGGCGGTGTCCTTGGCCAGGCCGCCGCGGGGCGTGGCGTTGAAGACGTTGACGGTGATCTGGCCGGGCTTCGGCAGCGGCTTCGGTTTCGACCGCGTCTGCGAGGCCTCGGCGGAGGCCGAGGCCTTGCGGTCGCAGTCCGGGGCGGGGCTCGCGGCCGATGCCTTGTCGCCGCCCGTGAAGACGTCGATGAGCTGCAGGGTGCCCCAGCCGATCAGGCCCACGGCCGCGGTGGACGCGATGATCGCGAGCACGATCCTGCGGCGCCCGCGAGGACGGCGCATTCGCGGATATTTGTCCCCCGTGATGCGGTACTTGCCGCCCATGCCGGGGGGAGTGAGCATGCTCATGGGCGCAGCGTAGTGCCGTGCGACGGCGATGCCTACTAAATGATCATTGCCCGGGGCTCAGTCCAACCCAAAAGGGCCAATGCGGACTTGGGGCCGGTTCGGGCGGGGGAGCGGGCGCGTCAGCCCAGTTCGAGTACGCGCGCGTGGAGCACCTGGCGCTGCTGGAGCGCGGCTCGGACGGCGCGGTGCAGGCCGTCCTCCAGATACAGGTCGCCCTGCCACTTCACGACGTGCGCGAAGAGGTCGCCGTAGAACGTGGAGTCCTCGGCGAGCAGGGTCTCCAGGTCGAGCTGGCCCTTGGTCGTCACCAGCTGATCGAGGCGGACCGGGCGCGGCGCGACGTCCGCCCACTGCCGGGTGCTTTCCCGGCCGTGGTCGGGGTACGGCCGGCCGTTTCCGATGCGCTTGAAGATCACACGGAAAGCCTACCGGTCAAGGCTCTCCGGGCGCAGCCATGGCGACGGAGTGCGACTCTGGGAAATGACGCCGGAAATCGGGGCAAACCGGGAACTCTCAAGCCGGGAACAGGGGCCGAAGTGAGCGAGAGCCAGCCGATGCCGTCCATGTCCGGGAGCAAGAACCGCCCGAACGAGTCAGCGCCGGTCGCGGGGGTGACGGCCGGAAGCGATGGTTCCGGGGATTCGGGAGTTTCCGGGGGCCCCGGGGGCGCGCTTCCCCAGGAGGCCGTGGAGATCGCCGCCGGGTACGCCTTCACCGGGCCCGCCCTCGATCTGGGCGCCCTGATGTGGGGCGGGCAGTGCTACGCGGACGCGCAGATCCGCATCCCGCTGCCCATGCTCAACCGGCACGGCCTCGTCGCCGGGGCCACCGGCACGGGCAAGACCAAGACCCTGCAGCTCATCGCCGAGCAGCTGGCCGCGCAGGGCGTGCCCGTGTTCCTCGCGGACATCAAGGGCGACGTCTCGGGGATCTCGGCCCCCGGTGAGGCGGGCGAGAAGGTCACCGAGCGCGCCAGGGACGTGGGGCAGGAGTGGGAGGCGACCGGGTTCCCGTGCGAGTTCTACGCGCTCGGCGGCATCGGCACCGGCATCCCCGTGCGGGCCACCGTCACCAGCTTCGGGCCCGTCCTGCTGTCGAAGGTGCTGCAGCTCAACCAGACCCAGGAGCAGTCGCTCGGGCTGATCTTCCACTACGCCGACCAGAAAGGTCTCGAACTCGTCGACCTGAAGGACCTGCGGGCCGTGGTCACCTTCCTGACGTCGGACGAGGGCAAGCCCGAGCTGAAGGGCATCGGCGGTCTGTCGACGGTCACCGCGGGCGTCATCCTGCGGGCCCTCACCGCCTTCGAGGCGCAGGGCATGGCGGACTTCTTCGGGGAGCCGGAGTTCGACACGAGCGAGTTCCTGCGGGCGGCCCCGGACGGGCGGGGTCTGGTGTCGGTGCTCGAACTGCCCGCCGTACAGGACAAGCCCCAGCTCTTCTCGACCTTCCTGATGTGGCTCCTCGCCGACCTCTACAACGACCTGCCCGAGGTCGGCGACGTGGAGAAGCCGAAGCTCGTGTTCTTCTTCGACGAGGCGCACCTGCTCTTCAACGGCGCCTCCAAGGCCTTCCTGGAGGCCATCACGCAGACCGTGCGGCTCATCCGCTCCAAGGGCGTGGGCATCTTCTTTGTGACGCAGACGCCGAAGGACGTGCCCGCGGACGTCCTGGCCCAGCTGGGCAACCGCGTGCAGCACGCGCTGCGGGCGTTCACGCCGGAGGACCAGAAGGCGCTGAAGGCGACGGTGCGGACGTTCCCGAACTCGGCGTACGACCTGGAGGAGGTCCTCACCGGGATCGGCACCGGCGAGGCCGTGGTCACCGTCCTGAGCGAGAAGGGCGCGCCGACGCCCGTCGCGGCGACGCGGCTGCGGGCGCCGGAGTCCCTGATGGGGCCGGTCGACGCGGGCGCGCTCGACCGGGCCGTGAAGGGGTCGCTGCTCTACGGGAGGTACGCCGACGCCGTCGACCGCGAGTCCGCGTACGAGAAGCTGACCGCCCAGGAGGCTCAGACGCAGGCCCGCAAGCAGGCCGAGGCGGAGGCGGCCGAGGCGGAGAAGGCGGCGAAGGCGGAGGCGCGGGCGGGGTCCCGGGGGCGGCCGCAGGGGGACGCGTCCGTGGTGGAGCAGGTGGTGGGGAGCGGGATGTTCAAGTCGCTGCTGCGGTCGATGGGGACGCAGATCGGGCGGGAGATCTCCCGGTCGGTGTTCGGGACGGCTCGGCGCAGGCGCTGAGCGAGGCGGGGCGCCGCCTTGAGCAGGCGGCGCCGGGGCGTGGTCTTCCGGAGGTCAGTCCTCCTTGGGGCGAGTCCGGCTCTGGGGCTGGTTCTGGGGCTGGTTCTGGGTTCGGGTCCGGTTCGGGTGCTGCGTGTGTGCGTGCTCGTGGTGGGGGGCCGTTTCCGGCTTCTGGTCCGTGTCGGCGGGAGCCGTGCGTACGGCTTCTGCGCGCAGGAGGGCGTGCAGGGCCGCGTAGGGGTCCATGGGCATGGGGGTGTCGTCCTTCGTCTGCGGTTCTGCTGAAGGGGGGAGAGGAAGGTCGGCCCGGTTCCCCTGCTCGGGGTGTTGGGGCCGGCCGTTCCTGTCAGCAGCGCAGGACCACCGAACGGGGGGTCGGGACGTGGGGGCGCAGACGTGCGGGGGCCGGGCCCGTCGGGGCGGCGGGGGTCCGCGGAGGGCTGACCGCGGTGTGCGGGCGCCGTGTGGGGAGGCGGGTGGTGTGGCGGGTCGGGAGGCGCAGGGCGGTGTCGGTGACGTCCTGCTGGAGCTCGCTCCCGGTCTCCGTGGAGAGGGCGGCCGGCGGGGGCGGGGTCGCGGGGCCCGCGGGGGCCGTGAGGGTGAGGGTGGCGGTGACCAGGGCGAGGAGGGTGAGCAGCGCCCTGGGCCACGTGGTGCGGCGGTGGGGTGCGGGCGGGACGCTCATGCTTGGCATGTCCCCCGGGCGGACCCCGAAGTCGATCGCTCCCCGCCCAGATCCGCCCTCATGGGCTAGGGCGGGGCCTCGCGTCGTCCTACTTCGACGACGCCTTCGCCGCGGCCTTCAGCGCCTGTTTGTGGGCGCGGACCTCTGGAGCGACTCCGGGCCCGTGATGTCCGCGACCGAGGTGAAGGGTGACGTCCATGGGCCGATGATCCCTCGCGGGACCGCCCGTCGCAGTGCGGAGCAGCGGGGAGGGAGCCGGGGGGGGGGAAGCGGCGGGGGGCTGTCGGAAATTCGGGTGCGGGGGTTCGGAGGGGCCCGTTAGCCTCGGGCTCATGTCTACGCCCCGCATTTCCTAGCCAGGACACACGCCTTCACGTCACCCGTGTGTCCATTCGCTATTGCGGAGCGTCATCCCATGATCACCGTACGAGGTGTCGACGTGCGCGTCGGCGCCCGCCTCCTGCTCTCCCGCGCCTCCTTCCACGTCGCCCCCGGCGACCGCGTCGGCCTGGTCGGCCGCAACGGCGCGGGCAAGACCACCCTCATGAAGATCCTCGCGGGGCGGGCGGTGCCTGCCGAAGGTGCCGTCACCCACGCCGGTTCCGTCGGCTACCTCGCCCAGGACCCCGGCGCCGCCGACCCCGCCGTCGCCGTCACCGACCGCATCCTGTCCGCCCGCGGCCTCGACGAGGCGGTCGCGGCCCTGCGTACCGCGGAGACCGCCATGGCACAGGCCGTGGGACCGGCCGCGCAGGAGCGGGCCATGGCCGCCTACGCCCGCGCCGACGACCGGTTCCAGGCCCGCGGTGGCTATGCCGCCGAGGCCGAGGCGGCGCGCGTCGCCGCCGGGCTCGGGCTGCCCGAGCGGGTGCTGCGGCAGGCCGTCGGCGAGTTGTCGGGCGGTCAGCGGCGCCGCGTCGAGCTCGCCCGGATCCTGTTCTCGCGGCACGACACCCTGCTGCTCGACGAGCCGACCAACCACCTCGACGCCGATTCGGTGGAGTGGCTGCGCGGTTATCTGGCCGGATATCCGGGCGGTGTCGTGGTCATCAGCCATGACACCGGGCTGCTCGCCGACACCGTGAACCGGGTCTTCCACCTCGATCCGGCGCGCGCCGCCATCGACGTGCACAACACCGGCTGGCACACCTACCTCGCCCAGCGCGCCGCGGACGAGCGGCGGCGCGCCCGCGAGCGTGCCAACGCCGAGCGGAAGGCCGCCTCGCTGCGCGCCCAGGCCGACAAGATGCGCTCCCACGTCTCCACGGCCACCGCCGCGAAGAACATGGACCGGCGTGCCGAGCGGCTGCTGTCCGGCACGGAGCCGGTGCGGCGCGGCGAGAAGGTCGCGCGGATCCGGCTGCCCGAGCCCGCGCCGTGCGGCCGGATGCCGCTCGGCGCGATCAGTCTCACCAAGGCGTACGGGGCCCATCGCGTCCTCACGGGCGTCGACCTGGCCGTCGACCGGGGCAGCCGGCTCGTCGTCCTCGGGCTCAACGGTGCGGGGAAGACGACCCTGCTGCGGATCCTCGCCGGGCGTGAACTGCCGGACGCGGGACGGGTCGTCGAGGGGCCGGGGCTGCGGCTCGGGTACTTCGCGCAGGAGCACGAGACGCTGGACGGCGCGAGGACCGTCCGGGAGAACCTCGCCGGGGCCGCGCCGCAGCTGACCGACGGCGAGGTGCGGCGTGTGCTCGGGGCGTTCCTGTTCAGCGGGGACGACGCGGACAAGCCCGCCTCGGTCCTCTCCGGCGGCGAGAAGACCCGCCTCGCGCTGGCCGGGCTCGTGCACTCCGGCGCGAACGTCCTGCTCCTGGACGAGCCGACCAACAACCTCGACCCGGCGTCCAGGGACGAGGTGCTGGGTGCCGTGGGGACGTATCCCGGGGCCATCGTGATGGTCACGCACGACGAGGGCGCGATCGACGCGTTGCGGCCCGATCGGGTGCTGGTGCTTCCCGACGGGGTCGAGGACTTGTGGAGCCCGGAGTACCGGGGGCTTGTCGGGCTCGCGTGAGGCGCGGGGTTCACCAGGGATTGCGGGGTTCGCCAGGGATTCCGGGGGGGCACCAGGGATTCCGGGGGCACCAGGGATTCCGGAGAGGGGTCACCAGGACTTCTGGGGGCTCATCAGAGCTTCCGCGGGGGGGGCTCACCGGGGATTCCGGGGGGGGGGGCACCAGAGCTTCCGGGGGTTCACCAGGATTCGGTGCGGTGCATCGGTCTCGTCGGTGGGTTCACCTCGCTCCCGCTCCCCGCGCGCAGCCTCAGCGCGAGGAGCGGGAAGACCAGGACCGACACCATGCCCGCGCCGACCAGCGCCGCCGCCTCGCCCGCGGTCAGCGCCCCCTCGTCGAGGCCGATCGTCGTGATCGCCACGACCAGCGGCAGTGCCGTCGAGTTGTAGAGCATCAGCGCCGTGCGGTCGCGTCGGCCCAGGTCGTGCGGGGCGAGCGCGTAGACGGGCAGGCCGCGTACGACGAGGAAGAGGAGGAGGAAGGCGGGGAGCAGGATCAGCGCGCGGCCGCCGTGCAGCAGGGCGTTCAGGTCGAAGTCGATGCCGGTGACGATGAAGAACACCGGGACCAGGAAGCCGAAGCCCATCGCCTCGATCTTGCCGAGGACGAGCTCGCTGCTCTCGGGGGCCGCGCCCTGCAGCACGAGCCGGGTGAGCAGGCCCGCCGCGAACGCGCCGAGGAGCGTGTCGAGTCCGAAGGCGTACGAGAGGCCGAGCATCGCGGCCAGGAGCAGCATCACGAAGCGGACCGCGAACTGGGCGCTGCTGTGCAGGGTCTTGGCGATGACGTTGGCGAACCAGGGCGGGCGCGGGCGCAGCGCCCAGAACACCGCGCCCGCCGTGACCGCGGCGAAGGCGGCGAGCAGCGCCGTGGATCTGCCCGGGTCGCTGCCGCCGAGCAGCAGCGTCATCGCGATGATCGGGCCGAACTCGCCCACCGCGCCGAACGCCATCATCACCGTGCCGAATCGGCCCTTCAGGTCGCCGGAGTCGCGCAGGATCGGCAGGACCGTGCCGAGCGCGGTGCTGGTGAGCGCCGTGCCGATGACGAAGCTCTTGGTGACCGCGCCGCCGTTCAGGGCGAAGGCGATGCCGAGGCCGAGGACCAGGGCCGCGAGCCAGGCCCACACCGAACGGCGCAGGGTGTCGCCGCGGACCGTCGCGAACTCGATCTCGTACCCGGCGAGAAAGATCAGCATCGACAGGCCCAGATCGGAGAGGACGTTGATGGTCGCGTCGTGGTGGGCGACGCCGAGGACGTCGGGGCCGATCACGATGCCGAGGACGATCTCGAAGATGACCAGGGGAACCGGGATCCAGCGGCCGAGCCCATAGGCGAGGAGCGGGGCGATGACTGCGACGGCCATGATCAGAATGAGGGTCCCCGACTGCGACATACGAAGGTATTTAGCATAAAGTCGGGCGAAGTCGGACGAATTGGGTCGGCGTGAACAGCCCGGCCCGGCCCGGCACAGTCCGGAACGGCCCGGCCCGGAACGGCCCGGAACGGCCCGGAACGGTCCGGCACAGTCCGGCACAGTCTGGAAGGGGTCCCGTGAGCCTTGGTCAGGATTCGGTCGACGGCGGTGACGTGCCGCGCATGAACCCCGGGCTGTGGAAGCGGTGCCTGTGGGGCGGGCTCGGTCTGTGGCTGCTGACCGCCGTCATCACGTACGCCACCAAGAACACCAACCTCCTGCCTACGCTGATTCTGCTGGGCAGCTTCCTGGTCCCCGGCGTCTTCGTCCTGTGGGCCTACGAGCGGCACGGCCGCGATCTCGGTCTCGGCGTGCTGCTGAACTGCTTCGTCGTGGGCGGTGTGCTGGGCGTGCTCGGCGCGTCCGTCATGGAGTACTACCTGCTGCACCCCTCGGTGTGGATCTTCGTGGGGGTCGGGCTCATCGAGGAGGCCGTGAAGCTCGCCGCGCTCATGATCGTCCTGCGGCGCTTCAAGCAGGTGCGGGGGCTACGTGCCGGGCTCGTGCTCGGCGCCGCGGTGGGGTTCGGCTTCGCCGCGTTCGAGAGCTCCGGGTACGCCTTCAACGCCGTGGTCAGCATGCGAGGCCTCGATCTGCGGTCGCTTCTGGAGACCGAGATCCTGCGAGGGCTGCTTGCTCCCTTCGGGCACGGGCTGTGGACGGCGATCGCGGGCGGCGTGCTGCTCAAGTACCGGGAGCCGGGCGGGCGGTTCCGGTTCCCGGGGGCCTTCGTCGTCACGTATCTCGGCGTCTCGTTGCTGCATGCCCTGTGGGACTCGATGCACGGCATCGCCGTCTGGCTCGTCGCCAAGATCACCACCACCGGGCTCGACCGGGAGCTCTTCGCCCAGGGGTACATCCCGGAGCCCACCGCCCAGCAGAAGCATCTGTTCACCGTCTTCTCCGTGGGCGGGCTGGTCCTCGTCTCGCTCGTCGGAGTCGCCTGGCTGCTGTCGCTGTCGAGCGGCGCGAGAACGGAAAGACCAAGCCGCGCCAGGCCGTGAACCACGGCTGCGGGGGGCGGCGGGGAGCCGCCCCCACCCACCCTCGCCTCCTACACACAAGGGCCTGCCGCAGGGCAACGCCACCCACCCTCTGCCCCTACGCGCACGAATCCACCGCGGGGCAACGCCCCCCCCACCCTCTGCCCCTACGCGCACGAATCCACCGCGGGGCAACGCCACCCCACCCTCTGCCCCTACGCGCACGAATCCACCGCAGGGCAAACGGGCGGGTGGGTGGGAGACATCCGCCGCGGAGCGGCGGGCCAGGAGATACCCCCGCGCACCGAAGCACCACGCGCCCCCCATTTCCCGCACGCCGGAGGCATAGGGTGGCGCCGCATGGTGCACACGCTCCCCGCGTTGGGCGACACCGCCCGGCGCCTGGCCACCCGCTGCGAACCCCGCGTCAACGAACTCGCGCGCCGCATGACACGCGACGCCTTCGCCCGCCTGCGCGGCTACGCGGAACTCCCCGCGGACGTGAAGGACGTCGAGATCGCCGCCACCGCCCGGCACGGCCTGCGCCTCTTCCTCGACCGCGTGACCGGCCCCGCGTCCGCCGGGGCCCCCGGCGACTACGAGTACTTTCGCGAGCGCGCCGCCCAGCGGGCGGACGAAGGCATGCCCCTGCACCTGCTGCTCAGCACGCACTGCCTGGGCACCCAGGTGCTGTGGCGCGCCCTGCGCGACGCCGCCCTGCCCGGCGAGGAGGCCGCGCTCGCCGAGCTCAGCGACTACCTGTTCGCCGCGCAGGAACGCATCGTGGCCGCCGTCACCGAGACCTACCTCGACGAGCAGGCCGCCCTCGTGGCCGAGCACCGCGAGGAGCGCCGCTCCCTGGCACGGGCCCTGCTGGAAGGGACAGCGACGGCGACGGCGACAGCGACGACGACGGCGGAGTCGGAGCAGGCCCTGGCGCCCTTCCAAGAGGGAGCCCTGGTCCTCTTTCTGCAGCTGCCCGCCGCAGGCCGCGGCGCCCTCCCCGTCGCCGTCCGCCGCCTGGTACGGCGGCTGCAGGCCACGCTGGACCGCGTCTTCGGCGTCGGCGTACTGACTCTTCTGGACGGCGCGGGCGGCCACGCCGTCGTGCCGGGCAAGGGCGGCGCCTCCGATGACGTACGCGACGACGTACGCGACGACGTACTGGATGAACTGACCGAACTGACCGAACTACTGCGCGAGTTCTGCGGACCCGAGCTCCGCCTCGCCGTCGCCGCCGCCGGATCCCTCGATGAGATACCGGAGGCCGCCCGCACCGCCGAAGAAGTCGTACGCGTCGCCCGTGCCTGCGGCAGGCCCGCCGGGCCGCACCGCTTGGACGACGTACTGCTCGAATACCACCTGTCACGGCCGAGCGCGGGCAGCGAGCGGATCGCCGAGCTGCTCGAACCCGTCGCCGAGCGGCCCGAGTTGACCGAGACCTTGCGCGCCTATCTGGCCCTGCGGCAGGACCGCAGAGCCACCGCGCGCCGCCTCAGCCTGCACCCGAACACGGTCGACAACCGGCTCGCCCGCGTCTCGTCCCTGACCGGGCTCGACCTCACCTCGTCGCACGGCACGGCCCTCGCCCTCGCCGCGCTGCTGCTGCGCGAGATCAAGGAACCGGAGGCTTCACCTCCGCCGCCCCGCACCTCGCGTTCGCCTGCCCGGCGGGCGAGTTGATCGGTAAGCCCTTTCTCGGCCGTACGGCTGTGCTTCCATGCTCCGATGAGACGAGACCGTGCCGCCGACGCGGCCGAAGGCCACCCCGTCCTGCGCATACGGGAGCGGTCCTGCGAGCGCGACCTGGAGGCGTGCGTCGGTGTGCTCGCCCAGGTCCACCGCACCGACGGCTACCCCATGAACTGGCCCGACCGGCCCGCCGACTGGCTGGCGGGGCACACTCCGCTCGGCGCCTGGGTGGCCGAGCTCGACGGCCGGGTCGTCGGCCACGTCAGGCTGTCCCGCCGCGGGCCCGATGACGTGGCGCCCGGTCTGTGGAGCGAGCGCGCGGGCGTCGGCGCCGACGCGACCGCCGTGGTCAGCCGTCTCTTCGTCGCGCCGGACGCCCGCGGCCACGGCATCGGCGCGCTGCTGCTGGGCCGCGTGACGCGGGAGGCACGGGCGCTCGGGCTGCACCCCGTCCTGGACGTCGAGTCCTCGGGCACCTCGGCCGCCGCGCTCTACGAACGCGTCGGATGGCAGCTGTTGGGCGTCGTCGAGCAGGAGTGGCTGCCCGGCCGGCGGGTCGCCCTGCGCTGCTACGCGGCCCCGGGCGCCGACGGCTCCGATGCCGTACGCGATGCCTCCGCCGCCTCGCGCAGCGCCACCAGCAGCCCTCGCAGCGCCGGTTGAACCGGTGAACCGCCCCGCACCGCGGCCTGGATCACACGGACCGGCTCCGGCGCCCTGACCTCACGTACGACCACGTCGGGACGGTGCCCGGCGGCGAGGCCGAGCTCGGGCACCAGGCTGACGCCGAGCCCGGCGGCGACGAACCCCTGAGCCGTGGCGTAGTCGCCGCTCTCCACCACGAAGTCCGGTGTGAAGCCCGCCGAGGCGCAGGCGTCGAGCACCGGGTCCAGACAGGGCCCCGCGGTCTCGCCCGCGACCCAGGGCTCCTCGGCGAGGTCGGTCAGGTCGATCGCCGCGCGCTCGGCAAGGCGGTGCCCCTGGGGGAGCACCGCGCGGTAGCGGTCGTCCAGGAGGTGCACGAACCGGATGCCGTCCACCGCGGCCGCGTCGCGCGGTCGCACCAGCAGCGCCACGTCGGCCCGCCGCGCCTTCACCTCCGGCACCGGGTCGTCGGGGTCGAAGAGCTTCAACTCCACCTGTACGCCGGGATGTTCGCGCCGCATCGCGGCGATCGCCGGGGCCACCAGAGGAGCGCCCGCCGTGGCGAAGTACCGCATCGAGACACGTCCCGTCCGCCCCGCCCGCAGCTCGGCGAGCGCGGTCTCCGCCTCGGCGGCGTGCCGGCCGATGACCGTCGCGTACTCGGTCAGGACCCGTCCCGCGTCCGTCGCTCGCACCCCGCGCCCGGTCCGCTCCAGGAGTGCGATGCCCGCCTCCTTCTCCAGCGCGGCCATCTGCTGGCTGACGGCCGAGGGGGTGTAACCGAGGTTCCGGGCGGCCGCGGTGACCGAGCCGCTGGTGACCACCGCCCGCAGGATCTGCATCCGCCGCATGTCGAGCATGCCCTCAGTGTGCGGCATGCGGGCCGCGGCATACGGGGGTGCGTGGATGTAGCTGGGCTTAATTCTGGGTCCAGATCTTTTCGCTTGTCTTACAGAAGCTCGCGCGGGACGGTACGGGGAAGCCGTCGTCACCGCACCGGAATCAGGAGGCCAGCCGTGCTGAGCGGTCCCCGCGCCACCCATGTCCGCATGGCCGTCCTCGCCCTGCTGTGGGGGTCCGGCTTCCTCTGGATCAAGCTCGCCCTGGAGGGCGGCATCGCACCCCTGCACCTCACGATCGTGCGGTGCGCGCTCGGCGCCGCCGTCCTGCTCGTCCTCGCCCGCTCGGCGGGGCAGCGGCTGCCGCGCGACCGCGGCACCTGGGGCCGGCTCGTGGTGGCCGCCTTCTTCTGCAACGCCCTGCCGTTCTTCCTCTTCGGCTTCGGCCAGCAGAGCGTCGACTCGGGCGTCGCGGGCGCCCTGAACGCCACGACTCCCCTGTGGTCCCTGGCCATCGGCCTGATGCTGCGCTCCGAACGCCGCCTCGGACCGCTCCGCCTGACCGGCCTGCTGCTCGGCTTCGCGGGCACCCTGCTGATCTTCGCGCCCTGGCAGCGGACAGGGCTCGCCAGTTGGGGCGCGCTGGCGCTGCTCGGCGCCGCGGTCAGCTATGCCGTCGCCTTCGCCTACATGGCCCGCCAACTCATCGGCCGCGACGGCGGCGCCCCGCTCGCGCTCTCCGCGGCCCAGCTGTTCACCGCGACCGGCCTGACCACGCTGGCGCTGCCCGCGGCTCCCACGGGCAGCTCGTCGCCGACGCTCCTGGGCATCGTCGCGGTCGTCGTCCTCGGCACGCTCGGCACGGGCATCACCTTCCACCTCAACTCCCGTCTGATCGCGGACGAGGGCCCCACCGCGGCCGCGACCGTCGGCTATCTGCTGCCGGTGGTCTCGATCGCGCTCGGGGCCCTCGTACTCGGCGAGGAGGTCGGGACGCGGGTCGTCGCGGGCATGGCGGTGGTGCTCGTCGGGGTGGGGCTCACCCGGCGCTCCGACCGCGGTCAGCCGAGCAGCGAGCGCACCGCGGCACGGTCGACGTTCGTCAGGGCGCGGATCAGCTTCGGGGTGAGCAGGACGAGTACGGCGCCGACGGCACCGACGGCCAAGACCTGCGCGGGCGAGGTGATGTAGTACTGGTGCCGCTCGCCGCCCGAGGTGAAGTCGTAGAGGCGGTAGCCCGGCCAGCCCACGTAGCGGTGGAAGACCCAGGAGTACGTGGGGAAGAGCGCGACCACCCAGCCGGTGACGAGGAACGTCACCGAGAGCGTGAAGCTCAGGACCCGCCAGGGGAACATCACCAGCTGGAAGAGGAGCGCCTTCCAGCCCGCGGCGTCCGCGAGCCGGGCCCTGACCCCGGCCCACCACCCTTCGCTCCGGGGCGCTTCGAACGCCTCGGGGCCGGCGACGTCGAGCCCGAGCCCCGTGCGGGCCCGACGTCGCTCGGCGGTTCCGAGGCCGCGCGCCGCGGCGAGCGCGGCGGCGAGGACGGGCAGCCCGAGCGCGGTGACGAGCAGACCCGTGCCGAGCGCGAGCATGGTCACGGCGAAGGCGAACCCGGCGATGGCAATGGGCAGCGACGTCAGTACGTGGCCGACCTCCCGGAAGGTGACGGCGCTGAAGGGCGCCCGCCAGAAGCCGGGCCGCCGCGAGGGAACGGCGGTGGGCACGGCAGCTTCCGCGCGCAGGGGAGAGGCCGTGTGCGGGTGAGCGGCCGTCGAAGCGGCGTACGGCAGGGTGCTTGTGCTCATGGCGGGCCTCGAATCTTCGCGGTGGGGAGGTGGGGACGACGTGCCGTGCTGACGTCCTCCACGCTCGCGGATCCGCGGCCCTCGCGGCATACGGTGATGTGGTGTCTTGGGGGTGGTGCTAGGCCCCCTGTCGTCCGGGCGCGGTCCACAGATGCGGTCCGCAGGTGCGGTCCACAGACGCGGCCCACAGGTGCGGATGACCGGCGCCGGTGAACGGCGGCCGGGGTGACCGCACTTCGGCGGGTGTGTGCGGCAGCGGTGTATCCGGCGTCCGGAGCGCCGCGCCGCGAGCGTGCGGGGCGGTGGAATACGCGAACTCGGCGCTCTCCAAGGCGAACACAGCTCTCCGGAGTGTCGCGTCGGGCACGAGCGCTCTACGCAGGACCGGGCCACGCAGGACCGCTGCACGCAGGACCGGGCCGCTCACGCCAACTCCGCCCGCCTTCGCGCGCCGTGGCCGCGCAGCCATGCGGCGACGTCCTCCGCGCCCGCCTCGACGGCGATGTCCAGCGGCGTCATGTCGTCATAGCCGGCCCAGTCGAGCTCGGCGCCCCGCTCCAGCAGATACCGCGCGGTCGCCAACTGCCCGCCGTGGCAGGCGCCCCAGAAGGCGCTGGTGATGTCCTCGGCATCGGGTCGGTCCGCCGCCACGCCGCCCTCCACGCCGCCCTCCACGCAGGCCTTGACGCGGTCGACGAGCCCCAGCGTCGCCGCGTCCTGCAGGGTCGTCCGCGCCCCGTGCTCCAGGAGCCGCCGCGCCGCACGCCACTGCCCGAACCCGCGGGCGTCGGCCAGCGGTGTGCCGCCCCCGATGACGGCGCCGGTCGCCTCGATGTCCGCGCCGGCCGCGATCAGGGCGTCGAGCGCGGCCACGTCGTCGTTGCTCGCGGCCCAGTGCAGCGGAGTCTCGGCATGCGCCCCGACGAACCGGGCGCCGGGGTCCGCGCCCGCCGCGACCAGTACGCCGATGACCTCGGGCCCCGCGGGGAAGTGCCCCGGCCAGTCCGTGGCGATGTGCAGCAGGCTGCGCGTCCCCGCGGCCTCGCCGTCCTGTCTGATGCCCGCGGAGGCGAGAGAGGGATGCGCGCCGAGCAACTCGCGCAGGGCGGGGACGTCACCGGCGCGGATCGCCTCGGTCACCGCGACGGCCAGCGGATCCCGCGCTTCGAGAACTGCCATGCCCGACCTCCTGATCGACTGCTCCCGAGTCTGACAGCGGCCACTGACAACGCACGGCGGCGAGGGCCATCGCGACGGCCACGGCGATCAGATGCTCGCGCCCGGCGAGGTTGGGCTCGGCGATCGAGCCGGCCACCGTCGGAACGACGGCGGCGAGAAAGAGAAGCGGCGCCCGCATCCGCACGGCCGTGTAGGCGAAGAGCCCGACTATCGCCGCGGAGGCACCGGTGTCCACCGCGTGCGCGGCATCGGCGGGCAGCCCGAGTCGGTCGGGGCCGAGCGCGACCATCACACGCGCCCCGAGGGTCCCGGCGAGCGTGACGGCGTACGCCACCACCAGCGCGCGCGCACGCCCGAAGAGGAGCTCGGCGAGCGCGAAGGAGAGGAACAGCCGGGGCAGTCCGCCCCACACCGCCAGATCCACGGCGGGCACGAACACGGAGACGGGCGTACGTATCAGGGACAGCCAGAGCGGCTGGTCGGCCCGCACCTCGCTGAGCACCCGCACGACATCGGCGCCGACGGCGGTCTGCTGGAACTCGTGCAGCCCGATCACGGCGACGGTGGCGAAGAGGGCCAGCGAGACGCCCAGGGGGCCGCGCTCCAGAAGACGGCGGCACGGCACGGCCACGACACCCCGCCACTCACGCAACAGAACATCGCGCAACACTGCCCAATCCCCTTCCAGGCCGCCCTGTCCGGGCGGAGAAGGCGGAGAACGTCGAAGGCCCCAACCGCGAACGGTTGGGGCCTTCGGCTGCCCTTGCGGGCGAGTGCGGAGGATACGAGATTCGAACTCGTGAGGGGTTGCCCCCAACACGCTTTCCAAGCGTGCGCCCTAGGCCACTAGGCGAATCCTCCGCCGCAAACAATACAAGACGTTGGGCAGTGCTCGCGAACACGATCCGTTCGAGGACTCCCCGAGGACTCCCCGAGGACTCCCCGAAGACTTCTCGACGGCTTCCCGAGGTCGGAAGGGTGCCACCCGGCGTCGCTTCCGCGCCCGGGGATCCGCTAGGGTGGGCGTCAGCCCCTCACGTGGCGCTATCTGACTGAACTCCCCCAGGGCCGGAAGGCAGCAAGGGTAGGTCGGCTCTGGCGGGTGCGTGGGGGGCGCTTTGCGTTGGGGCGGTCCAGGTTGTCAGTGGTCCCCATTAACCTCGTATGCGTGTCGTCTCTCGCGCTGTACCGCCGCTATCGCCCGGAGTCGTTCGCCGAGGTCATCGGGCAGGAGCATGTAACCGACCCGCTGCAGCAGGCGCTGCGGAACAACCGGGTCAATCACGCATACCTGTTCAGCGGCCCGCGCGGCTGCGGCAAGACGACGAGCGCGCGCATCCTGGCCCGCTGTCTGAACTGTGAGCAAGGTCCCACTCCCACGCCCTGCGGCGAGTGCCAGTCCTGCCGAGACCTGGCGAGGAACGGGCCGGGTTCGATCGACGTCATCGAGATCGACGCCGCGTCGCACGGCGGCGTGGACGACGCCCGTGACCTGCGCGAAAAGGCCTTCTTCGGCCCCGCGTCGAGCCGGTACAAGATCTACATCATCGACGAGGCCCACATGGTCACCTCGGCGGGCTTCAACGCCCTCCTGAAGGTGGTCGAGGAGCCTCCGGAGCACCTCAAGTTCATCTTCGCGACGACCGAGCCCGAGAAGGTCATCGGCACGATCCGGTCGCGTACGCACCACTACCCCTTCCGCCTGGTGCCCCCCGGCACGCTCCGGGACTATCTCGCCGAGGTCTGCGGCCGCGAGTCCATGGCCGTCGAGGACGGGGTGTTCCCGCTGGTCGTGCGGGCCGGTGCCGGTTCCGTGCGTGACTCGATGTCCGTCATGGACCAGCTCCTCGCCGGCGCGGGCGACGCCGGTGTGACATACGCCATGGCGACCTCCCTCCTCGGGTACACCGACGGTTCGCTGCTGGACTCCGTGGTCGAGGCCTTCGCCTCCGGGGACGGCGCCGCGGCCTTCGAGGTCGTGGACCGCGTCATCGAGGGCGGCAACGACCCGCGACGCTTCGTCGCCGACCTCCTGGAGCGGCTGCGGGACCTGGTGATCCTCGCGGCCGTGCCGGACGCCGCCGAGAAGGGGCTCATCGACGCCCCCGCCGACGTCGTCGAGCGGATGCAGGCGCAGGCCGGTGTCTTCGGAGGCGCCGAGCTGAGCCGCGCCGCCGACCTCGTCAACGAAGGCCTCACCGAGATGCGCGGCGCCACCTCGCCGCGGCTCCAGCTGGAACTGATCTGCGCACGCGTGCTGCTCCCCGCCGCGTACGACGACGAGCGCTCGGTCATGGCCCGCCTCGACCGCCTGGAGCGCGGCGGGAACTTCATGCCCGGCGGCCAGGGCCCCGCCATGGGGTACGTCCCGGGGCCCGACGCCCACGCGGGCGTGCAGCAGCCCGGCGTGGCCATGCCCGCGGGCGGGCCGCCGCCGGTTCCGCAGGGTCCGCCGGTTCCGCCCGGGGGAGGCCCTGCCGCCGCGCGCGCGGCGGTGCGAGGCGGGACGCAGGGCGGCCCCCCCGGGCCCCCGGAAGCGACGGCTCCGGCAGCTCCGGCCGCCCAGCCCGCCCCCGCGGCTCCGGCTGCCCCTGTGGCTCCCGCCGCGCCTGCGCCTGCCGCCGCCCCGCCTGCCGCCGCCGAGCGGCGCCCCGGGGGCTGGCCGACGGCTTCGGCGCCGGGAAGCGGTCCGGCACCCGCGGCCGCGTCCGCTCCCGCCGCTCCGGAGACGGCGCAGCGGCCGGGCGGCTGGCCCACGGCGGCGTCCGCGGGAAGCGGAGCCCCGGCACCGCAGCAACCCCAGCCCCAGTCCCCGCCCCAGGCCTCGGCTCCGGCCCCGCAAGCCCCCGCCCCGATGGCCGCCGCGGCGCCTGCCGCGGGCGGGCTCGACCCGCGCAGCCTGTGGCCGAACATCCTGGAGGCGGTGAAGAACCGCCGCCGCTTCACCTGGATCCTGCTCAGCCAGAACGCCCAGGTGGCGGGCTTCGACGGGACGACCCTCCAGATCGGCTTCGTCAACGCCGGAGCGCGGGACAACTTCGCGAGCAGCGGCAGCGAGGACGTGCTGAGGCAGGCGCTGTCCGAGCAGTTCGGCGTGCAGTGGAAGGTCGAGGCGATCGTCGACCCGTCGGGCGGCTCCGCGCCCCCGCCGGCCGCGGGCAACTTCGGCGGCGGAGCCCCGGCGGCCCCGCGCCCCGCGGCACCCCCGCAGCAGCAGCCGTCGCCGCCGGTATCGAGCCCGTCCCCCCAGAACCCGCCCCCGCCGGCCCCGGAACCCACCCCGCCCCCTCAGTCGGCCCCCGCCCCGGAACACGTGGCCCCCGAGGACGACATCCCCGAGGACGACGACCCGGACCTGGTCGAATCGGCCCTCTCCGGCCACGACCTGATCATGCGAGAACTGGGCGCAACGGTGGTCGACGAGTACCCGAACGAATAGCCCCCGGGGGGATGGGGCCCTGCACGGAGGGTGCCGAAACCCGGCGCCCCCCCCAGCCTGAGACCGCAGGGCAATCGCCTTACTCCACCCGCACCCGCACCTCACCCGCACCTGCACCTCACCCGCACCTGCACCTCACCCACACCTGCACCTCACCCACACCCGCACCTCACCCGCACCCCCACCCGCACCCGCACCTCACCCGCACCCCCACCCTCACCCGCACCCCCCCCGCACCCCACCCCCACCCCTCCACCCCGGGGCAATCGGGTGGGTGGGAGACATCCGCCGCGGAGCGGCGGCCCAGACCGGATACGGCCCGCACCCGAAAACACCGAGCCCTCAGCCAGGGCCAGGCACCCCCAGCCCCGCCGAGCTGGAGGAACGTACAACCACCGAAGCCCCCCGACCTGGCGGCCCGTACAAACGCACCGCACCCCGCGGGCTAGGCTGACCACCGTGAAGGTCCTCGTCATCGGCAGTGGTGCCCGCGAACACGCCCTGTGCCGCTCTCTGTCCCTCGACCCCGACGTCTCCGAGCTGCACTGCGCCCCCGGCAACGCCGGCATCGCAGAGGTGGCCGAGCTGCACCCGGTCGACGCCCTCGACGGCGCCGCCGTGGCCGCCCTGGCGACCGAGCTCGGAGCCGGGCTCGTCGTGGTGGGCCCGGAGGCCCCCCTCGTCGCCGGAGTCGCCGACGCCGTGCGCGCCGCGGGCATCCCCTGCTTCGGCCCGTCCAAGGAGGCCGCGCAGCTGGAGGGCTCCAAGGCCTTCGCCAAGGACGTGATGGCGGGCGCGGGCGTGCCGACCGCGCGGTCGTACGTGTGCACCACCCCCGAGGAGATCGACGAGGCCCTCGACGCCTTCGGGGCGCCGTACGTCGTCAAGGACGACGGGCTCGCCGCGGGCAAGGGCGTCGTCGTCACCGAGGACATCGAGGCGGCCAGGGCCCACGCCCGCGCCTGCGACCGTGTCGTCATCGAGGAGTTCCTCGACGGCCCCGAGGTCTCCCTCTTCGCGATCACCGACGGCGAGACCGTCGTCCCGCTCCGGCCCGCCCAGGACTTCAAGCGCGCGCTGGACGGGGACGAGGGCCCCAACACCGGCGGCATGGGCGCGTACTCGCCCCTCCCGTGGGCCGACCCGAAGCTGGTCGACGAGGTCATGCAGAGCGTGCTGCAGCCGACCGTGGACGAGCTGCGCCGCCGGGGCACCCCGTTCTCCGGGCTGCTGTACGCGGGCCTCGCGATCACGAGCCGCGGCGTACGCGTCATCGAGTTCAACGCCCGCTTCGGCGACCCCGAGACCCAGGTCGTCCTCGCCCGCCTGAAGACCCCGCTCGCCGGCATCCTGCTGGCGTCGGCGAACGGCACCCTCGCCGACCTGCCCCCGCTGCGCTGGAGCGACGACGCCGCGGTGACCGTGGTCGTCGCCTCGCACAACTACCCCGGTACGCCCCGCACGGGCGACCCCATCGAGGGGCTCGACGAGGTCGCGGCGCAGGATGCCCCGTACGCGTACGTCCTGCACGCCGGGACGAAGCGCGACGGCGACGCCGTCGTCAGCGCGGGCGGCCGTGTGCTGTCCGTGACGGCGACCGGAGCGGGCCTCACCGAGGCCCGCGAGCGCGCGTACGCCGCACTGTCCCGCATCCGCCTCGACGGCTCCCAGCACCGCACGGACATCGCCGCGAAGGCGGCCGCGGAGGCGGCTTCGTAGCCATGTGCCGCGTGGTTCCGACGACGTGAACCGTCTGGTTCACGCACGGAACACGTCACTTTCAGCCAACTTCAGGCCCCGGATCTGACACTGGATCCGGGGCCTTTTCGGCGGCCAGCTTTAGCCAAAGCCATTCCATCGAGTGACCGATGGCCCATCCGGCTGACGACGACCGGCACCCCAACTAGGGTGCGGCGCAAGCGTTCAGAGCACCCAGAGCCAAACAGACCACCGGCATTGCGATGTCGGTGGCGGGTGCCACAGTGGGGGAGTGAGCAACACCAACGCCATTGATGTGCGCCGCCGGTGCGAGCCGGCGGCCGAGCAGTAGGCAGCAGGGGGTGCCATCGGTCGTGTCAGGTATGGGTGTGGAGGTGGGCGCGCAGGCCGCGCGCTCCCGGGCCCTCGCCGTGCTGCGTCTGCGCAGCCGGGCGCTGGCCGTCGCCCTGCTGCCCGCGGCCTTCGCCGTCGTGCTGCTCGCGGCCGGTGCCACGGGCCATGCGGGCGGCGGGAGTTGGGACGTCGTCCGCTGGATCGTGACGGTCTTCGCCGTGCTCGTGCTGCTCGCCGCGGCAGGCGTCGCGCTCGTCGTCGCGAGGGCCAGGCCCGCCCTGAGCCCCACCGTCCCGATCGCCGAGGAGTCCGCCCCCGATCTGTACCGCCTGGTGCGGGACCTCGCCGACCGCCTGGACGTCCCGGCGCCCTCGGCGATAGCGCTCACCCCGGACTGCGACAGCTGGCTGGAGGACCGCGCCCACCCCGCGCACGGCCCGCCCGCGCGGGACCGCGACGACACCTCGGCGGCGGGCGGCGCGGCATCCGACGGCGTCCGTGGCGGCGGTGCCTCGCCCCGCCAGGCGCCCGTCGCCCCCGTGCTCGTCATCGGCTCCCCGTTCCTGTGGTGGATGCGGGTCGGCGAGCTCCGCGCGGTGCTCGCCCCGGTCGTCGCCGGGACGGGCCCCTCCGCGCACCCCGACATAGCCGCCGCCCGGCGCTTCGTGCGCGGGCTCGACGCCGCGGTCGCGGTCGCGGCGGCCCCCGGGCGCGGCCCCCTCGCGCGCGTGGTGCTCGGCGGCATCGGCCGGGTCGCCCGGCTCCTGCTGCGCAACTGCCGGGTCCACGCCGCCGAGATGGAGCGCGGCGTCGCCGCGGCCGCCGCCGAGCGCGCCCAAGCCGTGGACTACGGCGTCCGGATCGTCGCCCAGGAACAGGTCGGCCTCGCGTACGCGGGCTGGGACCGCCTCCTCACCCGCGTCGCACTGCCCGCCTGGCGCATGGGCCGCTGGCCCTCCCGGCTGGACGCGGGCGTGGTCTCGGCGCTCACGGAGCTCTCCCGCAGGGACCGCCTGGCGGAAGGGTTCGCCTCGCGCCTGGGCGAACGCCCCGCCTGTGACCTTCTGGAGGAGCCCGGTTCGGTGGACGAGGCGGCCTCGCTGCTCGCCGCCCGCCTCTTCCACGGCGGCCCCGCGGAGGCGGGCCCGGACTGGGCGCCGGTGGCCTGGCAGGAGTATCCGGACGAGGTCGTGGACCGCAAGTGGCGCATGGACGCCGCCCGGCTGCACCGCGTCCTGGACTCCCTGGGCGTCGGCCGCTCCGCCGACCCGACGGCCCCCGACCCCGAGGGCCCGACCCTCGAGCGCGTACTGGATCACCTCACGGCGGAAGACCTCGGCACCTCCTCTTTGGCTACGGAGAGTGACGGTGCGGCCGTCGTCCCACCGAAAACGGCCGTCCCATCGAAGACACCGGCCCCCGCAGCCCCTGAGGGCACCGCGCCCGACACCGCCGCCGACGCGCACCACCACCTCGCCCTCGACGCCGACGCAGACATCGACGCGGGCGCTGGCTCGGCCACCGACGCAGACACCGATGCCGGTACCGACGCAGACACCGACGCCGACGAGGAAGGCCCCGGCGGCATGCTCGCCGCCGGCCTCAGCGCCGAGCTGGCCCGCGAGGAGGCCGCGGCCCCGCCCCGCCCCGCCCCCACGGGACAGGGCCCGGACGAGTCCCTCTGGGACGACGGCGCCCTGCCGCTCTTCCCCCTGCAACCGCCCCGCTCGGGCCGCGAGTTGCTCGCCGACCACGTCACGGCCATGGTGTGCTGCGCGGCGGTGGACACCGCGGGAGCCGCCCCCGGCCTCGACTGGCTCGACGGCCCCGCCCTCCTGGTGGACGGCGAGCGCGCGGCGGATCTCGCGCCGCGCGTCCTGAGCCTCGTCGAGGACGGCGATCCGTCGCCCCTGCGGGACTGGCTCACCCGCCTGGGCATCCGTCCGGAGAAGCCGGTCCGGCTCGTCTGACTCCCCTCCGGCCCTCTCCGCCACCGCCCGCGCGCGGGCCGCCCACCGTCCCCGTCCGCAAACCCGCAGGCAGACGCCACCATCCCGCCACCCCGTTCCGCTCCCCTCCCGCCACCCCAGTCCGCCACCCCACCCGGAAGGTCACGTTCCGTTCACGTCAATTCGCGACGAACGGTGACGGGGTGCGTGCGTAATGTGATGTGCTGGGACCCGCCGCCGGGCCTCGGGCACCGAATCGGCGCCGCAGGCTCGGGGGAGCGAGGGAGGGGACGTCATGGGATCGGAGCCGATCCGCCGCTGGGAATCGGGCGCGCTGGCGCATGCCGTGTCGGACCCTTTCGGCCAGGGCCCGCTGCCCTGGCTGCGCGGATCCGAGCACTACTTCGACGACACCGGCAAGGTCGTTCCCTGGTACGTCGACCACGCCCCGGCCCCCGGCGCCGCGGACATCCCGGCCCCCCGCACCGGCGGCCCCCTCACCGCCGACGACGTGCACCGCCAGATCAAGGGCTTCACCTCCACCGGCGCCGCGGCCCCGGGCGAGGCGATCGACTTCCACGTCACGGTCGACCCGCCCCAGCAGTTCAGTGTCGACATCTACCGCATCGGGCACTACGGCGGGGACGGTGCCAGCAAGATCACCACCAGCCCCCGCCTCTCCGGCATCGTGCAGCCGCCCCCGCTCGCCGCCGACCGCACGGTCTCCTGCCACCACTGGTGGCTCTCCTGGCGCCTGCAGATCCCGACGTACTGGAGCATCGGGGCGTACGTGGCGGTCCTCACCACCGCCGACGGATACCGCTCGCACGTCCCCTTCACGGTCCGCGACAGCCACCCCGCCGACCTCCTGCTGCTCCTGCCGGACGTCACATGGCAGGCGTACAACCTCTATCCGGAGGACGGCAGCACGGGCGCCAGCCTCTATCACGCATGGGACGAGCAGGGCCGCCTCCTCGGCGAGAGCGAGGCCGCCGTCACGGTCTCCTTCGACCGTCCCTACGCGGGCGCGGGCCTGCCCCTGCACGTCGGCCACGCCTACGACTTCATCCGCTGGGCCGAGCGCTACGGCTACGACTTGGCCTACGCCGACGCCCGCGACCTGCACGCGGGCCGCATCGACCCCACCCGCTACCGCGGCCTGGTCTTCCCCGGCCACGACGAGTACTGGTCGACGAACATGCGCCGCACCACGGAACTGGCCCGCGACGGCGGCACCTCCCTGGTCTTCCTCTCCGCCAACACCATGTACTGGCAGGTGGAGTTGGGCCCGTCCCCCTCCGGAGTCCCGGACCGCCTCCTCACCTGCCGCAAGCGCCGCGGCCCCGGCAGGCCGGCTCTCTGGCGCGAGCAGGACAAGGCCGAACAGCAGCTGCTCGGCATCCAGTACGCGGGCCGTGTCCCCGAGCCGCACCCCCTCGTCGTCCGCAACGCCGACCACTGGCTGTGGGAGGCGACCGGGGCGCACGAGGGCGACGAGATCCAGGGCCTGGTCGCGGGCGAGGCCGACCGCTACTTCCCGCGGACGCCGCTGCCCGAGCACCAGGGCCGCATCCTGCTCGCCCACTCCCCGTACGACGACGCGGAGGGCGTCACCCGCCACCAGGAGTCGTCCCTGTACCGCGCCCCCTCCGGCGCCCTGGTCTTCGCGTCCGGCACCTTCGCCTGGTCCCCGGCGCTCGACCGCCCCGGCCACGTGGACACCCGCGTCCAGCGCGCCACGGCCAACCTCCTGGACCGCATCTGCAAGCGCGACTGAGCCCCCACCGGGCCCGTTGCCCCGCGCGTCACCCCGCTCTCCGCCCAACCCCTGGCCAAGACCGCACTCCCGATCAGGGAGAATCGACAGCACTTGGCCAGAACCACGGGAGGGAACCGTGTCCGGATTCGTAGAAAAGCCCGAGCCCCTTGAGGTCCCGGGCCTGGTCCACCTCCACACCGGCAAGGTGCGCGAGCTGTACCAGAACGAGGCGGGCGAGCTCGTCATGGTCGCCAGCGACCGCATGTCCGCCTACGACTGGGTGCTGCCCTCGGAGATCCCCGACAAGGGCCGTGTCCTCACCCAGCTCTCCCTGTGGTGGTTCGACCAGCTCGCGGACCTCGTCCCCAACCACGTCATCTCGACCGACCTGCCGCAGGGCGCGCCCGCCGACTGGGAGGGCCGCACCCTCGTCTGCAAGTCGCTGGAGATGGTCCCGGTCGAGTGCGTGGCCCGCGGCTATCTGACGGGCTCGGGCCTCCTGGAGTACAACGAATCGCGCACCGTCTGCGGCCTCGCCCTGCCCGAGGGCCTGGTCGACGGCTCGGAGCTGCCCGCGCCGATCTTCACGCCCGCCGCGAAGGCCGCCGTCGGCGAGCACGACGAGAACGTGTCGTACGAGGAGGTCGCCCGCCAGGTCGGCGCGGAGACGGCGGCCCAGCTCCGCCAGACGACCCTCGCGGTCTACGGCAGGGCGCTGGACATCGCGCGCGAGCGGGGCCTGATCCTCGCGGACACGAAGTTCGAGTTCGGCTTCGAGGGCGAGCGGCTGATCCTCGCCGACGAGGTCCTGACCCCGGACTCCTCCCGCTTCTGGCCCGCCGACCAGTGGGAGCCGGGCCGCGCCCAGCCGTCGTACGACAAGCAGTTCGTGCGGAACTGGCTGACCTCGCCGGCCTCGGGCTGGGACCGCAAGAGCGAGCAGCCGCCGCCGGCGCTGCCGCAGGACGTGGTGGACGCCACCCGCGCCAAGTACATCGAGGCGTACGAGCGCCTGACCGGCACCGCCTGGTAGCCGGAGCGGTCCCGAAGCGGTCCGTAAGCGGTCGCAACACGAAGAAGGCCCCGGTCGATTCGACCGGGGCCTTTCATCTGGAGCGGACGACCAGGTTCGAACTGGCGACCTCAACCTTGGCAAGGTTGCGCTCTACCAACTGAGCTACGTCCGCGCTGCGCCGAAGCGCGAGGACAACTATACCCAACCTCGCTCGCGTGCGAGACGCACTGCCGCATGACGGTTCTCGGCGCCGACTTTGGTGGCCGCCGACGAGAGGTAGTTGCGGACGGTTCCCTGGGAGAGCGCGGCGCGCTGGGCGATCTCCGCGACGGGCGCCCCGTCGGCGGCGAGTTCGAGCACTTCGGCCTCGCGGTCGGTCAGCGGCGAGTCCCCCGCGGAGATCGCGTCGGCGGCCAACTCCGGGTCCACGTAACGGTTTCCGGCGTGCACGGTGCGGATGATCTCGGCGAGTCGCTGGGCGCTCACGGTCTTCGGCACGAAGCCGCGCACCCCCACCGCGAGGGCTCGCTTGAGATGTCCCGGTCTGCCGTGACTCGTCACGATCATGGTGCGGCAGTGCGGGAGTTCGTCGCGCAGGGATGTGGCGACACTCACACCGTCGGCGCCCGGCATCTGGAGATCGAGCACCGCGACATCCGGCCGGTGGGCCCGCGCCATGGCGAGCGCCTCGGGCCCGGACGCGGCCTCGGCGACGACCACGAGGTCGTCCTCCAGTGCGAGCAGGGCGGCGAGGGCCCCGCGGATGAGGTGCTCGTCATCGGCGAGCAATACGCGAAGACTCACGCGGCCACCTCTTCGTCGTCCCGCTCATCCCACTCGTCCCGATCGTCCCGCACCTGCGGCACGGAGCCCTGTGCCCGAGGCAGCGGCACCTCCACGGTGAGCCGGAACGCCCCGTCGCCGGAAGCGAAGTCCAGCGTCCCGTCCACCGCGGCCAGCCGCTCCCGGAGCCCCGCGAGCCCGGACCCCCGCCCGCTGGGCGCGGTCTCCGGCACCCCGTCGTTCTCCACGGTCAACGTCGTACGCTCCTCACTCACCGCCAAGGCGATGTCGCACCGCTTCGCGTCGCCGTGCCGCAGCACGTTCGTCGCCGCCTCCCGCACGGCCCACCCGAGGGCGGACTGCACGGCGACCGGCAGCTCGGCCGCCGACCCGGTCACCCGGCAGGCGATCCCCGCGGCCTCCAACACACCTTGCGCACCGGCGAGTTCAACCCCGAGGTCGACCTCCCGGTACCCCCGCACCACCTCGCGCACCTCCCGCTGCGACTCCTGCGCGATCCGCTGCACCTCGACCATCTGGTCCACCGCCTCGGGGCGCCCGCGCCGCGCGAGCTGCACCGCGAGCTCGCTCTTGAGCGCGATGACGGCGAGGTTGCGGCCCATCACGTCGTGCAGGTCCCGGCCGAACCGCAGCCGCTCCTCGGCGACCGCGAGCCGGGCCTCGACCTCGCGGGCCCGGTCGGCCTCCCACATCACGGAGAGCGTCCAGGCGCCGCAGCGCGTGGTGAACAGCATCAGGACGCCGCCGAAGGCGATGAACCCGGCGAACCCGGCGAGCTGCCCGCCGCGCACACCCGCCACGGCCAGGGCGCCCACGGCCACGGCGTCGATCAGCGCCAGCCGCAGGAGGAAGCCCCGGACGCTGACGGCGAAGGCGAGCGACTGCCCGAACGGCACCACCAGGTACAGCACGGTGAAGCCGAGCAGCCCGTCGGTGACGCCGTCCACCGCCTGCAGTGCGACGGTGAGCCCCAGCGCGACGGCCATGAGGGTGCTGCCCACGGCGAGATCGCGGCGCGGCAGCGGGCCCCGGTTCAGGTAGTGGTCGAGGGAGCGCCGCAGCGAGCGGTTGACGTGCACGCTCTGCAGGGCGGCCACCGCGATCAGCGCCCAGCCGAGGATCTGCGCGGCGGGCTCGTGCCGCAGGTTCAGGCCCAGCGGCAGCGAGCCCCAGCTGAGGAAGAAGATCCAGGGCATCGCGTGCCACATGGCCACGCTCTGGAACTCGACCTTCTCGATCTTGCGGCGGCCGTGCCAGCCGCGCTGCCAGGTCCGCATCCGGTCGAGTAGCACCCCGGGTCCCCTTCCTCAGTGCCGTGTTTCCCGGCCTCAGTGCCGCGGTTCCCAGCGGAACCACCGTCGTACAGCAAACACCGAGAGCAGGGTCCAGGCCACCGCCGTGGCGACGGCGGCCGCGGTGTCACCGGACGAGAGGTGGCCGGCCCAGCCGCCGCGGATCAGCTCGATGACGGGGGAGAGCGGGAGCAGCTCGCAGACCGAGGCGAGCTTGTCGGGCATGACTTCGAGCGGGATGAAGAGCCCCGAGCCCATCATCGAGACGAAGATCAGCGGCAGGCTCATGACCTGCGCGGACTCGGTCGACCTGCTGAAGCTCCCGGTGACGGCGGCCAGCGCGGCGAACATCACGAGGCCCAGGGCGACGCCGAGCACGACGAGGTGGGGCGCGCTCGGCGCCCCGGCGTCGAGGAGCACCGCACAGCCCACGGCGAGGACGAGGGACTGCACGACGCCGATCGCGACCGACGGCAGCGCGGCGCCCGCCAGGATCTCGTTGTCCCGCAGCTCGCCGGTGCGCAGCCGCTTCAGCACGAGTTCCTCACGCCGTGCGACGTAGACGGCGGTCAGCGCGGAGTACACGGCGAAGAGCAGCGAGAAGCCGAGGGCACCCGGCAGCACGACGGTGCCGACATCGAGCCCGGTGCCCTTCAGGTCCATGTCCTTGGCGGCCTGCTTCATGCTGACCGGGATGACGAAGGGCACGAACAGCGCCGCGAACAGCGTCCCCTTGCTCCGCCCGAGCAGCGTCAGTTCGGCGCGGGCCAGCGCCCGCATCCGCCCCGCGGGGGTCGTCACAGCCATGGTGCTCATACCGCCATCTCCTTCTCGGCGAGGTGCCCGGCGCGGGCCCCGTCCGCCGCGCTCTCCGCGTCCTTGGCGATCCGCAGGAACGCCTCCTCCAGCGAGGCCGCCCGCACATCGAGCCCGCCGAGCTCGACCCGCGCGTCCCTGGCCCACAACAGCAGCTCGGTGGCGGTCCGTTGGAGTTCGTCCGTACGCAGCACTAGTCGGCGCCCCGCCAGTTCGTGCCCGGTCACGCCGAGCTCGGCGAGCGAACGGTAGGGCGGCAGGCGGGTGCCCGGCGGGAGCCGTCCCTCGCGCAGGATGGCGAGCCGCTCGGCGAGCTCCTCGGCCTCTTCCAGGTAGTGCGTGGTGAGCAGCACGGTCGTGCCGTTGTCGCGCAGCTCGCGGACCAACTCCCAGGTCTCGCGCCGCCCTTCGGCGTCGAGCCCGGTGGTGGGCTCGTCCAGGAAGAGCACCTCGGGCTGCCCGATGAGCGCCATCGCGAGGTCGAGCCGCCGCTTCTCGCCGCCGGAGAGCTGCTTCACGCGGACCCCGGACCGCTTGCCGAGCCCCACGGTGTCCAGCGCCTCATCGACGGGCCGGGCCCCGCTGGTGCAGCCGGCCCACATCCGCGCGGTCTCCGCGACCGTCAACTCGGCGGGGAATCCGCCCTCCTGGAGCATGACGCCGATGCGCGGCCGCACGGCGGAGCGCTCGGTGTACGGGTCGTGCCCGAGCACCCGCACCCGCCCGCCGGCCGGTGCCGCGAGCCCTTCGAGGAGTTCGACGGTGGACGTCTTGCCGGCGCCGTTGGTCCCGAGGAGCGCGAACAGTTCCCCGCGCCCCACGGTGAAGGAGATCCCCCGCACCGCCTCGAAACCGCCCCCGTACACGCGCCGCAGATCGGTCACGTCGATCACTTGGTCAGTCATGGGAAAAGCGTCCCCCGGCGCCGGGAGCCGGAGCAGTGCGCGCTGTCACCGACCCTCATGACAAATGTCAGACGCCCGGCTGCGTACGTACACGCTGCGTACGTATACGAAGAAGGCCCCGGTCACTGGGACCGGGGCCTTCTCATCTGGAGCGAACGACGAGGTTCGAACTCGCGACCTCAACCTTGGCAAGGTTGCGCTCTACCAACTGAGCTACGTTCGCATTGCCTCCGACCGGCCTTCACCGATCGGTGCGAGCACCAGCCTACCGCAACCAGAGGACTGGTCCGTAAGCGATGCGGAGCGGGTGACAGGGATTGCACACTGCGCCTTCCCCCTGGAAGGGGGATGTTCTACTACTGAACTACACCCGCACGACTCCGTGAGGTCCGGCCTTTCGGCCTCGCCCCTCGGCGTGCTCCAGACTCTAGCTGACCAGCGGGGGTGCAGCGCAAGTCGGTTGCCGCGAGGGGCTGCCGACACCGTGGGGTCCGCGGTCGACCGACCGCGGACCCGAGGTCAGTTGGCCGCCTCAAAGGCCTCGTAGACCTTCTTCGGGATGCGGCCGCGGGGCGGGACGTCCATCTGGTGCGAGCGGGCCCAGGCGCGGACCGCCGACGGGTCGGGACTCACGGCTGTGTGACGGAACACCTTCCCGGACTTCGACTGCTTGCGGGCCGCCTCCAGGTACGGTGCGAGTGCCGTGCGCAGTTTCTTTGCATTGGTTTGGTTGAGGTCGATCTCGTACGACTTGCCATCAAGACCGAACGCGACCGTTTCTGCCGCTTCCCCGCCGTCGATGTCGTCAAAGAGAGTGACCACGACACGCTGCGCCACGAATATCGGTCCCTTCGTGCGGCTCTACCGCGTTGACGTGCGGTGATGCCGACTGTCCGGCTGTTTAGGGGCAAAGTATCGGGTATTGCCAATTCCTTTGTACAGTGCCTGGCATTGAATTGTGAAGCCCGCCCTATTACCTCCGCGTGTCCGCCTTGATTGCGGATCCGTGATCTTTTCCCGGATTCTTCGTGAAGGTGTCCTGTTCGAAACCTGCCCGGGCGCCGGAACGTGACCGTCATCACGTAGGTTGCTACGAATCTACGCGAGTAGAAATTTTGTGCCGGTAGTCTGAAGGAACCTGCTCAGCACCTCGCAAGCAGCACACGCCAGCACCACACACCGGGAGTGCCAGTGGCACGCGTCGTAGTCGACGTCATGCTCAAGCCGGAGATCCTCGACCCCCAGGGCCAGGCGGTGCAGCGTGCACTGCCGCGCCTCGGTTTCCAGGGCATCTCCGACGTACGTCAGGGAAAGCGCTTCGAACTCGAGGTGGACGGGCCCGTCGACGACGCGGCCCTCGCCCGTATCCACGAGATGGCGGAAACCTTCCTCGCCAACACCGTGATCGAGGACTTCGTCGTAAAGGTCGAAGAGGCGGAGAAGGCCGAGGAGGCCGCGAAGTGACTGCTCGAATTGGAGTCGTCACTTTCCCGGGAACCCTCGACGACCGCGACACCCAGCGCGCCGTCCGGGTCGCCGGCGCCGAAGCCGTGCCGCTCTGGCACAAGGACAAGGACCTCAAGCAGGTCGACGCCGTGGTGCTGCCCGGCGGTTTCTCCTACGGCGACTATCTGCGGGCCGGCGCCATCTCGCGTTTCTCCCCGGTGATGGAGTCCGTCATCGAGCAGGCGAAGGCCGGAATGCCGGTCCTCGGCATCTGCAACGGCTTCCAGGTGCTCACCGAGACGCACCTCCTGCCCGGCGCGATGCTGCGCAACAACCACCTGCACTTCATCTGCCGCGACCAGAAGCTGCGGGTGGAGACGGACAAGACGGCCTGGACCGCGGACTACACCCCGGGCCAGGAGATCTCGATCCCGCTCAAGAACATCGACGGGCAGTACACCGCCGACGAGCGGACCCTGGACATGCTGGAGGCCGAGGGCCGCGTCGCCTTCCGCTACCTCGACATGAACCCCAACGGCTCGCTCCGTGACATCGCCGGCATCACGAACGAGGCGGGCAATGTCGTCGGCCTCATGCCGCACCCCGAGCACGCCGTGGAGCCGCTGGTCGGGACCGGCCGCACCGACGGCCTCGGATTCTTCACCTCGATCCTGAAGAAGCTGGTCAACGCCTGATGACTCTGGACACCGTCAAGCACGCGGCCGAGACGCCCGACGTCGAGCTGCCCTGGGCCGAACTGGGCCTGAAGGAAGACGAGTACGAGCGCGTCCGCGAGATCCTCGGCCGCCGCCCGACCGGCGCCGAGCTCGCCATGTACTCTGTCATGTGGTCCGAGCACTGCTCGTACAAGAGCAGCAAGATCCACCTGCGGCAGTTCGGCGAGAAGGCCCCCGAGAACGACGCCATGCTCGTCGGCATCGGCGAGAACGCCGGCGTCGTCGACGTCGGCCAGGGCTACGCCGTCACCTTCAAGGTCGAGTCGCACAACCACCCGTCGTACGTCGAGCCCTACCAGGGCGCGGCCACCGGCGTCGGCGGCATCGTCCGCGACATCATCGCGATGGGCGCGCGCCCGGTCGCGGTCGTGGACCCGCTGCGCATGGGCGCGGCCGATCACCCCGACACCAAGCGGGTCCTCCCGGGTGTCGTCGCCGGCATCGGTGGCTACGGCAACTGCCTGGGCCTGCCCAACATCGGCGGCGAGCTCGTCTTCGACGCCTGCTACCAGGGCAACCCGCTGGTCAACGCCGGTGCCATCGGCGTGATGCGGCACGAGGACATCCACCTCGCCAAGGCGAGTGGCCCCGGCAACAAGGTCATCCTGTACGGCGCCCGCACCGGCGGCGACGGCATCGGCGGCGCCTCGATCCTGGCCTCCGAGACCTTCGACGACACCAAGCCGTCGAAGCGCCCCGCCGTCCAGGTCGGCGACCCCTTCCAGGAGAAGCTCCTCATCGAGTGCACCCTGGAGGCCTTCGCCGAGAAGCTCGTGGTCGGCATCCAGGACCTCGGCGCGGCCGGACTCTCCTGCGCGACCTCCGAGTTGGCGTCCAACGGCTCCGGCGGCATGCGCGTCGAGCTGGACGACGTACCGCTGCGCGACTCCACGCTCACTCCCGAGGAGATCCTCATGAGTGAGTCGCAGGAGCGCATGTGCGCCGTCGTGGAGCCGGAGAAGGTCGATCGCTTCCTGGAGATCTGCGAGAAGTGGGACGTCATCGCCACCGTCGTCGGTGAGGTGACGGACGGCGACCGCCTGGAGATCTTCTGGCACGGCGAGAAGATCGTCGACGTCGACCCGCGCACGGTCGCGCACGACGGCCCGGTCTACGAGCGTCCCTACGCCCGCCCGTCCTGGCAGGACGCCCTGCAGGCCGACGACGCGGGCAAGCTGGCCCGCCCGGCGAACGCGGACGAACTGCGCGAGCAGGTCCTCAAGCTGGTCGCGGCGCCGAACCAGGCCGCCAAGTCCTGGGTCACCGACCAGTACGACCGTTTCGTGCAGGGCAACACCGTGCTCGCGCAGCCCGAGGACTCCGGGATGATCCGGGTCAACGAGGAGACGGGCCTCGGCGTCGCCATCGCCACCGACGGCAACGGCCGGTTCGCGAAGCTCGACCCGTACACGGGCGCCCAGCTCGCGCTCGCCGAGTCGTACCGCAACGTCGCCGCGTCCGGCGCCAAGCCGCTCGCGGTCTCGGACTGCCTGAACTTCGGTTCGCCCGAGGACCCGGACGTCATGTGGCAGTTCGCCGAGGCCATCCGCGGTCTCGCGGACGGCTGCCTGGAGCTGGGCACCCCGGTCACCGGCGGCAACGTCTCCCTCTACAACCAGACGGGCGAGGCGGCGATCCACCCGACGCCGGTCGTCGCCGTGCTCGGTGTGATCGACGACGTCGCACGGCGCACGCCGATCGCCTTCGAGGAAGAGGGCCAGCTCCTCTACCTGCTCGGCGAGACGCGCGAGGAGTTCGGCGGTTCGGCCTGGTCGCAGGTCGTCCACGACCACCTCGGCGGGCTGCCGCCCAAGGTCGACCTGGCGCGCGAGAAGCTGCTCGCCGAGATCCTCATCTCGGCCTCGCGCGACGGCATGATCGACGCCGCGCACGACCTGTCGGACGGCGGTCTCGTGCAGGCCGTCACCGAGTCCTGCCTGCGCGGCGGGAAGGGTGCGCGCCTTGTCGTTCCCGACGGCCTGGACGCGTTCACCTTCCTGTTCAGCGAATCGGCCGGGCGCGCGGTCGTCTCCGTGCCGCGCAGCGAGGAGCTGCGCTTCACCGACATGTGCGGGGCGCGGGGTCTGCCCGTCACGCGCATCGGTGTGGTCGACGGCGACGCCATCGACGTACAGGGCGAGTTCGCGCTGCCGCTGAGCGAGCTGCGCGAGGCGCACGAGGGGACGATTCCGGGGCTCTTCGCCTGATCCGTCTTCCTCCTCGAAGCCCCCGCTTGGACCTGGTCCGGGCGGGGGCTTCGGCGTTCTCGGGGGCCGGGTGCGTCACGCGTGCGGAGTTCGGGGTTGCGCGTAATTACGTAACTACGTAATCTCAAGATCATGAATCTGGAAGAGCGCGTCGCCGAGCTGGAGCGGCGCATGGCGGAGCTGGAGAGCGCGGGACCGGCCGCGCCCGCCGTGGGCGAGGGCGACTTCTGGGCCCTCGACGCGCTGAAGGCCCGGCACCCGGTGTCCGACGACGCGGACGGCGCGGTCCTGTTCACCGGAGCGGTGCGCGTGCCGACGGGACATCGGTACGAGTGGCAGTACGGCCAGCTCACCGAGACGGTCTTCGAGGGCGACTGGTCCGAACTCGCCGACTCCTTCGCCGCGCTCGGCAATCCCGTACGGCTTCGGCTGCTGCGGGAGATCCTCGGCGGTCTGCGCACCGCCGCCGAGCTGGCCGGTCTTGAGGACATCGGCACGACCGGCCAGATCTACCACCACCTGCGCCAACTGACCGGCGCGGGCTGGCTGCACACCACGGAGCGCGGCCGCTACCAGGTTCCTGTCGGGCGGGTGGTGCCGCTGCTCGTGGTGCTCACGGCCGCGCGTCCGGTGGCCTGACCGTTTTCAGTGACGAGTTTCCGTACGAGTTCCGTACGAGGGGGATGTTGTGTCCGTTGGTCAACGCAAAATCGCCGCGCTGGTCAAGCGTGTGCTCTGGCTGGTCTTCTTCGCCCAGGCCATCGCCAGCTCCTTCGTGGACCTGCCCTACAACTACTGGCTGGGCTGGCTGCCCGCGCTCGGCGCGATCGCCATCAGCGTGGTGACCCGCCGCTCCGTCCAGCAGCAGATCGCGGTGGAGCGCCCGGCGCCGGTCGAGGTCGAGCCCCCGGTCACCGGCCGCTGGTCCGCCCTCAACAGCCCCGCCGACAAGGTGCCGAGCCACGGTACGCACAGCCTCGGGCAGACCTACGCGATCGACATCACGGCCGAGTCGGAGGACCCGGAGCACGGCCGTCCGAGGCCGGTGTGGTTCTGGCCCATCGCCTGGCGCAACCAGGACTTCCCCGCCTTCGGGGCGCCGCTGTACGCGGTGGCCGACGCCACCGTCGTGCACGCCGAGGACGGCCAGCGCGACCACCTCAGCCGCAGCTCCCTCGCCGGGGTCCTGTACTTCTGGCTGATCGAGGGCGTCGGCCGGAGCATCGGCGGCACCCGCCGCATCGTCGGCAACCACGTCGTCCTCGACCTCGGAGAGGGAACGTACGCCGTGTACGCACACGTCCGGCAGGGCTCGCTGAAGGTCCGCGCCGGCGACAAGGTCCTGGCCGGGCAGGTGCTCGGCCAGTGCGGCAACTCCGGCAACTCCACCGAGCCGCACGTGCACTTCCAGCTGATGGACGGGCCCGACCTGGACACGGCACGGGGCGTTCCCTTCACCTGGCGCGGGGTCGGCGTGCCGGCGAACGGCGAGGTGTTCACCGTGGCCGAGGCCTCGACCACGGTCAGTTGAACCAGGGGGCGCCCCGTACAGTGCGGGAATGGCTGAGGAACCCCTGGGGCTGCGTGAGCGCAAGAAGCGGCAGACCGCGTCGCGGATCTGGCGGACCGCGCTCGACCTCTTCCTGGAGCGCGGCTACGACAAGGTCTCCGTCGCGGAGATCGCCGCTGCTGCCGAGGTCTCGAAGATGACGGTCTTCAACTACTTCGGAACCAAGGAGGACGTGCTCCTCGGCCCCATGGAGGAGCACGTCGGGGACGCCGCTGACGCCGTGCGCCGCCGTGGGCCCGGTGAGTCCGCGGTCGACGCGATCCGCCGCCAGTTCCTGGACAAGATCGCCGAGCGTGATCCCTCCATCGGCCTCTCCGACGACGCGCGCCTGGTCCAGCTGCGCCAACTCATCAGCGACACACCGGCGTTGGCACGCAGGGCCATGCTCTTCCAGATGCGCGGCGTCAAGCTCCTCGCCGACGTGCTCGCCGAGGAGACCGGCGACCGGCTCATGGCGAGCATCGCCGCCCAGCAGCTCGTCGCCGCGCGGAACGCGGTCATCCTGGAGAACCACCGGCGCCTGGTCGCGGGCGACAAGGCCGAGGACATGGCCGACGACTGCGCGGCCCTCGCCGAGCGCGCCTTCGACCTGGTGGAAAAGGGGCTTCAGGGGTATCCGGAGAAGGCTTAGGCTCGGCACCATGCCACCGGCCAAGAAGCGCACGCGCACGTACGACCCCGCCAAGATCCGCACCGCCGTGCTCACCCAGTTCGGCCACGTACGAGACGCCGTCAGCACCCTCACGCCCGAGCAGCTCGCGCGGCCCACGCGCCTCGGGGACTGGACCGTGCACGAACTCTCGGCGCACCTCGCCATGGTCCTCGGCACCGTCCACCGCTACCTGGGCATGCCCGAGCCCGCAAAGCACGAAGTCCCGCTCATGGACTGGCCGTTCGCGACGATCACCGCCGCCGCCCAGGTCGACGAGGACACCCGCGCCATCGCGGAGAGCGCCGGCACGGAACTCGACGAGCTGTTCACGCGCACCCTCATCGGCATCGAGGAGTCCCTGGCCGCCGCCCCGGACGAGCGCCTGGTGCAGTCCCGCTTCGGCGCCATGACCCTCGGCGACTTCCTGGTCACCCGTACCGTCGAACTCACCGTCCACACCGACGACTTGAACGACGCGGTGCCGGGCCTCGACGTGGCGTACGACCGCCAGTGCGTGGCCGCCTGCACCCGGCTGCTCGCCGACGCCCTCGCGGTGAAGGCCCCGGGCGCGTCGACCGAGGTGCGCGTCCCGCCGTACGCGGTCGTGCAGTGCGTGGAGGGCCCGCGGCACACCCGCGGCACCCCGCCGAACGTCGTCGAGACCGACCCGCTCACCTGGATCCGCCTCGCGACCGGACGTACGGACTGGGCGACGGCCCTGGACGCCGCGCAGGTCAGCGCGAGCGGGGAGCGGGCCGACCTGGCGGGGCTGCTGCCGATCATGGGGTGATCGGCGGGCGATCGGCGGGGGATGGAACCGGTACCCCCACTTGCCCCGTCACATCGTCATGCACACGCAGCGTCTGACCCTCACCCTGACCGCGCTGGCCTCCGCCGGGCTGCTGCTCACCGCATGCGGCACCGAGTCGGGAGCCGGCTCCGAAGGCGGCTCCGGCGGCCGTTCCGTGAAGACCGAGCTGCCCATCACCGGCGTCCGGTGGAACGTCGACAGCCTCACCGTGGGCGGGAAGAAGTACGACGCCCCGGCCGGCGCCCATCTCAAGATAGGCAAGGACGGACAGGCCGGCGGCAGCTACGGCTGCAACCACGTCGGTGCCAAGGTCTCGGTCCGGGGCGACACCCTGGACTTCGGCGAGACCCAGATGACGAACATGGCCTGCGAGGACGGCCGCATGAAGTTCGAGGAGGACCTCTCGCGCGCCCTCGGCAAGGAGAAGTTCACCGCCAAGGTGGACGGCGACCGCATGACCCTCACCACGGCCAGGGGAGACCGCGTGGACTTCACCTCGAAGCCGGCGGAGCCCGACGCCCCGCTCACCGGCACCAAGTGGACGGTGAACGGCATCGGCGACGGCAAGGTGACCGCCACCCTGCCCAAGGCGGTGTCCGGCAAGGTCCATCTGACCTTCGGCAAGGACGGCAAGGTGCGCGGCAACCTCGGCTGCAACGACGTCACCGCCAAGGCCGAGGCGAAGGACGGCAAGGTCACGTTCGGCACCCCCGCGAGCACCCGGAAGATGTGCCCGGGTGACGCGATGACGACCGAACGCAAGCTCCTCAAGCTCTTCGACGGCAAGGCGAGTTACGAGGTGAAGCAGGACGTGCTGACGCTCACCGCCGCCGACGGCACGGTGATCCACGCGAACGCCGCGCAGAAGAGCGACGACAAGCAGAAGAACGACGACAAGCAGAAGAACGACGTCAAGTAGCCCTGCTCCGTACCCGGCTCAGGCCCCTCCACCCTGAGCCGGGTACGGCAGCAACCCCTTGTCCGTCCGCTCCCACGCCGCCTTCAACTCCGTGAGCAGCGCGGGCTCGGCGGCGCTCCGGTCGGCCTGCTCCCGCCGGTCGTCCGCGAGGTTGAACAGCTGGTCGCCCCCGCCCTTGCCCTGGTAGTACTTCCAGTCCCCGCGCCGCAGCGCCCGCTCCCCGCGCACCCGCCAGAACAGCTCGCGCTCGGCGACCTCCTCGCCCTTCAGCAGATAGGGCGCGAGGCTCGTGCCGTCCAGCGGATACGCGGAGTTGGGCCGGGCCCCGGCGATCTCCAGAAGGGTCGCCGTCCAGTCCGGCGTGTAGACGGGCTCGTCGCTGACCTGCCCGCCGTCGATCCGCGCGGGCCACCGCACGATCGTCGGCACGCGGATCCCGCCCTCCTTGAGCGAGCCCTTGTTGCCGGACAGCGGCCAGTTGTACGAGAAGCGCTCGCCGCCGTTGTCCGACGCGAAGAACACGAGCGTGTCCCGCTCCTGCCCGGACTTCTTCAGGGCGCGCAGCACTTCACCGATCGACCGGTCCAGATCCTGCACCATCTCCGTGTACTTCTCGACGGAGCCGCCGTCCTGGTGCCAGAGCGCACCCTTCTGGCCCGCCTTGATCCGCCGTACGATCTCGGCGCTCTCCTCCTCGTCCCCGTCGGCGATCCAAGGCCAGTGCGGGGTGGTGAAGTTGAGGTTGAGCAGCCACGGCTTGTCCCCGTGGTCACGCCGCACGTACTCGCTCGCGCGTTCGGTCAGGATGCGCGTGTAGTACCGCAGGTCCTTGTACTCGGCGTCGCCCTCCCGCACGTCGCCTTCGTAGAGGTCGTACTCGCCGCCGAGCCCCAGCTTCGAGTAGTACTCCAGGGCCCCGCCGAAGTTCCCGAAGAACTCGTCCCAGCCCGACTTGGTGGGGGAGTGGTCCGGCAGATAGCCGCAGTGCCACTTGCCGATCAGCGCGGTCGCGTACCCGGCGTCGCGAAGGAGCGAGGCGAGCGTGGGGTGCGTCGGTTCGAGCCCCACGGACTTGTCGGCGATGGGCTCCGCGAGCCCGCCCTTCGTCCGCCCCGGGAAGCGGCCCGTGTAGAGGCTGAAGCGGGTGGGCGAGCAGGTCGCGGACCCGGAGTAGGCGTCGGTGAACCGCACGCCCTGGCGCGCGAGGCGGTCCAGGTTCGGGGTCTTGATGTGCGGCGAGCCGTAGGCGGACAGATCGGCCCAGCCGAGGTCGTCGCCGAGGATGAAGAGAATGTTGGGCCGCTTGGCCCGCCGGTGCGGCGCGGCCCTGAACGGCCTTTCCCCGTCGGCGACTTGGGCCTGCGCCTCGGCTGCGGGCAGCCCGACCGCGGCGGCGGCAGCGGAGGCGCTGACGACGCCGCCGAAGGCACGCCGGGACAGCTTGGATTCATGACGGGACACGGGAGCGCTCCTGAACGGAGAGAAAGGAGAAGAGGGAGGGAGGCGGGGTTCAGGCAGCGCAGCGACAGATCGCGCTCGCGACACGGACGAGGTCTACGTGGCGGCGCTCCACAAGCGTGACCGTCGGGCCACTGAGGGGCTGCATGGGCCAGGAGCCTGGCCGGGGCATCGTGTACGTGTCAACGATCTGGCCCGCCTGTTCACACGGGCTTCGTACTCCGTACGCACCCCCTGAAATCGCGAGAACACGCAGAGTCCCCTTGGCTGACTGTGCGTACTCATTCACGTACGTATCCACAGAACCCCAAGAAGAAGGCACTCCCATGCGACGCATATCCCCCCGCGCCACCGCGACGACTGCCCTGTTCGCCCTCGCCCTCACCGCCGTCCCCGCCACCGCATCGGCCGCCGAGCCGCCCCCGCCCCCGGCCAAGGAGGCCAAGCCCGCGAAGGACGTCCCCGTCGACGGCGGCTTCGTCAAGCTCACGCTCGACGCCGAGCTGCTCGCGGGCCTCAAGGCCAAGGGCGTCGTCCTCACCCAGCTGACCACCGACTGCAAGGTCCCCAAGGACCCCAAGGGCAAGCCCTACGTACCGCCCGTGACCGCCCTCAGCCTCGGTGTGACGGCCGGCGACATCGCCGCGGTGGACGCCAAGGTCGGCGGCAAGCTGACCTTCGCCAAGACCTGCCTCGGCCTGGTGAACGTGAAGACCAAGGCGGGCGTGACCCTCTCCGGCCTGGAGGCGGACCTGTCCACCGGCGTCCTGATCGGCACGCTCCACGACGCCAAGGGCACCGCCGAGGTCAAGCTCGGCACCTTCGAGCGGGCCGCCCTGGACAAGAAGACCGTCGACACCGCCGCGAACTCCGTCTCGCTGAACGCCGACGTGAAGGTCGACGCGGCCCTGGCCGCACGCCTCAACGCGGGCCTCGGCGTGGAAGCCGTCGCCGCGGGCACCGCCCTGCTCACCGCGGACACCGACCTGTCCCTGCAGGCGGACGCCGACCTCAGCCTCGACCTGGGCCTGAACGTGAACACGGAAGTCTCCACGGGCCTCGACCTCGGCGTGATCCTGGGCGGTCTGCTCGGCCTCAAGTGAGGCCCAGCGACAAACCGTGCGACAACGGGAGCCGACCGTCACCGCGATCACGGTCCGTACAGATTCCGTATCCCCAATTCGGACCAGTGGTCGATCTCGCCTACACTCGGTGCCGTGCCACGTGGTGACGGTCGACTCAATCACGATCTGCTCCCCGGCGAGAAAGGCCCCCAGGACGCGTGTGGCGTCTTCGGTGTCTGGGCTCCGGGCGAAGAGGTCGCAAAGCTCACGTACTTCGGGCTCTACGCCCTCCAGCATCGGGGCCAGGAATCCGCGGGAATCGCGGTCAGCAACGGCTCCCAGATCCTCGTCTTCAAGGACATGGGCCTCGTGTCCCAGGTCTTCGACGAAACCTCTCTCGGATCCCTCCAGGGTCATATCGCGGTCGGTCACGCCCGCTACTCGACCACCGGAGCCTCCGTCTGGGAGAACGCCCAGCCGACGTTCCGTGCGACCGCGCACGGCTCCATCGCGCTCGGGCACAACGGCAACCTCGTCAACACGGCCCAGCTCGCCGAGCTGGTCGCCGAACTGCCGAAGGAGAACGGCCGCGCGACGCAGGTCGCCGCGACCAACGACACCGACCTGGTGACGGCTCTCCTCGCGGGCCAGACCGACGACGACGGCAAGCCGCTGACCATAGAGGAAGCCGCCGCCAAGGTCCTCCCGGACGTGCGGGGCGCCTTCTCCCTCGTCTTCATGGACGAGCACACGCTGTACGCCGCCCGCGACCCGCAGGGCATCCGCCCGCTGGTGCTCGGCCGCCTGGAGCGCGGCTGGGTCGTCGCCTCGGAGTCCGCGGCGCTCGACATCTGCGGCGCCAGCTTCGTCCGCGAGATCGAGCCCGGCGAGTTCGTGGCCATCGACGAGAACGGACTGCGAACGTCCCGATTCGCGGAAGCGAAGCCCAAGGGCTGCGTCTTCGAGTACGTCTATCTGGCGCGCCCCGACACGGACATCGCGGGCCGGAACGTCTACCTCTCGCGCGTCGAGATGGGCCGGAAACTCGCCAAGGAAGCTCCGGTCGAGGCCGACCTCGTCATAGCGACTCCCGAATCCGGCACCCCCGCCGCGATCGGTTACGCGGAGGCGTCGGGCATCCCCTTCGGCGCGGGCCTGGTCAAGAACGCCTACGTCGGCCGGACCTTCATCCAGCCCTCGCAGACGATCCGCCAGCTCGGCATCCGCCTCAAGCTGAACCCCCTCAAGGAAGTCATCAAGGGCAAGAAGCTGGTGGTCGTCGACGACTCGATCGTCCGCGGCAACACCCAGCGCGCCCTGGTCAAGATGCTCCGCGAGGCCGGCGCCGCCGAGGTCCACATCCGGATCTCGTCCCCGCCCGTGAAGTGGCCGTGCTTCTTCGGCATCGACTTCGCGACCCGCGCCGAGCTCATCGCCAACGGCATGACCATCGAGGAGATCGGCACCTCGCTGGGCGCCGACTCCCTCTCGTACATCTCCATCGACGGCATGATCGAGGCCACCACCATCGACAAGCCGAACCTCTGCCGCGCCTGCTTCGACGGCGAGTACCCGATGGAGCTGCCCGACCCCGAGCTGCTCGGCAAGCAGCTCCTGGAGACGGAGCTGGCGGCAGGCCCTGCCGCCACGGCAGCGGCCGACGCGATCCGTCGCCCGTAAGCCCCACGTAGTAACGACACGAAAGCTCTCACCACCCATGTCTGAGACCACCGGTGCCAGCTACGCGGCCGCAGGCGTAGACATCGAAGCGGGCGACCGCGCCGTCGAGCTGATGAAGGAGTGGGTCAAGAAGACCCAGCGCCCCGAGGTCGCGGGCCTCGGCGGCCTCGGCGGCTTCGCCGGGCTCTTCGACGCCTCCGCCCTCAAGCGCTTCGAGCGCCCCCTGCTCGCCTCCGCGACCGACGGCGTCGGCACGAAGGTCGACGTCGCCCGCCAGATGGGCGTCTACGACACCATCGGACACGACCTCGTCGCGATGGTCATGGACGACATCGTCGTGTGCGGCGCCGAGCCGCTCTTCATGACCGACTACATCTGCGTGGGCAAGGTCCACCCCGAGCGCGTCGCCGCCATCGTGAAGGGCATCGCCGAGGGCTGTGTCCTCGCGGGCTGCTCGCTGGTCGGCGGCGAGACGGCCGAGCACCCGGGCCTGCTCGGCCCGGACGACTTCGACGTCGCGGGCGCCGGCACGGGCGCGGTCGAGGCCGACCGCCTGCTCGGCCCGGATCGCATCCGTAAGGGTGACGCGGTGATCGCCATGGCGTCGTCCGGTCTTCACTCCAACGGGTACTCGCTGGTCCGGCACGTGGTCTTCGACCGCGCGGGCTGGTCCCTGGACCGCCAGGTCGAGGAGTTCGGCCGCACGCTCGGCGAGGAGCTCCTGGAGCCCACCAAGATCTACTCCCTGGACTGCCTGGCGCTCACCCGCACCACGGACGTCCACGCCTTCAGCCACATCACCGGCGGCGGCCTCGCGGCGAACCTCGCCCGCGTGATCCCGGACCATCTGCACGCGATCGTCGACCGCGAGACGTGGACCCCGGGCGCGGTCTTCGACGTGGTCGGCAGGACCGGTCAGGTCGAGCGCCTGGAGCTGGAGAAGACGCTGAACATGGGCGTCGGCATGATCGCGATCGTCCCCGAGGAGTCGGCGGACGCGGCGCTCACCACCCTCGCCGACCGCGGCGTGGAGGCCTGGGTCGCGGGCGAGATCACCGACCGGGGCGACCGCGCGACGGGCGCCGAGCTCATCGGTGACTACGCGAAGTAGGGCTCTGGTGCTGCCCTTGGGGCAGCACAAAACCCGGTCCGGTGTGGTGACCACCCCGGACCGGGTGAGGTGCAGTTGCTATGAGAACTGCGAATACTGCGTAAGCAACAAATACTGCGTATGCAACGAGGTCAAGCGCCGCGGCGCTGCGACGACGGACCGGACTCGTCGTCCTCGTCCTCGTCGTCGTTATACAGATCCGCGTACTGGGCGTACGGGTCGTCTTCCTCGTCGTCGTCCTCGAACGGCTCGCCATTCGGCGGCTGTTGCGAAGTCGAAGCGCCCAGCTCATTGGCCAGACGCGACAGATCCGTCCCGCCGCTGCTGTACTTCAGCTGGCGGGCGACCTTCGTCTGCTTGGCCTTTGCCCGGCCGCGCCCCATGGCTCGACCCCCTCGGATACGGGGCTCGACGGCCCCAGAGTCTTGACACGCGTTCATGATCTGGAACGGGCTCTCCGTGGAGAGACCGGTCCGTAGGGCTTCCACGGTACCTGCTCCTGCGGCCATACGGTACGTCGCCCGCAGGACGCGCCTCGGCGCACAACCCGCGAGGAGCCCCGTCCTCGCTGGTCAACTGCGATTTTAACCTCTTCTTGTCGGGCGACCCGCCGACGGGGGTGAGTCTTGTCTCTCGTGTACGTCGACGGGGCCCTGTCAAAACGTCGTACGGCCCCCGAGGGGCGAGCGGGAGATCAGCGTCCGAGTGCCTCCGCCATCCGCTGCTCGGCGATCCTGTCCGCCGCCGCGGCGGGCGGAATGCCGTCTTCCTTTGCGCGAGCGAATATGGCGAGCGTGGTGTCGAAGATCTTCGACGCCTTCGCCTTGCACCGGTCGAAGTCGAAGCCGCGCAGCTCGTCGGCGACCTGGATCACGCCGCCCGCGTTCACCACGTAGTCGGGTGCGTACAGGATCGAGCGGTCGGCGAGGTCCTTCTCCACACCCGGGTGCTCCAGCTGGTTGTTGGCCGCACCGCACACCACCTTCGCGGTGAGCACCGGCACGGTCTCGTCGTTCAGGGCGCCGCCGAGCGCGCAGGGAGCGTAGATGTCGAGCCCCTCGACGCGGATCAGGGCCTCGGTGTCCGCCACCGCCGTCACCGAGGGGTGCCTGTCGGTGATCCGGCGCACCGACTCCTCGCGCACGTCCGTGATCACGACCTCCGCGCCGTCCTCGATCAGGTGCTCCACGAGGTAGTGCCCGACCTTGCCGACGCCGGCGACGCCGACCTTGCGGCCGCGCAGCGTCGGGTCGCCCCACAGGTGCTGGGCCGATGCGCGCATGCCCTGGAAGACACCGAAGGCGGTGAGCACGGAGGAGTCGCCCGCGCCGCCGTTCTCGGGGGAGCGCCCGGTGGTCCAGCGGCACTCGCGGGCGACGACGTCCATGTCCGCGACGTACGTACCGACGTCGCAGGCCGTGACGTACCGGCCGCCGAGGGAGGCGACGAAGCGGCCGAAGGCGAGGAGGAGTTCCTCGCTCTTGATCCGCTCGGGGTCGCCGATGATCACTGCCTTGCCGCCGCCGTGGTCGAGCCCGGCCATGGCGTTCTTGTACGACATCCCGCGTGCGAGGTTCAGCACGTCGGCGACGGCCTCTTCCTCGGTCGCGTACGGGTAGAAACGAGTGCCGCCGAGGGCTGGGCCCAGGGCGGTGCTGTGGAGGGCGATGACGGCCTTGAGGCCGCTGGCGCGGTCCTGGCAGAGCACGACTTGCTCGTGGCCCCCCTGCTCCGAGTGGAACAGGGTGTGCAGGACGCCGTTGTCTGCTTCGGTCACTGTGGTGACTCCCGGTCGAATAGCGGCGGTTGGGCGGGCCCCCGTAAGGGTGGCGGGCGGCCCGATGGGCATGAGACTAGAGCCTGTCCACCGCCCTTGACCGCCCAGTCCGGAGGATCACCCCTCTCCCGGAGTACGCGCGGGTGCGACGCAGTTCGGCCATGGCACGCTGTGCGGGGTTTTTCAGCCGGGAGTCGGGGGAGAGAGCAGCCGTGCCCAAGGTGTCATCGGTGACGGTTCCATATGCGTCCTACCTGCGTGTGTACGAGCCGCTGGCCGCTTTCCCCCAGCCGGAGCGCGACCACTGGACGCGCTACGCCCGCCGCCGGGACCTCCCCTCCTACCAGGACGAACTCCGCCGCTCCCTGGCCGACCTGGTGCCGACCCCGCCCGTGCCCGTGCCCGTGCACGAGAGCAGCGACGCCTTCGTCGTGGAGGTCGACGGGGTCCTCTGCGTCTGCCCGTGGCGGACCAGGCTGCGCGGCTGGCAGGCCATGGGGGAGCTGGCCGAGCGGCTGCCGATGCCGGTCCTGGACGCGGTGCTGCCGCCGGTGCTGCGCCGCCAGACGACCGCGGACTACGAGGAGTGGCTGGCCGGCAACCCCGACGCGCGCCCCTGGATCCGTACGTCCACGTGGCAGGTCCCGCTGCACTGGTTCGTGCTCGTCGCGGACGAGGAGCGGAGCTACGAGCGGGACGAGAAGGCCGGCGCCCCGCCCGTCCTGCGCTACCGCACCCCGATGGTGCAGGCCCGGCGCCGGGTCGCGCGCGGTCTGAAGGCGCTGCGCGAAGCGCTGGACGAGGGCCCGCTCATCGACGGCCTCGTCGACGTCGGCCGGTGGCTCGAGGAGTTCCACCCGCGCTCCCTGGTCGAGCTCGACTACGGAGGGCTCGTGCACGCGGTCTCCGCCGAAGAGCTCGACGAGGACCACTCGGCGGCGGACGTCGCCGAAGGAATCGAGGCGCTGCGCAACGGCGACGGCGAGGTGGCCGGCGAGGCGTATGCGAGGCTCGTGGAACGTTGGCGGGCGGTTCGGGACCTTCAGTTCGCGAACTGAGGACGGCTCCGGCAACGGAACCGAGGACGGCTCCGGCAACGGAACCGAGGACGGCTCCGGGACGTAGGTCCCGATCCGGGCTTTTGCCTCAAGCGTGATGGACCGCACTTACTGGGCCCTTGCGCCCATCGCCCCCCCTCGTGCCAAAATAGGACAAGGAGTCCGGGGAGGGCTCCTTCCGCCCAACTAAGGGCGGATTGCTCAGCATTGCACTCTATGGGGGGTCTGTTGACTCCTGATCGCTCTGTGACTGATCGTCACTGTGGCGTGACTGTCCGCTATGGCATGGTCCATCGGCTTCCGTCGGTGATGAACACCTGGGAGGGCAATTCCATCGGTTTGGCCGACGCGGCTGGACGGATGGTGTAGTTGTAGTGCCGAGGACAAGCCGTTCGTCCTATAACCGACTCGACTCGCGTCCGCCATTTCGGGCAACGCGGGTCAAGGTGCAGAATTTAGAGGAATGAACCGAGAAGGTTCGGTTCTCCCGAGGAGGCCGCTCATGACCGCTCGCACCCCTGATGCCGAGCCGCTGCTGACCCCGGCTGAGGTCGCCACGATGTTCCGCGTCGACCCCAAGACGGTCACGCGCTGGGCGAAGGCTGGCAAGCTCACGTCGATCCGCACGCTCGGCGGTCACCGCCGTTACCGCGAGGCTGAGGTCCGCGCACTGCTCGCGGGTATTCCGCAGCAGCGCAGCGAGGCCTGAACTACCGCTTAACCAGCAGTAACCCGCACAACTCGGGCGAAGAGCACCACTGCTGCCGGGTCCCCCAACCTGGCCGTACGTCCGACATATAGCTACACGCGACGAGGGTCCCGCCCCAACGGGATCCACGCCCGAGACTCATGGGTGCGTCGTTTGATCGCGCTGGACTCCGCCGGGTCCAGCGCGATCTTTTTGTGTGCCGAGGATCTGCTGGTGGGCGGGTCCGTGAGCGCCCTTGTTGGTCTCTGGGGGGTCCCTGCGAGGTCACGTGGTGAGCGCTGTGGAGGTGGTGCAATTGCACATATTAAATTGGCCTGTTGTAGGGAGGGTGTAAGTTCCGGGGTTCCCAAAACTTGTTCGGTGACACCCGTCACATGCCGTGAATCTTGTTGCGCGCGATGGCCTTGCGCTAGTGGGGGCACGGCGTGATGTGAAGCCCTGTGACTCACAGCCTCCCACCGAGGGGGCGGACCATGCGTCGGCTTTGGTCATGCGTTGGAGGGACTTTCGTCCCCGCCGGACTTGGTGCCGGGCTTGCCGCCGGACCTGGCGCCGGACTTCTCGCCGGACGGGGTGTCGGGGTCGGACTCGTCGCGTACGGCGCCCTGCCGGACGAAACCGGCCTCGGGCGCCTCGCACCCGTCAGAACCGCGCTGAGAGGGCTCCAGGGCGAGCCTGAGCAGTTGGTGGCAGATCGGGCAGTGTCGCGTCAGATGGCGGTAGCTGGTGGCCGCCGCGAGGTGTGCGCGCAACAGGGCGCGCGTCTCGTGCCGCGCGGACGCCGGAGAAGCGGACATGCGTCACCTCCTGGGGAGCCTCCCGCCGGCTCCCTGCTGTCTGGGTTACCGGCGGAATGTGACGCAGTCAAGGCACGAACACGAGAACGGGCCGCATTCACAGGGGGCGTGGAGGGGGCCTGGGGGCGGGGCCACGGTGCGGCGCCGTGAACGCGAAAGCGGGTCGCACCTTCTGGTGCGACCCGCTTGCTTGATGCGGTCCTGACGGGATTTGAACCCGCGGCCTCCACCTTGACAGGGTGGCGAGCACTCCAAACTGCTCCACAGGACCTTGCTTCGCTGCGCTGGTTTCTGCGTTGCGCTGCGAGATGAGACTGTACAGCAGTGCAGGCCCGGCGGTCGAACTCACCCTGTGTGCCTGCCCGGTTACGGAACCGCCGCGTCGATCGCCTTCACGATCCGCTTGTCCGAGACGGGATACGCCGTGCCGAGCGCGTGCGCGAAGTAGCTGACGCGGAGTTCCTCGATCATCCAGCGGATGTCCAGGACCTCCTGCGGCACGGGCCTGCCCTGCGGCATCTGCTCCAGGAGCCACAGGTACTCGTCCCGCATCTCGCGGACCTTCTCCATGCGCGTGGTGTCCCGCTGGACGTTCGTCGGCATCTGCTGCAGGCGCCGGTCCGCCGCCACCATGTACCGCATCAGGTCAGGAAGGCGCCGCAGGCCGGTCTCCGTCACGAAGCCCGGCTTGATGAGGGAGTTCAGCTGCTCCCGCACGTCCGAGAGGTTCGCGAGCAGCGCGGGGCTCTTCGCCGACTTCAGGCGCCGCTCGCACGCCTGCCAGGCGGCAAGCACCTGCTGCACCTGGGCGACCGCCTTCACGGTCGTGTCCACGATCTCCGCGCGCACCTTGTCGAAGAGCTTGCGGTACGACTCCTCGTCCCAGACGGGCCCGCCGAAGTCCGCGATCAACTTGTCCGCCGCCGCCATCGCGCAGTCGTCGAAGAGCGCCTGCATGGAGCCGTGCGGGTTCGCGGACAGGGCGAGTTTCTGCTGGTTGCTCAGCTTGTCCGAGGCGAACTTGGCCGGATTCACCGGGATGTTGCGCAGGATCAGGCGGCGCGTGCCGCGCCACATCGCCTGCTGCTGCTCCGCCTCGGTGTCGAAGAGGCGTACGGAGACGGTGTCCCCGTCGTCCACGAGCGCGGGGTACGCCTTCACCGGCTGGCCGGCGCGGCGCGTCTCGAAGACGCGCGTGAGCGTGCCCAGGGTCCAGTCCGTGAGGCCCGCGCGCTCGACGGCCGCGCCGCCCGTCCGCTCGGCCGTCGCCGCGGCCGCCTGCGAGAGCGCCTTGCGGGCCTTCGGCTTCAGCCGAAGCTTGAGCGCTTCCAGGTCCTTGTCCTCGGCGAGCTTCCTGCGCCGCTCGTCGGTGATCCGGAACGTGATCTTCAAGTGGTCCGGTACGCGGGTGAGGTCGAAGTCGTCCGGTGCGACCGGGACCCCGACCATCCGCTGGAGCTCGCGCGCCAGCGTGACGTGCAGCGGCTCCTGCAACGGCACCGCCCGCTCCAGGAACGCCTTCGCGAAGTTCGGCGCCGGGACGTAGTTCCGGCGGATCGGCTTCGGCAGGGAGCGGATCAGCTCGATGACCACGTCCTCGCGCAGGCCCGGGATCTGCCAGTCGAAGCCCTCGTCCGTGACCTGGTTCAGGACCTGGAGCGGGATGTGGACCGTGACGCCGTCCGCGTCCGTGCCCGGCTCGAACTGGTACGTCACCTTGAACTTCAGCTGCCCCTGCCGCCACGAGTCGGGGTAGTCGTCCTTGGAGACGTCCCCCGCCTTCTCGTTGATCAGCATCGACCGCTCGAAGTCGAGCAGTTCGGGCTCGCCCCCTGCTTCGGCTCGCTTCTTCTTCCACCAGGAGTCGAAGTGCGCGCCCGACACGACGTCCGCGGGCACCCGCTGGTCGTAGAAGTCGAAGAGCGTCTCGTCGTCGACGAGGATGTCGCGGCGCCGCGCGCGGTGCTCCAGCTCCTCGACCTCGGTCAGGAGCTTGCGGTTGGCGGCGAAGAACTTGTGGTGCGTGCGCCAGTCGCCCTCCACCAGCGCGTTGCGGATGAACAGGTCGCGGGAGACCTCGGGGTCGATGCGGCCGTAGTTCACCTTGCGGTCGGTGACGATCGGGACGCCGTACAGCGTCACCTTCTCGATCGCCATCACCGCGGCCTGGTCCTTCTCCCAGTGCGGTTCGCTGTACGTCCGCTTCAGGAGGTGCTGGGCGAGCGGCTCGACCCACTCCGGCTCGATGCGGGCGTTCACGCGGGCCCACAGGCGCGAGGTCTCCACCAGCTCGGCCGACATGATGAAGCGCGGGGGCTTCTTGAAGAGCGCCGAGCCCGGGAAGACCGCGAACTTGGCGCCCCGGGCGCCGATGTACTCGTTCCGCCCGCCGCCGCGCTGCTTCGGGTCGTTGTCCTTGGCGGACCTGCTCTCCTTCGACTCCTTCACGTCCTTCATCCCGATGTGGGACAGGAGGCCGGACAGGAGCGAGATGTGGACGTGCTGCTCCGGGGCGTCGTCCTCGTTGAGGTGTATCCCCATCTGCTTGGCGACCGTACGCAGCTGCGTATAGATGTCCTGCCACTCGCGGATGCGCAGGAAGTTCAGGTACTCCGCCTTGCACATCCGGCGGAAGGACGACGAGCCGCGCTCCTTCTGCTGCTCGCGCACGTACCGCCACAGGTTCAGGAAGGCGAGGAAGTCGCTCGTCTCGTCCTTGAAGCGGGCGTGCTGCTGGTCGGCCTGTGCCTGCTTCTCGGAGGGGCGCTCGCGCGGGTCCTGGATGGAGAGCGCCGCGGCGATCACCATGACCTCGCGTGCGCAGCCGTTCTTGTCGGCCTCCAGGACCATCCGGGCCAGGCGCGGGTCGACGGGCAGCTGGGCGAGCTTGCGGCCCTGCTGCGTCAGCCTCTTGCGTACGTCCTTCTGGGTGGGGTCCAACGCGCCCAGTTCCTGGAGGAGTTGGACGCCGTCACGGATGTTGCGGTGGTCCGGCGGGTCGATGAAGGGGAACTTCTCGATGTCGCCCAGGCCGGCCGCCGTCATCTGCAGGATGACCGAGGCGAGGTTCGTGCGGAGGATCTCCGCGTCCGTGAACTCGGGGCGGGCGAGGAAGTCGTCCTCGCTGTACAGGCGGATGCAGATGCCGTCCGACGTACGACCGCAGCGGCCCTTGCGCTGGTTGGCGCTGGCCTGGCTGATCGCCTCGATGGGCAGGCGCTGCACCTTGGTGCGGTGGCTGTAGCGGGAGATGCGGGCCGTGCCCGGGTCGATCACGTACTTGATGCCGGGGACGGTCAGGGAGGTCTCCGCGACGTTCGTCGCGAGGACGATGCGTCTTCCCGTGTGCTGCTGGAACACGCGGTGCTGCTCGGCGTGCGAGAGCCGGGCGTAGAGCGGGAGGACCTCGGTGAACTTGTAGTTCTTCTTGTTCAGCGCGTCCGCCGTGTCGCGGATCTCGCGCTCTCCGGAGAGGAAGACGAGGATGTCGCCCTTGCCCTCGGCCTGGAGCTCCTCGACGGCGTCGGTGATCGCGGTGATCTGGTCGCGGTCCGAGTCCTCGCTGTCCTCTTCGAGGAGGGGGCGGTAGCGGACCTCGACGGGATACGTGCGCCCGCTGACCTCGACGATCGGGGCGTCCCCGAAGTGTCTGGAGAACCTCTCGGGATCGATGGTCGCCGAGGTGATGACGACCTTCAGGTCCGGGCGCTTCGGGAGCAGTTGGGCCAGATAGCCGAGCAGGAAGTCGATGTTGAGCGAGCGCTCGTGGGCCTCGTCGATGATGATCGTGTCGTACGCGCGCAGCTCGCGGTCCGTCTGGATCTCGGCCAGCAGGATGCCGTCCGTCATCAGCTTGATGAACGTGCCGTCCTGGTTGACCTGGTCCGTGAAGCGGACCTTCCAGCCGACGGCCTCGCCGAGCGGCGTGTTCATCTCCTCGGCGACGCGCTCGGCGACCGTGCGGGCCGCGATGCGGCGCGGCTGGGTGTGGCCGATCATGCCGCGCACGCCCCGGCCGAGCTCCAGACAGATCTTGGGGATCTGCGTCGTCTTGCCGGAGCCGGTCTCGCCCGCGACGATCACGACCTGGTGGTCGCGGATCGCCTCGGCGATCTCGTCCTTCTTCTGGCTGACCGGCAGCTGTTCCGGATACGTGATCGCGGGCACACGGGAGCCGCGTTCGGCCATCCGCGCCTCGGCCTTCTCCACGTCCGCCGCGATCTCGGCGAGGACGGCGGCACGGGCCTCGGGCTTGCGGATCCGGCGCGCACCCTCCAGCCGCCGGCCGATCCGGTGCTCGTCGCGCAGCGAGAGCTCGGTGAGGCGGGGGGCGAGGGTGTCGAGGGCGAGGGCGGGCTGCGTAGACATACGGCGTCCAGGATCTCACCCGCTCCTCGGCAGTGGCGAACCGATTTCCCGCGGGGCGCCGGGCAGCACGTACGATTCCGGGCATGCCGACCCGCACCCGCACACCCTGGAGCCCCCTCGCGGTGGTCTTCCTCGTCGTGCTCGGGCTCGGGATGTTCTGCGGGCCCGCGGCCGCCGCGCAGCAGCGGGTGGCCACGGCCGCCGAGGCCGCCGGGGTGTTCGCCGCCCACGAGGCCGCCCCTGCCGCTCATGAGGCCGACGCGCAGGGCTCGCCCGGCTGCGGCAAGGGCACCGACCGGGGCGGCGACCAGGCCCCCGGCACTCCGCAGCGCCCCGGAACGGCGTACGAACTGCTGCCCGCGCTGCACGACACCCGCGCGGCGTCCGGCTCCTGGGGCGCCGACCAGGCCGTTCTCCTGGTGGCGCCGGGCCGGGCCCCGCCCGCGCTCACCCCGCCCTCACCGATAGCTCTCTCGATCCTGCGCGTGTAGGAGGCCCCTGACTCAGGGGCCCTTCATCGACGTACAACAGGACAAGAGAGAGCACATCCATGCCCAAGAACGGCAGCAAGAAGACCCAGAACAACAAGAGCCGCAACATCGCCATCGGCGCGGGCGTCGCCGTCGCCGCCGTGCTGCTCGGCGTCGCCTCCTACACCGCGACCAAGCCCGAGGACGCCGGCGGCAGCACGGTGAAGGAGGAGGCCGCGGGCTCGGCTCCCTCCGCCGGGGAGCAGCCCGGCGTCTACCCCGAGCTGGAGAAGCTCGCCCGCCGCGACGCCAAGGACCCGCTCGCCCAGGGGCGCGCGGACGCGCCCGTCGTGATGGTCGAGTACGCCGACTTCAAGTGCGGCTTCTGCGGCAAGTTCGCCCGCGACACCGAGCCGGGCCTCGTGAAGAAGTACGTCGACGAGGGCACCCTGCGCATCGAGTGGCGCAACTTCCCGATCTTCGGCGAGGACTCCGAGCGGGCCGCGCGCGGCGCGTGGGCGGCGGGGCGGCAGGGCCGGTTCTGGCAGTTCCACGAGGCCGCGTACGCCGAGGGTTCCAAGGAGAAGGGCTTCGGCGACGACCGCCTGAAGGAGCTGGCGAAGGACGCCGGGGTCGAGGACGTCGACCGGTTCGTCGCCGACGTGGACAGCGACGCCGCCAAGGCCGCGGTGAAGAAGGACCAGGAGGAGGCGTACGGCCTCGGGGCCACCTCGACGCCGTCCTTCCTGGTCAACGGGCGGCCCATCTCGGGCGCGCAGCCGGACCAGGTCTTCGACCAGGCGATCGAGGCGGCGGCCAAGAGCGCGAAGCCCGCCGGCAAGGGCGGTTCCAAGTGACCGCCGATGTGGGGTACTTCGCCGCGTTCCTCGGCGGGCTGCTCGCTCTGGTGAGTCCGTGCAGCGCGCTGCTGCTGCCCGCCTTCTTCGCGTACTCGATCGACTCGGCCTCGCGCCTGGTCGCGCGGACCGGCATCTTCTACGCCGGGCTCGCGACCACGCTGGTGCCGCTCGGCGCGGCCGGGTCCTTCGCGGGGCGGTTCTTCTTCGGCCACCGCGACCAGCTGGTGCTCGCCGCCGGGTGGCTGATCATCGGGCTCGGTGCGCTGCAGATCCTCGGCATGGGGTTCGCCTCGCGGAAGATGGCCGAGCTTTCGGGGCGGATCAGACCGACCACCGCGTTCTCCGTGTACGCGCTCGGGGCGGTGTACGGGCTCGCCGGGTTCTGCGCGGGACCGATCCTCGGCAGCGTCCTGACGGTCGCCGCGGTGAGCGGGAGTCCGGTGTACGGAGGGCTGCTGCTCGCGGTCTACGGGCTCGGCATGGCCGTGCCGCTCTTCCTGCTCGCGCTGCTCTGGGAGCGGTTCGACCTGGGGCGGCGGCGGTGGCTGCGGGGGCGGACGTTCACGGTGGGGCGCTTCGAACTGCACACGACCTCGCTGCTGTCCGGGCTGTTCTTCATCGGGCTCGGTGCGCTCTTCCTCGCGTACGACGGGACCACCGCGCTGCCCGGTCTGCTCGATGTGGACGACTCGTTCGCGGTGGAGCAGTGGGCGGGGCGGCTCGGGCGGTCGGTGCCGGACGCGGTGCTGCTGATCGGGGTCGTGGCGCTGGTGGGGGTGGTGCTCGCGGTGCGGGGACGGCGGCGGAGCCGTGAGCGGGACGCGGCTGTGGAGGCCCCGGAGGGGTAAGTCCCTTTTGGGTGTTTTAGCGTGGTCGTATGTCTGACCACGGTGATCACGGTGCGCACGGGCGGGTTCCCACGAGGAGCGAGCGGTGGGCCGCCTTCAAGCAGTCGCCGTTCCTGCCCGCGACCGTGCTCGTGTTCATCCTGGCGGCCGCCGCGGGGCTCTTCGCGGGTTCGTACACGTACTCCATGGCGAACCCGACGCCCCACCGGATCCCCACGGCGGTCGTCGGCGCGCAGGACACGGGGCGGGGCAAGGCCTTCCTCGACGGCATGGAGAAGGCGCTGAACGCCTCGCTCGAGGTGCGGCGCTACGACAGCCGGGCGGCGGCTCGGCAGGACGTGGAGGAGCAGCAGGTCTTCGCGATCCTCGATGCGGGTCCTGGCGACAAGGTCACCCTGGACGTCTCGGGGGCGTCCGGGGCCTCGGTCGCGCAGGTGCTCGCGGAGACCGCGCCGAAGGTGGGCGCGGAGGTCGGGGTGCCGGTCACCGTGAAGGACATCAAGCCGCTGCAGGAAGGCGATCCGCGGGGCCTCGCCATCTTCTACATCTCGCTGGCCGCGGTGATCATCGGCTTCGTGGGGGCGATTCAGCTGAGCGTGCACGCGCGGGGGCTGAATCCGGCGGAACGCATCGGCTTCACGGCGCTGTACGCGCTCCTCGGCGCCTTCGTCATCGCGGCGGTCGTGGACTGGTGGCTGGGGGCGGTGGATCTGCCGTTCGTGGAGTCGTGGCTGATCCTGGCGCTGACGATGTTCACCTCGGGCATGGTCTTCACGATGTTCAACACCCTCTTCGGGCGCTGGGCGATGATCCCGACATGGGGCCTGATGGTCCTGCTCGGCAATCCGTCGTCGGGCGGCGCGGTGTCCTGGCCGCTGCTTCCCTCGGTGCTCGGTCACATCGGACGGTGGCTGCCGCCGGGGGCATCGGTGAACGCGCAGCACACGGCGGTGTACTTCGGCGGCCACCAGCACGCGTTCCCGTTCCTGGTCCTGGGCGGATGGGCGCTGGTGGCCTGCACGGTCTTCTGGGTCTGGCGGCATCGGCATCCGGGCGGCCGGGAATCCGCGCCGGCTCATGCGGGGGTGTGAGCGGGGGCGGCCGCGAGCCACCGCCGGTCGCTCCCCGGAAACGCAGAAGCCCCGCCGGTGAGGCGGGGCTTCTGGAAGAAGTGGCTGGGGCCGGGATCGAACCGGCGACCTATCGCTTTTCAGGCGATCGCTCGTACCAACTGAGCTACCCAGCCACGCGATTCACAAAGGAATCGCAAGCGGTCCTGACGGGATTTGAACCCGCGGCCTCCACCTTGACAGGGTGGCGAGCACTCCAAACTGCTCCACAGGACCAAGCGTTGTGCGAGCACCAGTCTCGCACAAGGTGTTGCGTGCCCCCAACGGGATTCGAACCCGTGCTACCGCCTTGAAAGGGCGGCGTCCTGGGCCACTAGACGATGAGGGCTAAGAGGCCCGCCGTGTGCGCCTCGCAGCGCGTCGGGGACGTGAGAAGCATATGGGATGTGGGGAGCTATCGCCAAAACGGTTTAGGGGGAGGGCTTCGGCGAGGACGGCGACGGGGTCGCTCCGGGCTGGTTCTCCTTGGGCAGATGCCGGCTGACCTCCGCCTTCGTGAGCCCCAGACCGCCGAGTTCGATCTCGTCCCAGGCCTGCAGCCGCTTGGTCGTGCGGTCCAGGTAGAGGATCGACGCCTCGACCGGGTCGGGGTACTTGCCCTCGACCGCCCGCAGCCCGCTGCCGCCCGTCGACCCCTCGACGCGCAGCCGCGTGCCCTTGTCCATGACCTCCATCTCCTGATGGTGGACATGCCCCGCCAGGGCGAGCGGCACCTCCCCGTCCGTCTCGCGCGCCGCCGTCGGGTTGTGCGCGATCGCCACGTCGACCGGCGTACCCGCGGCCCGCTCGGCGCGCAGGGCCGACGCGAGACGGATGCCCGCCATGTTCTGGACGGCGTCGCTCCCCCGCTTCACCGAGCGGTCAGGGGTGTACTGCGGGTCGCCGATGCCGGCGAAGCGCAGGCCCGCGACGGTCTCGGCCTTGCCGTCGTCGAGCACGTGCACGTTCTTGAAGCGCTCCAGATAGCGCTGGGTGGTGTGCGAGTCGTGGTTGCCGCGCACCCACACGTACGGCACGCCCAGGTCCTCGATCGGGTCGAGGAAGGCGTTCTCGGTGGCCGAGCCGTGGTCCATGGTGTCGCCGGAGTCGACGATGACGTCGATCTCGTACTGCTCGACGAGAGAGGCGATGATCCGCCAGCTCGCCGGATTGAGGTGGATGTCCGAGACGTGCAGGACCCTCATCGTGGTGGGGTCCGGTTGGTACGTGGGGAGCGTGGACGTCACGTCGTAGAGCTTCGTGACGTTGGTGACCAGGCGTGCCAACTCCTGTTGGTAGACGTCGAATTCGCTCACGATGCTGCGGGCGTTGCCGACGACGGAAGGGGCGCTGCTGAGCAGTCCCGAGAACTTCGGTTCCAGGACCGACTTCGGGTTCCAGGTGGCGTACGCGGCCGCGCCCGACGCCGCCAGCAGGGCGAGGGCGAGCCCGCCGGCCGCGAGTGCGCGGCGCGGGCGGCGGTAGACGGCGAGACCGAGCGCGGTGGCGCCCGAGACGACGGCGACGCAGGAGCGCACGGCCAGGTCGAGCGTGCCGTGGCCGACGTCGCGCACGACCTCGTCCTGGAGCCCCGAGAGCCGCTCGGGATGGTCGACCAGGGCCTGGGAGCGCACCGGGTCCAGGCGGTCCACGTCGACGTCCAGGCGGATGGGGGCCGTGTGGGAGCGGAGCTCCAGGGCGCCCAGCGGCGAGACGTTGATCTTCGTGCCGCCGGAGACGGACGGGCGCAGCGCCATCCGGGTGTCCATCGGGCCGACCGGCGCGCGCACGCTGCCCACGATGAGCAGGCCCAGCCAGGCGCCGAGCAGCACGACCGCGATCAGGCCGAGGGCGCGGGCGTAGGGGTGGGGTGTGCTGACCAGCTCGGTGGTGGGGTGGGTGCGGCGAGCGCGGTAGTGGCCTACGAGGGCGGTGCCCACCCTTCGTACGCCCTGGAGAACGACTGTGAAGTCGCGGGCCATTGGTCCCGTATGCCCAATTGGGAGGACGGGTATGCCGGGACGGAGGCGGTGGCGTGGCCGACAATGGGGGCGTGCTGGAGATGACGCGCGAGGAGTTCGAGGAACTGGTCGCCGAGGCGCTCGACCGGATTCCTCCGGAGCTGACTCGGCTGATGGACAACGTGGCCGTCTTCGTCGAGGACGAGCCGCCCGCCGACGATCCCGAGCTGCTCGGGCTCTACGAGGGGACGCCGCTGACCGACCGGGGCGAGTGGTACGCGGGTGTCCTGCCGGACCGCATCACGATCTACCGGGGGCCGACGCTCCGGATGTGCGAGTCGCGCGAGGACGTGGTCGCCGAGACGGAGATCACCGTGGTGCACGAGGTGGCCCACCACTTCGGGATCGACGATGCCAGGCTGCACGCGCTCGGGTACGGGTGAGGCTCGCGGGGCGGGTGAGGCTCGCGCTTCGGGTGGGCCGGGGTTCGGGTGGGCTTGCGGGGTGGGTGAGCCGGGGTGCGGGTGGGGCTTGCGAGGTGGGTGAGTCCCGGGCACGCGTGAGCGAGGGCGTCCGCCCTGGTGTGCGGGGCGGTGCGGGCTGGGGTGGACGTCCGTGTCCTCTTGCGGGCCGCGGGAGTTGGGCAGTGCGTCCCGATTCTCAGCGCCTCGGAGGTGCTCGGCCGTGCGCCAGTTGTACGTTCCCGTCCGTTGGGCCGCGGTCGCGGTGGCCGTCGCGGCGTCCGCGGGCTGCATGAGCATCAGTGACGACGGGAACGCCCCTGGGCCCGATCGCTCCGCGGGGCAGCGCAGCGGGGCGGCCGCGCCCGACGGCGGTCCGGTGACGCAGGGCGGTGACCTCGCCTCCGGCGGTGAGCGGGGGCAGGGCCGCGGGCGGGGCAAGGGCAAGGGCGGCGACAAGGCCGAGCCGAGCGCGAGCGAGTCCGCCTCGGGGGCCGCGAAGCCCTCGGCGTCCTCGTCGGCATCGGCCTCGGCGGAGCCGTCGAAGCCGGGCAAGCCGGGGAAGCCGTCGCCGACCCGGCCGAAGCCGGCCCCGACGAAGACCAGTGCGACGCCCACTCCGCCGAAGCCCACGCCGCCGGACCCGACGCCGGACCCGACCACCCCGGAGCCGTCGTCGTCCGAGGGCTCGGGGCAGGACGCCCAGCTGCAGCGGCGGGACGACGAGATCGCGGGGCGCGAGCCTTCGCCTCAGGCGGGGCCTCGGTAGCCGCCGGTTCGTCGGTAGTCGCCGGTAGCCGCCGGTCCGTCGTCAGCCGCTGGTCTGCCGGTAGCCGCCGGTTCGCCGGTAGGCGTCGTCGCAGGTGGAGGGGGCTCCGGGGAGGGCGGTTTGCCATTTGGGGTGGAGGGTGCGTATGGTGGTAGATCGTTTGATCCCATTTGCCCGGCGCCGCCACAGAAGAGCGCCGCGTGGCGCGTACTCTCCCTTGCCGTGGCTGACCGCATAGAGGCGGTCCATTGCGAAATCACGGAGTTGACGGGCGCGTGCCGAGACTCCGGAAGGTTTCGCATTTCGCATGTCCATTTCCAGTTCTGACCACGCCGTCCTGCCCGAGAACGAGACCGTCGAGATCGTCGAGTCCGTCGGGAACGACGCCGTAGACGCCGTCGTCGTCGCCGACGCCGTCGAGACCGTCGAGTCCATCGAGGCCACGGACGTCACCGAGGTCACCACCGACGCCGACGCCGAAGCCGTAGAGGCCGACGCCGACGCCGAGCCCGAGATCACCTTCGGCGACCTCGGTCTGCCCGACGGTGTCGTCCGCAAGCTCGCGCGCAACGGCGTGCACACCCCCTTCCCGATCCAGGCCGCGACCATCCCGGACGCCCTGGCCGGCAAGGACATCCTCGGCCGCGGCCGCACCGGCTCCGGCAAGACCCTCTCCTTCGGTCTGCCGACCCTGGCGCGTCTCGCCGACGGCTACACCGAGAAGAAGAAGCCCCGCGCGGTCATCCTGACCCCGACCCGCGAGCTGGCGATGCAGGTCGCCGACGCCCTCCAGCCCTACGGCGACGTCCTCGGCCTGAAGATGAAGGTCGTCTGCGGCGGTACGTCGATGGGCAACCAGATCTACGCCCTGGAGCGCGGCGTCGACATCCTCGTCGCCACCCCCGGCCGTCTGCGCGACATCATCAACCGCGGCGCCTGCTCCCTGGAGAACGTCGAGGTCGCCGTCCTCGACGAGGCCGACCAGATGTCCGACCTGGGCTTCCTGCCCGAGGTCACCGAGCTGCTCGACCAGGTCCCGGCCGGCGGCCAGCGCATGCTGTTCTCGGCCACGATGGAGAACGAGATCTCCACGCTGGTCAAGCGCTACCTGAACAACCCGGTGACGCACGAGGTCGACGCCGCCCAGGGCGCCGTCACGACCATGACGCACCACATCCTGATCGTGAAGCCCCGCGACAAGGCGCCGGTCACCGCCGCGATCGCCGCGCGCAAGGGCCGCACCATCATCTTCGTCCGCACCCAGCTGGGCGCCGACCGCATCGCGGAGCAGCTGCGCGACGCCGGTGTGAAGGCCGACGCGCTGCACGGCGGCATGACGCAGGGCGCCCGTACGCGGACGCTGGCGGACTTCAAGGACGGCTACGTCAACGCGCTCGTGGCGACGGACGTGGCCGCGCGCGGCATCCACGTCGACGGCATCGACCTCGTTCTGAACGTGGACCCGGCCGGCGACCACAAGGACTACCTGCACCGCTCCGGCCGTACCGCTCGCGCGGGCCGCTCCGGCACGGTCGTGTCCCTCTCGCTCCCGCACCAGCGCCGCCAGATCTTCCGCCTGATGGAGGACGCGGGCGTCGACGCCTCGCGCCACATCATCAACGGCGGCGGCACCTTCGACCCGGAGGTCGCCGAGATCACCGGCGCCCGTTCGATGACCGAGGTGCAGGCCGACTCCGCGGGCAACGCCGCGACCCAGGCCGAGCGCGAGGTCAAGGACCTCACCAAGGAGCTGGAGCGCGCCACCCGTCGCGCCGCCGAGCTGCGCGAGGAGGCCGACCGCCTCACCGCGCGGGCCGCCCGTGAGCGCGGTGACGACCCGGAGGTCGCGGTCGCCGAGGCCGCTGCCGCTGCCGAGGCCGTCGTCGAGGCCGCCGCCTCGGTTCCGGAGCAGCCGGTGGCCGAGCGTGCCGAGCGCTTCGAGCGTCCGGCTCGCGAGGAGCGTTCCTCTTCGTACGAGAACCGCCGTCCGCAGCGTGACGAGCGGGGCAACTACGAGCGCGACCGCCGTGGCGACCGTGGCGGCTTCAACCGCGACGACCGTCGTGACGACCGCGGTGGTCGTTCCTTCGAGCGTCGTGACGACAACCGCGGTGGCGGCTTCCGCCGTGACGACAACCGTGGCGGTGGCTTCCGCCGTGACGACAACCGTGGTGGCGGCTTCAACCGCGACCGCCGTGACGACCGTCGTGACGACCGCGGTGGCCGTTCCTTCGAGCGTCGTGACGACCGCGGTGGTCGTTCCTTCGAGCGTCGTGACGACAACCGTGGTGGCGGCTTCAACCGCGACCGTCGTGACGACAACCGTGGCGGTGGCTTCCGCCGTGACGACAACCGTGGTGGCGGCTTCAACCGCGACCGTCGTGACGACAACCGCGGTGGCGGCTTCCGTCGCGACGACCGCCCCTCCGGCGGCCACCGCGGCAGCGACCGTCCGTTCAACCGTGACCGCCGCGACGACCGCCCGGCCGGCGGCCACCGCGCCGGTGGCCACGACCGCCCGTCGTACAACCGCCGCGACGACCGCTCCGGCACGGGTTCGTTCGGCCGCCGCGACGACAAGCCGCGCTGGAAGCGCAACGGCTGACCTGTAGTCAGGACCGCCTGAACGAAGGGCCCGCACGACGTTTTCGTCGTGCGGGCCCTTCGGCGTATCCGGTCCGTCGTGCGGGCCCCGGCGTATCCGGCGTGTGAGGCACATCAGGATCGCTCGATGTGTCGCTGTCAGTACCCGCTGTTACTGTCGAGCTTGATCGAGGTGAGGTCCGGTGGGGAGCCGGATCGACAGGGAGGGGACCCCATGGTTCGTCATGTCTTCGTACGCTGCGCGGTCGCGGTCGCGGTCGCCGTCGCGCTCGGCTCATCGGCCGTCGTCGCCACGCCGTTGGCGGCCGTGGCGGCGGAGAACCGGCCGCCGGAGCAGCCGGTTCTGTCCGAGCTCGCGACAGGGGACAAGGGCTGTGTCAGCGGCGCGGAGAGACCGTATGTCCGTACGCGACCGCAGCTGAGAGCGGTGCTCCGCGATCCGGACGCGCAGCCGGTCTCCGCGGAGTTCGAGGTCTCCTGGAAGGACGGTGACGGACAGACGCAGGTGCGTTCCGTCCAGACGATCGCCAAGGGAAGCGGGTCGACGTTCAGCTGGACCGTTCCGTCGGACGTGCCCGCGTTCACCGAGGTGGGCTGGCGCGTGCGGGCGTCGGACGGCTCTGCTCGGGGGCCTTGGAGCGCCGACGGAAGCAAGGGCGCCTGTGAGTTCGTCTACGACAACAAGGCGCCGGAGAAGCCTTCGGTGTCGTCGCCGGAGTACCCCGACGACGACGCGTGGCACGGCGGCGTGGGCGTCCGCGGCACGTTCACGGTCGATTCCTCCTCCGAGGACACGGTGGCGTACGTCTACACCTTCACGGGCGGGACTCCGCAGACGGTTGAGCCCGAACTGCCCGGCGGCAAGGCCGAGTTCAGCTGGATTCCGGGGCGGGCGGCCCCGATGACGCTCTCCGTCCAGGCCCAGGACCGGGCGGGGAACAGGAGCGAGCCGACGACCTACCGGTTCCGGGTGGCGTAGGGGCGTAAGCCCGCCGCCCACGGGAAGCGGCGCATGTCGTGCCCCTGGCGAGGGAATCGCTGGGGGCATGACAAATGAATCCCGTGGAGCGCCCAACTCGCCGCCGCCTCAAGCGGGTTCGGACGAGGAGCGGCTCGCACAGCTCGGCTACACGCAGGTCCTCGCGCGCCGGATGTCGGCGTTCTCCAACTACGCGGTCTCGTTCACGATCATCTCCGTGCTGTCCGGGTGCCTCACCATGTACCTGTTCGGGATGAACACCGGTGGCCCCGCCCTGATCACCTGGGGGTGGGTCGCGGTCGGGCTGATGACGTTGTTCGTGGGGCTCGCCATGGCCGAGATCTGTTCCGCGTATCCCACCTCCGCCGGGCTCTACTTCTGGGCGCACCGGCTCGCGCCCGCCCGTTCGGCAGCCGCGTGGGCGTGGTTCACCGGGTGGTTCAACGTCCTCGGACAGGTCGCCGTGACCGCCGGGATCGACTTCGGCGCGGCGTCGTTCCTCGGCGCGTATCTGAACCTGCAGTTCGGCTTCGAGGTCACCGAGGGGCGCACCATCCTGCTCTTCGCCGCGATCCTCGTCCTGCACGGGCTGCTCAACACCTTCGGCGTGCGCATCGTCGGGCTGCTCAACAGCGTCAGCGTCTGGTGGCACGTCCTCGGGGTCGCCGTCATCGTCGGCGCGCTCGCGTTCTCGCCGGACTCGCACCAGTCGGCGTCCTTCGTCTTCACCGAGTTCGTGAACAACACCGGGTGGGGCAGCGGTCTGTACGTCGTGCTCATCGGGCTGCTCATGGCGCAGTACACCTTCACCGGCTACGACGCCTCCGCGCACATGACCGAGGAGACCCACGACGCCTCGACCGCGGGCCCGCGCGGCATCGTCCGCTCCATCTGGACGTCCTGGATCGCGGGCTTCGTGCTGCTGCTCGGCTTCACCTTCGCCATCCAGTCCTACGACGGCGCGCGCGAGTCGCCGACGGGCGCGCCGCCCGCCCAGATCCTGCTCGACGCGCTGGGGGCGACGGCCGGCAAGCTGCTCCTGCTCGTCGTCATCGGCGCCCAGCTCTTCTGCGGCATGGCGTCCGTCACCGCCAACTCCCGCATGATCTACGCCTTTTCGCGGGACGGAGCGCTGCCTTTCTCGCACGTCTGGCACTCCGTCAGCCCGCGCACACGGACGCCCGTGGCCGCGGTCTGGCTCGCCGCGCTCGGCGCGCTGGTGCTCGGCCTGCCGTATCTGATCAATGTCACGGCGTACGCGGCGGTGACGTCGATCGCCGTCATCGGGCTCTACATCGCGTACGTCGTACCGACCCTGCTGAGGCTGCGCAAGGGCGACGCCTTCGAGCGCGGGCCCTGGCACCTGGGGCGCTGGTCACGCCCCGTGGGGATCGTCGCGGTGGCGTGGGTCGGCGTGATCACGGTCCTGTTCATGCTGCCGCAGGTCTCGCCGGTCACCTGGGAGACCTTCAACTACGCCCCGATCGCGGTGCTCGTCGTCCTCGGCTCCGCGTCGGCCTGGTGGTTCGCCTCGGCACGGCACTGGTTCCTCAACCCCGAGCACGAGCGCACGCGGGCGCGCGACGCGGCGCGGGCGGGGCTTCCGGAACCCCGTGATCCGTAACCCCTCCGGACATCTCCGGACAATCTCCGGACTCTCTCCGGCCCTCGACGGCGATACCCGATCGGACGGCGGGGCCCATCCCGCTATGCTCGGGGGTGCACCGACGGGGACCGTTAGCTCAATTGGCAGAGCAGTGGACTTTTAATCCATTGGTTCAGGGTTCGAGCCCCTGACGGTCCACCAGGAAGACAGCCCCTGACCTGCGGCGAAAGCCGGAAGTCGGGGGCTGACCTCGTCTCAGTGATCATTTGCTGGCCCCCTGCTGGCCCGAGAGGAACTAGCGAGGCGCGAGTCGTACGCCGGTGCAGTTCTGTTGCGGGGGTGAGCCCTGCCACGTTCGCGTGAGGTGTCCGGGAACAGGGCGTCCGCTGGGGCCCGCGGGCCTAGGGTTGGCGCCGGTTCGGCGGGGGCGCCTGCCTCCGGTCCCGTACGGCTCGCCCCGGAGGGTGCATGGGTTACCTGCGACTGCTGCGGCAGCGCTCCGTCCTGGTGCTGTGGCTCGCACAGAGCCTGTCCGTCCTCGGGGATCGGCTGTACGCGCTCGCGGTCATGTGGGTCGTCTACGCCTCAACCGGCTCGGCATCGCTCATGGGCCTTGTCGCGGTCGTCGAATCGCTGCCCTACATCGTGCTCGGGACGGCGGGGCGTCACGTCGTGGCGCGGTTCTCGACGTTCGGGCGGCTGGCCCGGGTCGACGCCGCGCGGGCGCTGGTCGCAGTCTCGCTGCCATTCCTGTGGTCGCCGGACCCGTGGGGCGTGGCGCTGCTGCTTGTCGGCGTGCTGCTGCTCGGGAGCCTCGGGGCGCTGTTCGATCCGAACCTCGGCGCCCTGGTGCCCGACCTCGTCGAGCCCGAGCGGGTGCAGCACGTCACGGGCCTGTTCGACCTCACGGGGCGTATCGCCCGGATCGCGGGCCCGGCAAGTATCGGCCTGCTCCTGCTCGCTGTCTCCGAGGTGCAGCTCTTCGCGCTGAACGGCGTGACGTTCGCGGTGTCGTCGGTGGCTCTCGGGTGGCTGGCCCGGCGGTACGCCGCGGCGGTCGGCGGGGGAGCGGTCGAGCGACCCGGTAAGGCGCGGCCCGCGGTTCGCGCGTGGCCGGTGGTACGGGCTCACCCTCGCGTCGGTCTGGCGGTCGGGCTGCACGGCGTCGCCCTGTTCTGCTCCGCCGTGACGGCGGTCGGTATGCCCGCGCTGCTCGCCACTCGGTACGGCGCTGGGGCGGCCGTCTACGGTCTGGTGACGGCCGCTGTGGGCGTCGGGGCGCTGCTGGGTAACCCGCTCGCCAGTAGCCGCCGTTCGGGCGGCTGGCTGGCCGTGTACTGCGGCGCATGGGCGTTGCAGGGCGTCGCGACGGCATGCATGGGGTTGGTGCTGAACCTGCCCGCGCTGCTGCTGCTCGCCCTCGTCAGCGGTCTGGTCACCCCGGCGACGAGCGTCACCCTGCGGGCGCACCTCGGGGCGTTCGAGCCTGCCGAGCGGCTGCGGCTGATGTCCGTGGACCAGACCGTCATCCGTACCGGCGGCACGGCCGGAATGCTGCTGCTGCCGTTCCTGGTCGATGCCTCACCGCGCGGTGCGTTCGTCGTGGGCGGGGTCATGGTGGCGGGCTCGGCGCTCGCCGCACTCGTCGTTTCCTCTCGGGTGCTGCGGCCCGACGCTGCCCTGCCGTTGCCCGCATCGGCACGAGGTAGCGCGGTGGCTGCGGAGTAGCGGCAGACGTGCCCCGGCCCCCGCCGCGTGATGCAGACGCGACAGGGGCCGAGGTGCTTGCGGTGTGGCCGCTTGCGCAGGCGGCCGACTCCGAGCGGCTATGTGGACGGCTGCTCGGGCTTCCACTGGGCCGCCTCAAGCGCGAGCCAGTGCTCTACGGTGACGTTCTCGAAGGGGATTCCGATCTGGCCGTAGATGCGGGTATGCATGGCGCCGAACCAGGAGCCGCGCCGGTCGTCGAAGAACGCGCGGTCGTACCAGGCGACGCCGAGGATGATCGTCCCGCCGCCGTTCTCGTTGTCCGGGTCGGCCTCGAAGTACGTGCATTCCCAGTCCCAGAGCATCTGCTCTTCGGGGCGGGAGCGCAGCCGGTCGTCGCTGTCGCGCAGGTGCGCGATGCACCGCTCGACGGTGGCGGCGTCGGGGCAGTAGTACCGGCAGTCGCTGAACGCGATGACCTTCTTACTGCCCCGGCGTGCAGGGTCGGCGTCCTCTCCGGTGAGGACGCGGACGCGGGTGATCGGTGGGGCGCTGGTTTCGAGGGTGGTCACGGGTGGTGCTCCTCTCGATCTCGGGTGGTGCCTTGTGGGTCACCAGTCCGACCCGGTGAGCGGGTACAGGCTGGGGCTGTGGGGGCCGCTCGGGCGGATCGCGCCGGGAGCGACGTAGCGGACGTTCAAGCCGACGCGAGCGCCGACGGTCATGTTGCTGTCGGATCGGTGAATCAGTCGGACGTCCATCAGGCAGGCTTGTCCGGCATCGAGCGGAAGCCACACACCCCGTTCATGCGGGGTGTTGGGCATGCCCTGTACGCCGAGCGCCTTGCCGCGCCGTGCGTCGCTCTCCTCGCGGCCGTAGTCGAGGTATCCGGCGGCGTGCGAGCCAGGGACTACTTGCAAGCAGCCGTTGATGGTGGTCGCGTCGGTCACGGCCAGCCATGCGGCGACGGAGAGTTCGGGGTCGAGTTGCATGCGCGGGTTGGTCCCGTCTTGATGCCACGGCACGGTGAAGTCCCGACCGGGCCACTTGATCATCAAGAAGGTGTTCTCGACAGCGACCGAACCGCCGATCGTCTCCTGTACGACCCTGAGCAGGTCCGGGGAGCGCACGGCGTGCGCGGCCCAGTCGAAGAGCAGGTGAGCGCCGCGTACGACCTCGGTCTGTCCGGCACGGTGCTCGGTGATGATCTCGGCAGCACGGGCGCGGGCGCGACCGTTGGTATTCCACTCCAGACCGGTGCGGTAGCCGCTCTCCCCGAGCGGGCTCGGCCCCGCGTAGCGGATCTCTGCGGTATGGCTCACCCTTCCGCGTCCTCTCCCGTGACGACGGCGGCGACCAACGACTCGGCGAGGTCGTCCGTAAGGGTGTGAGCGGGCCCGTCCGCCGGGTCGTGGAGCCACCGCAGGAGGCCACGCCAACCGGGCGGAGCGAGGACAACCCAGGATCCTGAGCCGAGCGCCTGAGTACCGTCCTGCTGCCACTCCTGAGCGGTGCCGGGCGGGGTGAGGAAGTACGCCTGCCCATTGCACGAGTCGTGCAGCACAGGACCGACGGGAACGCCGCGCGCCTCCAGATCGCGGACCGCGCGCATTCCAACGTCGGCCGGTACGCGTACGACGTCCCAATCCTCCCCAGCCGCAAGTAGCTTCGGCCTGTCGAGGTCACGGGGCCATGCGGGTCTGCGCTGCATCACTGCTGCTTTCTCCTCGGGTATGAACGCGAGGAGATGAGGGAACCGCGCAGGGCAGTGGGCGAACCAGCGATGATGCGCAGGGCTCATGCGCGTATGCGTCGGACGCATTTCCGCGCTCGCAAACCCGGTGCGCGGTACCTACCGTTGAGGGGCAGGCACGCATGGACTGGTCGGACACCGCTGCGAGAGAGGCGTCGAGCGCTGGCGACTACGGACGGGTGCTCGAACTCGCCCGGCGTGCAGTGCGGATGACACAAAGACAGCTCGGCGACGTCATCGGCTTATCGCAGTCCGCGGTATCCCGAATGGAGAAGCGGGGCGTCGGTACCTACGACATGAACACCCTCGCGAGAGCCGCCCACCACCTCGGCATTCCGCCCGGATTGGTCGGCCTCGCCGACAGCGGCGCGGCTCCAGCCGCGCCTATGGAAGGGCTCAACTCAGTGGAACGGCGCAAGTTCCTCGGCGGGGCACTCGTCACGGTGGCGGCCCCCGTGCTCGGTGCAGCGGCGCCCGCGCCTCTCGAATGGGGTGCGAGCCAAGCTGACGTCCTGCGTGTCGCGACCACCGCGTACCGGCGCATGGACGCCACCGCGTCGGCGCGTCAACTCGCGGACACCGTGCAAGGACACATGCGCCTCGTACAGACTGTCGCGAGCCAGGCGCCCGACCAGTCATCGCGCGCCCAACTCGCGGCCGTGGGAAGCGAAGTCGCGAGCCTTGCCGGGTGGTTGTCCTGGGACATGGCCGACGCTGGTTCGGCGCGAACCTGGTACGGCGGGGCGATCAAGGCGGCTCGACGCTCGGGCGACCGGTTGCTCATCGCGTATCAGCAGGGCAGCCTCGCGCAGTTCGAGATCGAGGCGGGCAACGTCGCGCAAGGGTTGAGCCTGATCCGTACGGCTCGGCGGCAGCTCGGCGGCGAGGGTCCGGCCATCGCCGCGGCGTGGCTGTCGTCCGTGGAGGCGGTAGCGCACGCCACGGGTGGCGATGAGCGGGCAGCCGAACGGGCACTGCGCGCCAGTGCGGCCGAGGTCGAGCAGATGCCGGGCGAGGAACCGCCCCCGTGGCCTTGGGTGTTCGCGTTCGACCTCCGCAAGGTGGCAGCGGCGCGGGTCACCTGCGGTGCGCGCCTGGCACGGCCCCGGTGGGTGCTCAGCTCGCTCGACGATGCCACCGCCGCACTGTCCTCGAACCATGAGAAGCAACGGGCGTTGCTCGGCCTCGATGTGGCGAGCGGACACATGGCCTCAGGGCACCTTGACACAGCGTTCGCGCTCGCTACGCGCTCGCTCGACGTAGGGCTGCGGTTGCGTTCCGGTCGTGTGGTCGAGCGAGCCCGGTCGTTCCGGCGCAGCTACTCGTCGGCGACCCCGCCCACGATCGTCCGCGAGTTCGACACGCGGCTGCACGACGCCTACCTATGACCGAGAGGGAGACATGAGAGTCGGGATCACGGGACACCGCGGACTGGCTGGCGAGGTCGAGCGGCAGGTACGCCGTGCCTTGGCCGAGGCGGTCGAGGCTTACGAAGCTGCCGAGTTGGTCGGCGTGAGCTGCATCGCGGACGGGCCCGACGCATGGTTCGCGCAGGCCGTACTCGACCACGGCGGCAGGGTCGAGGTCGTGATTCCCGCCGAGCAATACCGCGCCGACCTTCCTGACTGGCACCACCCCACGTACGACGATCTGCTGCGCCGGGCGTCGGCCGTGCACCGAACCGGCCTCGACGGGTCCGACTCGGACGCGCACATGAGGGGCAGCGAACTACTCGTCGACCAGGCCGACGAACTGCTCGCGGTCTGGGACGGTCAGCCCGCCCGCGGCTACGGAGGCACGGCCGACGTCGTCACCTACGCCGAAGGTAAGGGCGTGCCCGTACGGGTGCTCTGGCCTGAGGGAGCGACGCGCGACTGACGACTGCGGGGTGCGCTCACTCGCTCGGCGTCTGGCCCTCGGGCTTCTGCTTGGCGACGTACGTGCCTCTGCCCGGTACCGCGTACACGAGTCCTGCCTCGGCGAGGACAGCGATGGAGCGGCGGACCGTCGGGCGGGAAAGGTCGTACTCGTCGGCGAGGGCGTTCTCACCGGGAATGGCGCGGTCGGGCTGCCAGTCGCCCCGCTCTATGCGGGCCCGCAGGATCGCTGCGAGTTGCTGAAACGGCGCCGTGGGCGCATCGCGCTCCACCTGGTCATCCGGCCCGTACTCCATGGGCCGAAGGTATCCGGCCGGTCTCGGAGCAGCATTCCCTGACAGGCTCATACAAGCCTTTACAGGCTTTTACAGGTAGGGCTAGGTTCGGCCCACGAAAGACCCCCGCGACGCGGCGAACGTCCGGGGGCGTGGCCCATCAGCCCTAGGAGCTGACGAACGTGACCGACCTTATCGCGCGCCTTGTAGCGCGCCTGCTGTGCTTACTGCTCTTCCCTGCCGACGGGCGGCCCCGCACCACCCTGGTTCCGGGACCGGTGCTTACCCCCGATCAGCCGCCCCGGCCCGCGCTGTCCGAGCACAAGAGCCCGTACGCCCGTGAGGCTGCCGAGCACCGGCCCTTCGTGGACACGATCAACCCAGTGCGTCCCTACGTCACCGCACCTCTTCGCAGGTGCCCAGATGATCCGAAGCGGGTGGAACAGGCACAGCACCGTTGGGAACTGGAGATGCACGAGCGTGGCTTCGACGTGGGCCCGACCGTGATTCACGGCGTGCACATCCGGCCTGGTGGCCGCACGCTGCGGGTGGCGGTGGGCGTGTGAGCTCCTCCGTGTGCTGCCGCTGTGAGCGGGCAACGCTCGCCCCCGTCGCCGTGCGTCACATCGAGCGGCCGACCGGACCCGGTGTGACGCTGTACGCCTGCCCTGACTGTGCCCCGCACCTGGCCCCCGGCCCTCTCCCCCTCGCCGTCGAAATGGCCCCGCCGAGGCGCGGCTGACCCTGCCGCCCCTGCCCCGCCCGGATTCATTCCGGGCGGGGCATCTCAATGTCCGGCGTCAGGCCTCGGGCTAGCGGGTGAAGGGCAAGAGATCACGAATTCCGGATCGGTCCAGAGTCTTGCGGACGCAGGAACTCGCCGACGTGAGAGCGAGACTGCCGCCCACGTGGCTAGCAGCGTGCCGCATCCCGAGCAGGGTGTAGAGGCTTCCGCTGTCGCAGTACGTGATCCCGTCGAGGTCGAGCAGCAGATGCCGGTGCCCTGCCTCCAGTTCACGCACCACGGTGTCGGTGAGCTTGCCGATGTTGATGATGTCCAGTTCCCCGAAGAGGGTGAGCGTGAGAAACGCGGGGCTGCCGCCGGAGGAAGTCTCACGGATGGCCAATCGTTCCATGGTTCCACTCTTGCATGCCGCAAAGGCGGGAGAGCTGGGCCGATGGGCACGCGGAAGCGGCCGACTGGTACCCATCCGCGTGCCCCAAGTAGCCGCATTGGTAGGCCATTTGGGACGTGCCAGTGCGTCGAGGGAGTCGAGACGCTGTCATCAGGCGGAGGAACGCAGCTCGATCTCCCGCCGAGTTGCCGTCGGCAGCTCCGCCAGAGGGGCGGTCCCGAAGAGTCCCTCCCGGTCCTTGCAGCATCGTCTCGGGGAGGAGCGAGCGCAAGGACCGGTACGGGCCGGACGCGGACCACGCTCATGGTTCTAAGGCTTCGTCGTTCCCAAGCCGCCATGGGGCGCGTTGTCGGGTGTCTACGCGACCTGCCGGGCGACGTCCTGGTCGGCGAAGCGGGCGGCGATCGCGGAGCGCAGGGCGTCGCTGCCGTCGGCGGTGCCGTCGACCTGGCGGCGGAGTCCGGCGAGGGTTTCGCGTAGTCCGGGCTCGGTCTTGTCGAGGTCGAGGCGCAGGCGCAGCGCGGCCCCCTGGTGCTTGGGCAGCTTGCCGACGAGCGCACGGTCGATGGTGCGCAGCACGGGCGTGGGGTCGGTCTCGGTGAAGTCGGCTGCGGCCATGCCTTGGGGCTTGGTGCGCTGCGCGGCGAGGTAGGTGGGCAGCTCGGCGCGGAGTGCTTGCAGGGTGTCGAGGTCGGCGCCGCTGATGATGTCGGCGGTGCTGCGTCCGGCCTCCAGCAGGGCGCGGGCACGGTCCCAGGCGCGGCCCTGGCGGGCCTCGGCGAGCAGTTGCTCGGCGGCCTCGCGCGGGGCCGGTGCGGTGGTCTGCTCGGCGTAGGCGCGTATCTGCTGGCCCGCGGTGGTCGTGGCGCGCTCGATCTGGTCGAGGTCGGCGGCGGCCTGCTCGCGCGCCTTGCGCTCCATGTCGGCGCGGCGGCGGGTGTTGGCTTCGTCGGTGAGGTCGGGGTCGCGGAAGGTGTGGGCGGTGCTGAGGGCGGTGTCGAGGCGGCGGCGCAGCTCAACGAGGTCCGTCGAGCGGGCGCGGCGCACGGTGCCGAGGGCGAGCTGTGCGTCAACGATGCTGCGGCCGTACGCGGGGGTGGTCATGGTCTCGGGCTCCAATCGGTCGGGACGGCGGCGGGTCAGTAGAAGCGGACGCGTACGGGCTGGCCGTGCTCGTCGAGGGGCAGGGGGCGGGCGGGGCGCATGGTGTGCAGCTCGGCGTAGCGGCGTAGCGCGTCGACCTGCTCGCGGTGCTCGGCGGGCGGGCCGCCGGGGGCGTCCTCGATCGTGAGCGTCTGCCCGGCCTGGGCGGCCTGCTCGCGGAGGTGGCCGAGCCATCGGCCGTTGTCGGTGAACAGGACTCCCTCAACCCACCACGGGGCGGTGTGCACCATGCCGTGCTCGCCCATCGTCGGATGGGTGCTCACCGGTCCCGAGCGGGCGTCGGGTGCGGTGACCTTGCGCCACGGGATACGGCGGTCGTCGGGCGTCTGGTCAACCCACTGGGACCGGTCAACGTCGGTCGTGGTCACTTGGCGCCTCCGCTCGGCTGCTCGGCGAGGGTGTCGAGCGCAGGGCGGAGTGCCCCCCGTGCCCGGTGCGCCTGCTCAACGATGTGGTCGCGGGTGAACTCCGGGGCGAGCGCAGTCTTACGGATGCCGTGTGCTCGGTCGAGGTCGTCGAGCAGCACGGCGAGGCGGGGGCCGGATCCGTCGGCGTTCCGTACGTCGCCCTTGCCGAGATCGACCATTGCGCTACCGAATCCGGCATGCCAGCGGGGAGCGGTCGGCGAGGCGGGCGGGCCTTCCATGTCCTCGGGGGAGCCTGCGCACTGCGGGGCGCCTGTGTCCTTGAGCAGGCGGGCGGCCTCGGTGACGGCGTCGTCGAAGGCGTCGGATGCCGCGATGAACTCGGCGAGGGCGTCGCGGGCGGCGGCGTACTGGGTGGCGAGGGCTTGCGGGGGCTGCTCGGCGAGCAGGGCGAGAGCGCGCTCGGTCGTACGGCGGCGCTCGGTCTCGGCGGCCTTGGCAGCGGTGCGCTCGGCCTTGCGGTGGGCGGCCTCGGCGCGCAGGCGGGCGAAGCGGCCGAGTTCGCGGGCCGCGGCGAGCTGCGCCGGGGTCACGTCCTCGTCTCCGTCGCGTACGCGTTCCTCCATGGCGGTGAGTGCCCGCTCGGCCTCGGCCGCCTGCTGCTCGGCCTGCTCGACGGCGGGGGCGGCCTCGGGCCCGTCGGCGGTGGTGGTCGGGGTGCTGGTCACGGTGCGGTGTCTCCTTGGTGGTGGCGGTAGTGGTCGAGGGCGGCGCGGTCGATGGCCCATACGCGGGCGCCGAGGCGTTCGGCGGGCAGTCGGCCGGTGGTGATCAGGTGCCGTATCCAGCGCGGCGAGCACTCCATGAGGGCTGCCGCTTCGGCTACGGGCACGCTGACCGTGCCCGACAAGGCGGGGGTGCTTCCGGTAGCGGCAGAATCGAACGGCGCGGTGACGAAATCGAACGCGGTCCGGTCGGCGTGCTGCGCGGCGGCTTGCAGCTCGACGAGCAGACGGCGGGCGGCGCGCGAGAGTTCGCCCCCGTCGGTGCGGGCGCGGGCGTCGAGGTGTGCGAACAGGATGCGCGCCACCTCGCCAGCCACGGAGGGCGGCACGACCACCGACCCGTTTGCCCGCACGAGGCGGCGCCCCGGCTGAGGGCGGCTCATGCTGACCCCCCTCCCTCGGCCTGCTCGGCGTCGACAACTTGGCGGGCAAGGTCGACGGCGAGGCGGCCGAGCATCGAGGCTTCGCTGTCGTCGGCGACTCGGGCGAGCAGTCGCAACTCGCGTGAGAGGGCCGGGCGCTCGTCGAGCGCGGTGTCGTCAGTTCGGACGATGGCCTCTTGCAGCGCGTCGAGGACGGCGCCGATGGTGAGTGAGGCGGTGGTGCCATCGGTGAGGGTGAAGTGCCAGCGGTCGGCCCGGTTGGCGTTCTCCAGAGCAGTAAGACGGTCGCGGAAGTCACGGCGGCGGCGCGTCATCGACGTCCCTCCTGGTCGTTCTCGGCGGTTTCCAGGGCGGCGAGGCGCTGTTCGAGGTCGAGGGATTCCCGCAGGGCGAGGCAGGCATCGAGCAGAGTGCGCGCGGCCTGTACGCGGGCCTGGCCGCGCTCGTTGTCGAGGGCGTCGACCAGGGCGTCAACGGCCTTGGTGGAGGCCGCGGCAAGGCGACCGACGGCTAGGTGCAGCAACTCGGTTCGTGCGTCGGTGACTTCCTGATGGAACGAGGGCTCGTCCAGCCACCGCAGGATGGTGCGGCCGGAGACTCCGGCGGACTTGGCGGCTTGCCCGGTCGTGCGGCCCTGGGCGAGGGCGAGCACGGCGGCGGGTCGGCGTGTGCTGGTCAAGGTTCAGAACTCCAATCGGCCTCGCGCACGCGCGCGAGACGCGGAACGTCGCGGATGGACATGGGGAGTGGCCGCACGCCTCGCGATACGGCAGCGGGCGCAGGCTTTTCGCAGGCCAAGGGCGGGTGTGTAGGGGTGTGCAGGGATTTCCGGTGATCCCCGTACACACCTGCGTAAGGGAGTTTCGGAAACCCCTACATGGCCCTACATGCGAGCCGGTCATGGCACGTCGTCGTCGGTCCCGGCGAGCATCAGGCCGAGGTAGAACTGCCCGGCGCTGCGACGAGTCTTGGTGTGCCCCCGCTTGGTCATGGACTCGGCGAACGCGGCCTCGTTGCCCGGCTGTTCGCCGCTCTCTGCGCACCAGCGTGACCAAGCGGAGAAGAGGTCACGGGCTTTGACGGCGCTGTGCGGGTTCGTGAGCGCGCGCTCGTCGAGGAAGCGGGCCAGGACGTCGCTGTCTGCCTGATAGGCCGCGGTACGAGCACGCACGGTTTCGGGTGGATTCAGGCCCTGCGTCTGGTAGTCCCGCCATCCCTGGTAGGCCCATGCGAGCACCGCCGGTGCGGCTTGCTTGAGGCGGTCGGGCAATCCGGGATCGCGCTCCGCCTCGGGGATCACGACGTCGAACGGAACGACATGGATGCGGCGCCATATGGCCGGGTCGTCGCCGGACACCTGGGGCAGGAAGTTGGTCAGCATGACCAGCGTGTGTGACGGGTCGAAGGTGATCGGGTTGCGGTGCATGAGGTTGGCCTCGATCGGGTCGCCGCCGACCAGGCGCTTCATGGTGGCCTCGGCGAACCGACGCCCCTTCTCGGTCTCCGAGCAGAACGCGAGCCGCGAGCCGCGCAACCGCATCTTGAACGCGCCGTGCCGCTCGTGCTTGGACTCCATGAGGATGGCCGGGTCGACCTCGATCGCGTAGTCGCCGAAGGCAGACATGATGGCGTCGCGCAGGGTGCCCTTCCCGTTGGCCCCGGTGCCGGTGAAGATCGGCATGACATGCTCGCGGACCTCGCCCAACATTGCGTACCCGAAGAGGCGTTGAACGAAGGCGCGTACGGTCTCGTCGGGCAGGATGCGAGCGAGGAATGCGGCCCATTCGACGTCGTGCTCGGCGGCGAGCGGCCCGCCGGCCACCTTGGTCAGCAGGTCCGCCCGGTCGTTGGCGTGAACGGTGCCGGTGCGCAGGTTCACCGTGCCCGCGGGGGTGTTGAACAGGTACGGGTTGGCGTCCAGCGCACGTGACGGGGTGGAGATCGGCGGGAGCGCGGAAGCGATCCGCACCATGCCGTCGATCCCGTTGGCGGACTCGGCCTTGCGTACGTCCTTGAACAGGGCGGTGCGCTCAGGGCTTTCGAGCCGGTCGAGTTCACCAAGGGCGGTCTTGATCGTGGCGACGGCGGCCTCGACGTCGGCGCGCTGCTCGTCGACGGCCCACCGCGCCCCGTCCCAGTGGTGCCAGCCGATGCCGTGCACGTAGCGCAGGTGGTCGGCGTGCTCGGTCACGAAGCGCTCGGCCATTCTCAGGTGCCCGCGGTGGCGTTCCGGCCCCGGGACCGGCGTGGCGGCGAGCGGGACGTCGTTCGCGCGCGTGGAGGTAGGCGCGACCGGTCGCGCGGGCACCTCGAACTCGTTGCACAGCGGCGGGGCGGTGAGCATCGTCACCGCCGGGTCAAGCGACGGCCGGGGTTCGCCGTGCGCTGTGGGCGGTTCCGGGTGGTGCGAGGTCACGCGGAGACTCCTGGGGCAGTTGGCGGGGGCGGTCGAGCTGGCGGCCGTCGGGGGTGAGAGTGCGCACCCATCCGGGCCGTCCGGGGATGGCGATGGGCGGCCATCCCTGCGTGGCGGTCACGGGGCGGGCGGGAGCGGATGGGGCACGGCGCCGGGCGGCGAGTTCGTCCTGCGTGGGCCGACGGGCAAGGCCGCCCACGACAGTGCGGGCGTAGGCATTGGCGTCCGCAGTTACGTGGGCGAACCACTGCTCGGGGTCGTGTGTGAGCAGGTGGTCGAGCCATGCCTCGCGGGCCGTGTGGCGGCGCCATTGCTCGGCGGCGGTGAGGATGGCCGCCGCGCGACCTGGGTCGCTCGCCCGAAGCGCACACCATGCAGGACTGCCGTATTCGGGGAAGTCTTCGACGCCAAGCGCCGTCACCTGAGCTGAGACCCATAGGGCGACCTGGTCGGGCATGGCGGGTTCCTCTCTCCCCATGGGCAGGCTTGCGGGCCGCGCTGCGTCGCGTTGCAGGTCTAGGCAGCGTTGGGTGTGCTGTCAGGGACGTTTGAGCCGGGGGCGGCCCCGTCTCCGTTTCGGATGCCAAGCAGTTCGAGCAGGTCTGCGGTCGGCACTCGGTACGCCGTGCCGACCCGCAGGAGACGTACGGGGAACTCGCCACTCTGGGCCAGCTCGTAAGCCTTCGATCGTCCAAGGGACAGGGCTCGCCCTGCCGTGACCAGGTCGACGGCTGCGGGGAGGGCGAGGAGGTCGGATCGCGACATGCCGCGCTGTGTCATTGGGTGTCTACCTCCGTAAATTTGGCACCTGATGGACACAGATTGCCTAGCCGTGCTGGACCGTGTCAATGAATTTCGATACTGTGCTTCCATGACACAAGAGGACTGGTCGGTGCGACTGGGGCAGAGGATCGCTGGCGAGGTCAGGCGCTTCCGGCGGCATCGAGGTATGAGCGCTCAGCAACTGTCGGACCGGTGTGCGGAACTTGGGATGCCCATCGCGCGCTCGGTACTCGCAAACTTTGAGAGCGGGCGGCGGCCGACTCTCGCGATTGCGGAACTACTGGTAATTGCCCAAGCGTTGCGGGTTCCGCCGGTAACGCTTGCGTTTCCCGTCGGATTCGAGGAGGAAGTCGAGGTTCTGCCGGGGCAGACGGCGAGCACTTTTGAAGCGGCTCGCTGGTTCACCGGCGAAGCTCCGGGACACACCGGCGAGAACTGGCGCTACACGGACCAGGACGCGGACGACTACGAGGACACACCGTACGGAATCGAACGGTTCAGGCGGCATGACGCCCTGGTCCGGGCGCTTGTGTCTCATCAGTTGAGGGCTGACGAGAAGCTTAAGCGGGCCACGAAGATGTCCGACGAATGGCCCGATGCTGAGCTTCGTCGTGCTCTCTTGGACGTCGCCGAAGAAATGGAGGAAATGACGTACAGGGGGGCTGGGGAGGTCGAAGATATTCGTCGTGAAATGCGTGAGGACGGGCTCACTCCTCCGCCCTTGCCTTACTACTTGAATGCCTATTTCCGCGAGGACATCGAGAAGCCTGAGGTGTCCTCGTCGCTCCGCGCCTTGCTTGAGCAAGAGGACAGGGAGAAGGCAGCCGGTACAGGTGGGGCGGAACAGGCTGAGGAGGGCGAGTGACTCGGTTAGCGGTGTCACCAGTGATTGAGGGGGAGCGGATCAATGGCCGGTAGCCGCCGCGGAGGTGCCGTCTACAGGCGGTGTGAGTGCCGAGATGGCAACGGAAGGCTCCTGGGCGCCGCGTGCCCGGACCTCGCGAAGCGCACTCATGGGCGCCCGGCGATACGCCAAGAACTGCCACGCGACGCCGACAGCAAGCGCCGTACGTTCCGCCGCACCGGATACGACAAGGTCAAGGATGCACAGGCCGACCTCGATCGCGTCCGCGCCATCCTCGACCTTGCGGGGGATGACCAGGATGCGCAGCAGCGAGTCGGTGACCTTCTGGCCGACGTAGCCAAGCGCCGGGCGTCGATCCCGGCGCCTGCCGAGGTCTCTCGCCGTCTCGGGGTCGGTGTGCCGCTCGACGGCAAGATGACCGTCGGCGAGTGGCTCGACAAGTGGTTCGCCGCCAAGAAGACCCGGAAGACGACGAACAACGGCTATGCCTCGCACATCCGCGTGCACCTGAAACCGCGGTTAGGGCACCTCCGCCTCGACCGTCTGTCGGTCGGCCACGTTCAGGAGATGTTCGACGCCATCGCCGACGAGTCCGACGTGATCCGTGCGGAGAATCAGGCCCGGCGCGAGCAGGAAGCGCGTTGCCGGTGGGGGAAGCCGGGACGCCCGCCTGCCAGCGAGCGCCAACGGCTCGCAGCGGAGCGCGCCAAGCTCGATGAAATGAAGCCGTACCGCAAGGCGAACGGCCCATCGACTCGGCAAGCGATCCGCCGGACGCTGCGCACCGCCCTGAACAAGGCGATTGCGCAGCAGTTGATCACGTTCAACGCAGCGGCCCACGTCGAGTTGGAGGCGGCGGCTCGGCCCAAGGGCCTTCTGTGGACCGCCGAGCGGATAGCGCGTTGGCGAGAGACGGGCGAGGTTCCGGGGCCCGTCATGGTGTGGACTCCCGAACTGCTCGGTGAGTTCCTGGACGCGGCCGAGGGCCATAGGCTCTACGCCCTCTATCACCTGATCACTCATCACGGCCTGCGTCGTGGCGAGGGTGTGGGCCAGGGGTGGGCGGACTGCCACCTTGAGCAGGCACCGCCACGGGTGGACGTGACTACCGAGATCGTCGTCGATGGGTGGACGCCGATTGAGACCGCGCCGAAGACGGACGGCTCGGCGGCCTCGGTCATGATCGATTACGGCACTGTGCTCGTGCTGAATGAACACAGGGTTCGCCAGTCCGCAGAGCGCGACGCCTGGAACGCCATGGCGGCGAGGGAGCGGGAAGCGGGCAAGGACGTGGCCGACTGGCAGAACACGGGGAAGGTGTTCACCGCCGAGGACGGCAGTTGGCTTCACCCGGACGTCGTGAGCCGGGAGTTCGACAAGATCGTGAAGAGGGCTGACCTTCCGCCGGTCAACCTCCGCGACACTCGCCACAGTGCCGCCGGACTCGTGAAGGCCGGAGGCGGCGACTTGCACGACGCCAAGAAGAAGCTGCGTCACTCCACCATCGCGCTGACCTCGGACACGTACATGGAACTGTTCGAGGAGTACGAGCAGGACTTGACCGAGCGCGCGGCGGCGGCCGTGCCGCGCGCACGGAGGCGTGCCACGGAGGAACCAGCGGCGTAGCGTGGTCGGCGAACGGGCCCTGTCACCGCAGGTGGCAGGGCCTTTTTGCTGGCCCGCTGCTGGCCCGGATGCTGCCAAACGGTGCCGGAGAGGGCGCATGGTCCGTCATGGACCATCACGTCTGAACTAGGCATGACCTGCTGTTTTACCTATGCTGCGGCACTCGGCGGCACGATCCGGAACGGCCCGACAGTGATCGTTTCGGCCTCTCCGGAGACTTTTAATCCATTGGTTGTGGGTTCGAGTCCCACACGGTCTACCTCAGGCAGGGCGAGGAAAACCCCCTCTGACCTGCTATGCAGCGTCCGGGTCCACTTCGGTGGGCTCGGACGCTTCTTCGTTTTCCGGCGCGTGCGTGAGCGATGCGTGAGCGGACGGGGCATCATCAGGGCTCTCGTCAGCGGATACCTCGGCCTTCCGGGCCCGGGGAATCAGGTTCGCGGCCTTCTCGGCGATCTCGCAGGGCAGGCTCATATACGTGCCCGAGGTGAGCGTGGTGGTGGAGTGCCGCAGCGCACAGCACGCTGCGCCGGAGAGGGGTGGCCTGCCAGGCGGGCCACCCCTGGGGCTTCGGAGCTACGAGGCCATTCCCGCCGCGGTCACGATGACGGTCACGATGGCGATGGCGACCATCAGCGGCTTCGCGATGGTCGGGTGTTGGTGCGTGACATACGCCCCGAAGGCAGCAGCGATTGCCGTTGCCACGACGAGGGCCAGGACATCGGGCCCAATGTGCATTGCGTTCTCCCACGGATAGAGCGGTCGGATGGGTGGCTCCGGAGCCGTGAGAGAGGTTGGAGGAGGAGGGGCCAAGCCACGCAACTCTCGCGAAAATCCGTCTGACACTCCTGTTTTCGCAGCTCACAGGGCTGTCAAGCTCTCGCGACGTCGGGTGAGGCGATGGAGCATTCTCGGTATCGGGAGAACTGGAGCTGTCACAGTTGGGCCGACACCTGCGACGCCGAATGGGCAACGTTCCCTCGGCGCAGCGCGTCGTCTTCGCCCGGCCCAGTGAAGTGGCGTACTTCTGGCGCATGCTTGCGATCGGCATCGGCGATGAGAAGCGCCCCACTGTAGGGGGTGGTGGTGTTGAGCTGCGATGGATGCGGCGCGCGACGCAGCGGGGAAGTCGAGGTACCAGCCATGGACCAGACCATGATCTCGGGCCCCATGATGTCCCAGGAGAACATGCGGCGGATCATGTCCCATTGCCTTGCACGCGTAGCGTTCGCGGGCTGGCACATCGAACGAGACGACATCCAGAAGTGCCCCAGCTGTCGGCCACAAGCCTGTCAAGCGAACTCCGAGGCCGACACACGCTGCGACTGCTGGAGATCATGAGCGGGCAAAACCGGGGCGAGGGCAGCGCTGGGGCGTCCCTGATGATGAGTGAGTCCCGTCGGCGGTGACGCGAGCGTGCCAAACCATGTCCTCGTCCATGGCCGGAGGGTGGCCGAGCTGGGCACCGCGGGCTGGTGCCTGAGCGTGTTCCCCGTGGGCGCCCTGCACGATCAGTTCCCGGATGAACTCCGCGGGCGCACGACTACGACCTCCGATGCCTGGATCTAGGACAGTGGCCATGGCCGGCACACCATAGGCTCAGGTCCAGGACGGGCGTGAGTGGTACATAGCCTCCGAGCCCCACAGCCGGGGCAGCGGTGTCGGTCAGGCGGAGGCAGAGGCGGAGGAATCCTGTCCTTCCACGAGTTCCTGTATCGCGGTCAGGACCCTCGTCACCGCTCCAGGTTCGGATGCAAGATCAGTCAAGGGCACGGTCGGCCACCCCTTGTAGCCCTTTTCGGGCTGCACCTCCAGCTTCGCCTTCAACTCACCGACGGCCGGCAGAGAATCCGCGAACGCGGCTGCGACGTCAAGACCGAGATGGTGGGTGATCGACGCGAAGCTGAAGCCGAGTTCGGTCTTTTCGCTGTCGTGCAAGGACAGAGTCCAGATCGGTACCTGTCGGTCCCCGGCCCGATAGTGGGCGGACATGCTCGGGTACTTGGCCGTGCCGCCCTCCAGCCGCCCCATCGAGGTCGCGTGATCGAGCAGCTCTGACGCTGCGCGTCGCAGATCCGGGGTGAGGTGATCGCGCAGTGCCGCATCCATATCCGTCCGTGTCGTCCGCTGGCTGCCACGACGGCCGGTTGGGGACTTCGCCGCCGTAGCAACTTCTCCATGGATGCGCGGCACGAGGACCCGTAGGTCGCCTCCGCCTCGGTACTGGGTCAGCTCGACCGCGTACACATCGGTCTGCCGCATCTGCCGGTTGAGGAATTCGACGATCGCCCGCAGCTCCAACGGGATGCGGTCGGCGACGAAGAGCAGACGCATCTGTCCGGCCGCCAGCCGTTCCTCGACCGTCGTCCAGAAGTCCTCCGGGGACTGCTCGCCGAGGAGTTCCGCGTACGCCTCCTCCACGGACCTGCCATCCGCCGCGCAGGTCTCCTCGAAGGAGCGCTGCAGCAGGGCGGCTGGCCAGTAACGGGCTCCATTCGCCGCGTAGTCGAGCATTTGCCCTACGACTTCTCGACGTATTCGGGTGTCGGTCGCCCGCTTGACCTCCACCAGGGTCGGAACCCCATCAGCGTCGACGAAGAGGTGGTCCAGCCAGTACGTAGGGCCGCTCTCCGCGCTCGTTGCGACCCCCATCTCCCGCGCCACGAGCACCAGCCGCAACGGCTGGCCGTCCGCGAGCGAACCGAAGTCAAGGACCCGCGGATGCCGGGCGAGGAGTTCTTGGAACTCCGCCTCGGTCTCGAACGCGGTCGGCTCGAGAGCGTGGAAGCCCTCACCCAGGACGAAGACCGACTGGTCAGTCATGTGTTAACCCACCCCATCTGAATCTGCGTATCCGTGACCGTGGTCAGTGGTCACGTGCAGACACATTCGTACCCGACGGCACTGACAACGCGTTCCCGCCGTCCGCCCGGCAGCAACCAGCGACAGGAGGAATCCACGTCGTGGTCCACGGCGCCTACGCGGCATCCGAGTCCGACTCGGTGGGCTCCGACGCTTCTTCGCCCTCCGGCTCGTGCGCGAGTGATGCATGAGCGGACGAGGCATCAGAAGGGCTCTCGTCAGCGGATGTTCCGGTCTTCCGGGCCCGAGGGATCAGGCCCGTGGCCTTCTCGGCGATCTCGCGGTCGACCTCGGGGAGCAGACTCGTGTACGTGTCCGAGGTGAGCGTGATGGTGGAGTGCCGCAGGGTCTCCTTCACCGCGTGGATGTCGCCGCCACCGCCGTGGGTGAGGGTCGCCGCGACGTGGCGCAGGTCGCGAAGCGTGATGGGCGGGAGGTCGGTCGTCGCGAGAATGCGGCGGAAGGTCTCGGAGACCGTCTCAGGGTGCAGCCAGGAGCCGTCTTCCTGGGTGAAGACCTTGCCCGTGTCCTGCCAGGCGGTGCCCCACTTGGCGCGCTCCTTGTCCTGGAGAGCCTTGTGGTCGCGGAGCACGGTGACGTTCGCGGAGTCCAGCGCGATGGTGTTCGCGCTGCCGTCGGTCTTCGGCTCGGACTCGTACGGGTCCCAGCCGTCGACCACGATCTCCTTGGCCGGAGTGATGAGGCCGGCGTCGAGGTCGATCTCGTGCCAGTCCTGGCCGACTGCCTCGCCTCGGCGCAGGCCGCGGGAGCCCATGAGGTGGAAGATCGCGTAGAGCCGGTCCTCCTCGGCCGCGTCCAGGAAGACACCGAACTGCTGAGGCGTCCAGACCATGACCGGACCGGGTATCTCGCCCGTCTCGCGCCAGCGCCGTACGCGCTCGTCGGTCCACAGCAGGGGCTTCGGCCGCTTGCCCGATGCGAGTTCGACGTGGGCGGCCGGGTTGAAGGTGATGAGCTGCTGAGCGATAGCCGAGTTCAGCGCGGCGCGCAGGGTGCGGCGGATGGCCTGCCAGGTGCTGGGGCCGCTCACCTTCCGGAACGGCTTCATCTCGGCGAGCTTCGCGCGCTCGGGGGCGAGGCGCTCCCGCTCGGCGGCGACGGGGCGGCCGGGCTTGCTCGGCTTGCAGCGGGCGATCTGTTCGCGGCGGGCCTGGTTCTCGGCCGCGATGACCTCGTTGGCGTCGGCGATGGCGTCGAACATCTCCACCAGGTGACCGACGTTGAGGCGGTCGAGGCGGACGTGCCCGATGCGCGGCTTGAGGTGGACGCGTATGTGCGAGGCGTAGCCGTTGAGCGTGGTCTTGCGGCGCTTCTTCGCGGCGAACCAGCTGTCGAGCCACTCGCCGACGGTGAGGCTGCCGCGGAGGGCTATGCCCGCGTTGAGGCGCCGCCTCGTCTCCTCGACGTCGGGCAGGGGTGCCTTCTCGGCAACGATCTCCTCCAGCATCGCGACGAGACGGGTGATGCTGTCGGCGTCGTCCGAGTCGGCTAGACCGATGAGAGAGCGGATGTGGTCGAGGTCGGCCTGGGCAGCCTTGAGAGACTCGTAGCCACTGCGGTTGAAGGCGCGACGGGTGCCGTCTTCGTGGGGTGGCAGTTCCTGGCGTATGGAGTACGAGCCGTGCTTGCGGCTGGCGCGCTTGGGGCAGTTCTTGCCGAGCGGCTTGCCGGTCTTGGGGTCGCGGCAGTAGCAGCGGCGGTGGGTGGAGCCCTTCAAAGATCAATCTCCTCGGTGGTGTTGGGGTCGGTTCCGGGCGGGTCGATTTCGGCGGCGAGGTCGGGCCACAGGTAGGGAGGCGTGACGCCGTCCTTCCGGATGAAGGCGCGGACCCGGCGCAGACGGCTCTTGGCGGTCGCAGCCTCCTGGGCGGCATGGGCCTGGGTGCGGAGGGCCTCGGCCTTCCGGTCGGCGTTCGGCGCGGTCTCGGCGTGGTAGCGCGCGTACTCCTCGTCGCCCTGTGCGTTCCGGAGCTGCTCCTCGGCGGCCTGGTGGGCGCGGAAGTAGCGCAGCATGTCGTTGTCCGTGCCGAGTGCGGCACCCTCCCCGGTGAACCAGCTCAGGGCGTTCAGCGTTGAGGTGGGGTGCTGGAGAGGGAGGCGCTGCACATCGTCGATGTAGCCGACGGGATAGATGAGGCAGATGGGGGGCGTGTTCAGGGCCTGGGCCAGGACCATGACGTCGACCAGGGGCAGGTTGGAGCGGCGTCCGGACTCCATGTTGGCGATCACGTTGCGGGGGATGGGGTGGCCGATCTCCTCGCACTTGTCGGCCAAGTCCTGTGCGCTCCAACGCAGTTCCTTCCGTCGTCTGCGGACTTCGGCGGCCACGGTGGCCATGACCTGGTCCGCCCATTCGAGGACGTCGTCCTCGTCGTCCTCGACGTCGTCCTTCTCGTATCCATGGTCCGAACGGTGTTGTGTCATGGAGACACAGTAGCTCGCTTAGCGTTGATATCAGGGCCGGGAGACGTGCGCGATCGTCGTGTTCGCCGAGGGCTCAGTCATGGATGGACGCGTGTATGCGAGAGAACGAGACCGTCGGCCGCGAGACCGGCGTGAAGGGCATGAGCCGGGAGGAGCTGCTGACCCTGCCCGTCGCTGTTGACCTGGAGACAGGTAACCGGGCGCTGGGGCTGGGACGGAGCAAGGGGTACGAGCTTGCGAAGCGGGGCCAGTACCCGTGCAAGGTGCTGCGGCTGGGCAACGCCTACCGGGTCGTGACCGCCGACCTGCTGGCCCTGCTGGGCCTGGCCGCTTGAGCGAGCGAGCGCGTAGCAGACGTGTCTGCGCTGAGCTGACACAGAAACGCTGGACTGTGGCAGGACGTGGACGTACTGTCCGTGTTCCCTCGCGGGAGTGGAGCCGCCGCGCACAGCGAACGAGCCTCCGGCGATGGCACGCCGGAGGCCCCAGAGGGCTCCTCGTATGACCACCCATTCACAGCGACCAACCGAAGTGCGGCCTGGCAGGGCCTGATGCACCTCGGGGAGGTACCCCTATGCCCAAGCCTACGGGCACCGCACCAACCACCACGCTCTCCGCAGCGCACTTTCCCCACTCCTCCACGCCGGAGGCCACGGGGGGCATGTTCACCGGCATGCCGATGAACATGCCCAGGAACCCGGAGGCCGAGAAGGCCGTGCTCGGCGAGTGCATGTTCCGCATGGAGGCCATCGACGAGGTCCGCCAGCTCATCGAGCCGTCGGACTTCTACGCGCCCGCGCACACCGCCATCTGGCAGGCCCTGCTGGAGCTGCGGCGCCAGGGCGCGCCCACCGACCCCATCGCGCTCACCCACCAGCTGCGGCGCACGGGTGACCTGCAACGGGTGGGCGGCCCCGCGTATCTGCATGCCATGGCCACCGGTGCCCCCGTTGGTGGGGCCGAGTATTACGCGGGCATCGTGCGGCAGCTGGCGGACCTGCGGGCCATGCACAGCATGGCGGTACGAGTGCTGCAGGGCGTCACCGCGGAGGGCGCGGACCCCGAGGAGGTCCGCGCGCTGGTCAACACCGCGGTCCAGGAGCTCGCGGTCCGCTCACGCCACAGCGCGGGCGGGCGGCTGCAGCAATACGCCGAGGACGGCTGGAGCTTCGTGACCTCCACCCCCGAAGAGGCCGACCCCATCTGGGGTCAGCGCGGCAAGGCCGCCTGGGAGGCCGGGGAGAGCCTGATGCTGGTCGGCCCGCCCGGCGTGGGCAAGTCCACGATCGCCCAGCAGCTCGTCCTGGCCCGCCTCGGCCTGCTGGCCCAGGTGCTGGACATGCCGGTCAAGGAGGGCAAGAAGGTGCTCTACATCGCGGCGGACCGGCCCAGCCAGCTCGCCCGCGCCTTCAACCGCGTCGTGCACCCGGCCGACAAGGAGATCCTTCAGCGGCGGCTGGTGTTCTGGTCCGGTCCGCTGCCCGCCTCCCTGACCGCTGAGCCGCAGCTGCTGGCCGACCTAGCCGCCGAGCACGGCGCAGACACCGTGGTGATCGACAGCCTCAAGGACGTCGTCGGCAAACTCACCGACGACGAGGCGGGCATCGCCTACAACAACGCCCGCCAGCAGCTGATCCGCGACGGAGTCCAGCTCCTGGAGCTGCACCACCAGCGCAAACAGGGCGCGGATGCCTCACGCAACCAACGCCCCGTCCTCGACCAGGTCTACGGCTCGGCCTGGTTCACCGCCGGAGCGGGCAGCGTCCTCTTCCTCGCCGGCGCGGCGGGTGATCCGATCGTCAAGCTGCACCACCTCAAGACGCTCAATGAGGAGATCGGCCCCCTGCCCGTCGTCCACGACCACGCCCGCGGGCTCTCCCGCGTCGAGGACACCCTCGACCCGCTCACGCTGATGCGCCAGGCCGGGCCGAAGGGGATGACGGCCCGCCAGCTGGCGGAGGAGATCACCGGCGAGGCTAACCCCGACCCGGCGGACGTCGCGAAGGCCAGGCGCCGCTTGGACGCCCTGGTCAAGACCGGGCACGCCGAGCAGGACAAGGGTGCTGGGGGTGGCGCGGGCGGCGGCAAAGCCACCGTGTGGAGGGCCACCGCACGCCCCATGGCCGTTGTCTCCTGACCTCCCGCGGCCCCCTTGAACCGCGTACGCGGTCCCGTACGCGCCCTGGCCCGCCAAAACCGCCTACGCGGCGCCTACACCGCGTACGAAATCCGCGAAACCGCAGGTCAGACGCTTACGCGCGACTGTATGCCCGCTACGGCGCCCAGCGCCTACGCGCTGCCCCCTCTTTAGAGAGGGGGCAGCGTAAGCGCCCCGATCTTCAAGCCACCGCACAAGCCCCACTTCCCCACCCTGGAGCCTGCCCTTGCCCTCCCCTGCCCCAAGCGCCCCGGCAGCCACACGCAACAGCCACAGCATCCGCGCTGGCATTGCCCTGGTCACCGCTCGCCTCAGCCGCCGAGGACGAGATCCTCGCCAGCATGACGGCCCTGGCGATGCTGGCCGAGCACCCGCACTCGCTGGGGGCCGTCGCGTGGGCCTCGCGACACGCATCATCCTCGTCGTCGGCCTGGTGGCCGTCGTCCTCATGGCCTTCCGGGTCTCGTGGAACGCGCTGTCCGACGTGGCCCGCGCCATCGGCGCCGACTCCACCGCCGCCCTGCTCTACCCGATCGTGATCGACGGGCTGATGGCCCTCGCTCTGGTCGCCACGCTCGTGCTCACCGGTCCCGACCGGAAGTTCGCGCTGCGGGTCCTGGCGGCCTACGCGATCGCCAGCCTCTTGCTGAACTACGTGCACGGCCTCATCCCAGCCCTGCACACCATGTCGACCCAGCAGGGCCGACTGGCCGACCAGGACCCTGTGAACTGGGCCCTCGTGCTGCTGGCGACCTCACTCCCGGTTGGATCGATCTACTTCGGGTCGGACCTCGTAGCGAAAGTGCTGCACCACAACCCGGCCGAGTCAGCCGACTCCGCCGACACGGCCTCTGACCAGTCGGTCAGCCAACAAGCTGACGAGCAGGCCACACGGTCGAGGTCTGACCAGGTCGAATTGGCCCCCGAGCAGCCGACCGAGTCGGCCCCCGTGAAGCTCGCCGAGGCGCCCATGACGAGGCTGACCGAGGCCAACAGGTCGGCCCCCGCTGCCCGACCGCCCCGGTCGGCCGCCGTGGCGGAGTCGACCGGAGCCGCCCCGCGTCGGGCGACCAGTCGAGTCCGCGCCGCCGAATCGACCGCCGACCGTCCCCGCAAACGCACCGACGCCGAAGTCCTCGACGAGGCCCGACTCCTGACCGCCGACTGGAGCGACGACCAGCTGACCGCCAAGCGTCTGCGCGACGAACTACGCATCAGCCAGAAGCGTGCCCCCACCGTGCGCAACCAGCTGAAGGCCGAGCGCACCGGCCAGGCCGATACCGCAGCGCACGACGGCTCCAAAGCTGAACCTCTCGACGGATTTGACGAAGCCGCCTCCCAGCAGCAGGACTCGCCCAACACCCTTGCTGGCACCGCCTGATTCCTCACGCTCACCTCACCCTCGCGGCTGGCCCTGTGTCCCTTCAGGGGACAACGCGGGGCTACCGAGGCCGGACAGTGTGGCCCTCGACACCAGCACCCCACGGAGAACCGACCCATGCACGATCCGCATCACGAACCCCTCGCAGCGCAGCAGCAGATGACCGCCACCCCCGTCACACGCACAGCAAGTTGGAGGTTCGGACACTCCCCCGCAGGGGGAGCGTCCGAACCCGACCCCGCCCCGGGGGTGGCGGGGCCCGTCCGGCGCCAGGGGGCGCCGGACGGGAAGGCTGCGACCGAGGGCGGATCGCAGCCAGGAAAGACCGGCCGTAAGCGCCGGACGAAGATCAAGGGGAAGGCGCGTCCGCGCGACAAGAAGCAGCGTCCCGCCCAGAGCGTCCGCCTCAGCGATCAAGAGCATGCCCTCATCCAGGCCGGCGCCGACGCCGTCGGCATGAGTGTGGCCGGCTTCCTCGCTCACTCCGCGCTGGCCGCCGCCCGTGACCAGTCCCGCACCGCCGCGACCATCGCCACCGACCGCGACGTGCTGACCGAGTTGTTCGCCATGCGCCGCCAGCTCGGCTGGGCTGGCAGCAATCTCAACCAGGTCGCCAAGGCCCTCAACTCCGGTGGCGACGTACCGCATCTGGGAGAGGTGCTCGCCGACATCCGGCATGCGGCCAACGCCGTGAAGGAGGCCGCCGACCGGGTCACCCACCAGGAGCAAGAGGGTGAGGCGGCTTGATCCCCAGCATCCACCGCCAGGGCAGCAGCACCCTGGGCCTGCTCCGCTACCTCTACAGCAAGGGCACGAACGAGGAACACGTCGACCCGCACCTGGTCGCCTCCTTCGACCACATGGCCCCCGACCCCGGCCGCGACCCCAAGGCCACGAAGGAGGACCTCCAGCAGCTCCTCGACCAGCCCCTCCACCTGCTCGACCAAGACCGACGCCCCGACAAGCACGTGTGGCACTGCTCGGTGCGTGCCGCCCCCGACGACCCGATCCTGAGCGACGAGCAGTGGGCCGACATCGCCCGCCGCACCGTCGCGGCCACCGGCATCGACCCCGGCGACGGCGCGGGCTGCCGCTGGGCAGCCGTGCGCCACGCAGATGACCACATCCACATCATCGCCACCCTCGTACGCGAAGACGGCCGCCGCCCCGACCACCACCGCTCCGGCAAACGCGCCCAGCAAGAGGCCCGCCGCATCGAAGCCGACTACGGCCTCCACCGCGTCACCCCCGGCGACGGCACCGCCCCCAAGCCTCCCACCAGCGCCGAACGCCACAAGGCCGAACGCCAGGGCCGCGACCGCCCCGCCCGCGAGGAACTGCGCGAGACCGTCCGCCGCGCACTCGCGGGTGCCACCTCCACAGAGGAGTTCCTCGGCCGACTCAAGGACGCCGGGCTCCTCGTGCAGACCAAGGTGCTGCCCTCCGGGGACCTGCAGGGCTACAAGGTCGCCCTGCCCGACGACCACGCCAAGGGCAAGAAGCCGGTCTTCTACGCGGGCTCCACCCTCGCACCCGACCTGTCCCTGCCCCGCGTCCAGAAACGCTTCACCACCGGACCCGCCACACCCGAGACCGCCGACAGCGAGCGGCCGGAGAACCCTGCCGCCAGTGCGTCGGCACCTGCCGCGGCCCGGCGCACCACCGCCCACACGGCCTGGGCGGCGCTGCTCGTGATTGACCACAGCGGCGACGACGGCACCGTGGCCGCCCAGATTGCCGCGACCGGCGAGGTCCTCAACGCCCTCGCCAAGACCTCAGCCCTGAACACCCGCAGCGAACTACGTCAGGCAGCCTGGGAGTTCGAGCGGGCCGCCCTCTCCCACACCCGAGAACAGTTCCGCCACGCCCAAGACCTGCGCCGCGCCGCCCGCGACCTGGTCAACAGCGGGCCCGCACTGGGCCGGAGTGAGGACGGCGCCGGCACCGCGATGGCCATCGACATGCTCTTCTTCCTCGCCATCGCCGTCGCGCACTGGCACGCCCAGCGCCAGCACGCCCAGCAGGCCGAGGCCGCCCACCGGGCCGCCGAGCACCTGCAAGCGGCCTACCAGCAGGCCGCCGGTGAACCTCTCATGGTGCTGCGCGAGCGGGGCCGCCGTATCGCCCCGTCCCTGCGCCGCCACCACGCCACCACCGTGCGCGCAGCCCTGCCCGAGCTCGCCGAGACCATCCTGGCCGAGCCCGGCTGGGATGCCCTGGCCGCCACCCTCGCCGACGCCACGCAGGCAGGCCACGATCCCCACGCCCTCCTCGAAGAGGCCGCCGCCCGCCGGGAGCTGGACACCGCCGAATCCATCAGCGATGTCCTCCTCTGGCGCCTGCGCCGCACCGCCAACCTGCCCGGATACGCCCCGCACAGCCCCCAGCAAGCGGGCCGACGCACCCTCTCCCCCGCGCCTGCCACACAGCCGGTGGCCCGGTCGGCGAACGCCTCCGCTCGTCGGCGATGACCGCACAAGTCGCCGGAACATAGCCGATGATCCCCGGTTACCGAAACCGGGGATTCTCCGGAGCCTTGAACCAAGCACCCCCACCCCACCCCACCCCTGTGAGGAGAACCCCTATGCCCGCATCCACCCCTCGCCCCCATGTCATGGCCCTGCTGTTCGACACGGATTTCAACCGCCCTGAGGATTCCCTCGTCTACCGCCACCTCGACGGACGCCTCTTCACCGAGGAGGAACAGGCCATCATCCGTGACGCCACCATCGAAGAGCTCCAGGCCGCCGGCGTGTATGTCCACAACCCCGAAGCCGGAACCGAGGCCGCAGCAGCCGCACGGAAACTGGTCGAGCTTCTGCTCAGGTACGTCGTCTCCCACAGTGAAGTCCTCATCCCCTTCATGACCCACGAGGACATGCTCGAGTACGACCGGCTGGCCAACATCGTCGCTGCAGGCGCCGACCGTCTCCCGCACGGGGACTGAGCACACAGACAAGGCCCCAGCACGAAACCCGGCGGCCGGCGGCCACAAGTGCTCCCCGCCACCAGCCGCACCCGTCCATCTGGTCGGCCAGCACCCTCAACACCACGCGCCCATCACAGCCGACCCTCGCCCCCCGCACATGCCGCAGGCCCGACCGGAAACACCGGTCGGGCCTGCGGCATACCCACGCAACTCACGTGGTCACACGGGCTTTCGCCACTGCCTTCTCCACATGGGCATCGACCAGCGCGGCCGACCCCGAGAGCACCACGACGACCGTCCCGATGCGTACGGCCGTCTGCTTGACGACGCTGCTGCGCCCACCAGTAGTAAAGGTGAGCAGATGGCTCCACCGCTCATCCCCCCCCCCGCGGGGCAGGCACCCTCCGCGGCACGACCGTGACAGGAGTGCCACCAGCGAGCACTTCGTAGGCCGAGCAAGCCGTCATCGCCTCGACGATCCGGCTCACGCCGCGGGAGAGCTCCCCCTTGGTGGCGCTGTACAGCTCCTCTGCCAGCTCCGAACCGCTGCCGCCCGCGTACGTGAAGGACACCTTCGCCTGGCGAGGGAAGGTGAGGCTGCCCCCAGCCGCTGCCTCGCCGAGCTTGGCCAGCGCGGGGCAACCAGTCACCGTGACGTCGTCGTGCCGCTCGGGCTGTTCCAGCCTGCGGATGTAGCCCTCGCCCAGGTCGCTCTCGTCCAGGAGCCGATCACGCAGCGCGGCCGAGGACAAAGGCGTGCCCGCCGGGGTACTCCTGTGCCCCTGGCGGGCAGCAGCCGAGGAGGTCGGGGCCGTGGCGGGAGTGCTGCCGACAGAGCAGCCTGCCAGGGCCAGGACAGCGAGGGCACTCAGGTGGAGGACGGCTGTGGTGTGAAAGCGCATGTGAAACCCCAGAGTTGGTGCCGAGCGGACGGTCTGACTGGGCCGGCCCTCCAGGCGCCGGCGATACGCAGGAACAGGGGAGTCGGGTTTCTGGGGATTCAGTGGCCGAGGTGGCGCAGGCCGTCCTCAAGATTCGGGTGGTAGCAGTCGGCCGGACCGGAGTTGCGGTTGTACCAGGCCGAATCCAGACGCCGCTCACGCGTGTAGTGGTCGGCCTGGCAGCGCAGCCAGATCGCACCGTCGCGCATGTTGAAGACGACCCAGTTCCGGTACGCGCCGCACGTCGGGCACGCATGGACCTCCCCGTCGATGACGAGCGGCTGGTCCCAACGCATCATGAACCCGGAGACATCCTGCAGGGACGGCGCGCGGAAGTCCGGCGGCAGGAAGTCGGCCACCACCGCCGCCTCCGGCACAGCGGCCGTGGCCGCGCCAGAGACCGGGCCATGAAGGTCGGGCGCCGGCAGTTCGGCGTGCATCGCAAGCATCGCCTGGCCCGCACGCTGGGCCTCACGCCACTCACGGTCGGCGCGAGCACGGCGCCGGATCATTCGGAACATACGAACTCCATCTCCGTCATCAATCAAGGCAGGGAACAGGCAGGTCAGGGAACAGGCGCGTCAGGGACCCGGCAACGAGCGGCACAGCGGCCGCTCCAGGGCCGTGGGTCGGCTCAGCTGCGGTGGATGACGCTGAGCCGGCCCTCGGCGCTCTTGGGCAACGTGCGGCGGGGCACCGGGATGGGCGAGGCGAGCGAGGAGGCGAACGCGGCGACCAGGTCATGGGGGACGCTGGCACTGAAGCTGGCACACCACAGATACGGGGCGCCGAGCACGGGTTCCGCCCATGCCTGCCAGCCCAGCAGGTCGTGGCGGAGGTCTGCGTCCTGGATGAGCGGCGGCAGCGGCTCCAGAGAGACGCTGCAGGAGAACCCGGGGTCCATAGCGGTGGTACGGGGCCGGTCCACGTCGCGGATCCAGCCCTGGGCACCGAGCGCGGCAAGGACCGACTCCGGCCCCTCGAATCCGACATCAGGCGCCTCAGAGGCATCGAGCGCGACGAGGAGATCGGCGAGCGCCTCGTGCGGGACGTCGGCGGTGAAGTACGCGTTCCACTCCGTCATCGCAGAAGCGGCATCCGGGCGGGCGCTCAGCTGCCAGGCAACCGGCAGTCCACCCAGCTCGAACGGATAGCCGGCGAGAATCCACTCGGCACCGCACAGCCCGTCCGGGCGCACATACAGCAGGGTGTTGCGGGAGGTTGGCCACATACGCCAGCCGAGACTGACCAAGATGCCGCCGATCTGCTCGGCGAGGACGCCGTCGTTACCGGCAAGGTGGCGCGGGGTGACCCAGTACACCGGGTCCGTCGTATCGGGGCGGGAGGGAGTGGTGGGGTGGTGCGGATACAGGGGCGCCTCCACAGGCTCGGGGGTAGAAGTCCCAACAGGGCGTTGTAGGTTGGCATGCCGTTCCGCAGGGCACCAGTCCTTGCCGGGCTATTCCTGTCTGCCTCCGGCGAACTGCTGAAATGGCGACCAGATTTGCCCCCGGTAAGCACCCTGCGGCCATTGCGCTGTCCCCGAGTCAGGAGAGCTGCGTCGGCCGACGCGGCGGTGGGATGCGGTCCAGCAGGTCCCACAGCGGGCGCGAGCCTGCGGCCCACTCTCCGAGCATGCGGCGGTCGACGAGATGGATGCGGTGCTCCCTGCCCCAGGGGATCGCCTTGGAGGAGAAGCGGCCGTTGGTGAGGACGACGGCAATGTCCGCCCCATGAATCTGCCGGGCGGTGCCGTTGACCTGCTGGAGCACCCCGACGCCGACGGCTGAGCCACGGTCACCGTCGCGGCGATGCTTGCACTGGATCGCCCACACGCGGCCCGCCGGGTCGACGGCACGCACATCGCAGGCGTTGTCCCCGGCGCCGCCAAGCTGCTCGGCCTGGCAGCCATCCCGGCGCATCAAATCCCGTATGGCGAACTCGAACGCGCGGTGATCCAGGGCATCTATCTCGGCGATACCCAGCCGCAGGGCCTGGGCACGGACGCGTGCCCACTCCGCCCGCTGCCGTACCTGCCGGAACCACAGGCCACCCCCGCCGGTGGCGACCAGCGCGGCGAGGGCGAGGACCCACCAGTGCACGAGCAGCCACTGCACGACCGCGGCGACCAGGCCGATCGCAACGACCGCAGCCACCAGCAACGCGACCTGCTCGTCCTGCTTCCTGGAACGACGGAGCACCGGACGACGCCGCGAGGTGCGCCGTACCGGGCGGCGGCGGCTCATCGGAGCCCGCCGGGCTGTGCGGGAGCGGTGGAAGGGGAGCGGTGCGGCGGAGGCGTCCTGACCTCGCCCTCGAACTTGATGCCGCCCTCGGAGGCTCCCCAGACCAGGAGCGCGACGATGGCCGCGATCGTGAGCTGACGCCCGGATCCGGGATAGGACCTGGTGTGCGCTCGTACCGGGACACCGCCCCGCACGTGCGCCTTCACCTGAACCGCCATGGAAGAACTCCCCCTCCAGCCAAGGTTGTTGGTCGCGAATCCCCGCGTAGTTCGCATGACAGCACGCAGCACTGACATCACGTCAGGGATCGATCACCGGGAGTGCATCGCTTTCGGTCAGGACGGCCGCGCACCCATGCGTCGGGGAGTCGGCGACCTGCGACTTCCATGGCCCATTCGGCTGACTTCAGCCGTTTCCACCGTTCTCGGACGGTCGGGTGGCGGACGCCCCGGGCATCCAGTCACTGCGCAGAGCCGGGGCAGCCCGAAACCTCAGCGCACGCTATTGCCGGGCTCGGGCACGTTCGAATGGGCCGGTCTTGTCCGGTCAGGGGAGGGCGTGGCTGTGCTGTCGTGGTCGCTGACCAGCCACGCACCAACGAGGAGGCCCACGACGAGTAGGACCAGGTGACGGTTCTTCCTCCACCAGGTCGGTGAGTTGGGCTTGGTTATTACGTACTCCACGCGCGGGGGCTTCGGCACGGAGGTCCTCCCTCTCTTCTCGAGCATCCCGGAAGAGGCGTGGTGGTGCCCTGGTCCGGGAGCGTGTGAACGTGCAGGCATAGGTGCTTGCGGGAGCGGAGTTGCCGACAGGCAGTGACCCAAGTCGCAGTGATGGCCGCGGGCTTGCGGGTTGGAACGCTCGGGCATGGACAGTTCCCGCTGCCAAGCGGGTTGCCTCGTATCGGCCTGGAGTCAAGTGTGGAATACGAGGTCGCCGGAGGGCCACAGGATTAGCGGTGCTACAGACGTGACGAGCACTGCGAGCCGGAGGTACTCGACCGAGCGGCCAGGGCTGTCGCACTCAGACGTCGCCTGGCCCGCACCGCTTTGGCGCGGGCCAGGCGATGCCTACTGAAGCCGATCTATGAGCGAGCCGCTTCTTGTCCGTGAGCGTGATCGCGAGCGGGGCTGGCGTTGCGGGGGTGGGCTGGGTTGAGGAACCACTTGCGGGCCGAGGTGAGCCACCAGGTGCCGCAGAAGGCGACGACGACGCCGACCGCGATCGGGGCGTAGTTGAAGGTGTCCACGGTGACCGGGGAGCTCTGCGGCAGCATGAACAGCACCGTGATCACCACGACCCAGGCAATGGCGATCGCGCCGACGATGGTGGACCAGGAGCCGAGGTGCCAGGGGCCGCGCTCGAACCGGCTCCCCAGGCGCAGCCGCAGGAAGGTCGGGATCACATACGCGATGTACAGGCCGATGGTCGCGATAGAGGTGACGGCCGCGTACGCGGTGCTGTTCCACAGGTAGGGCAGGCCGAGGACGAAGGCGCCGCCAGTTGCGAGCCAGACGGCGTTGGTGGGGGTGCGAGTGGCGGGGTTGAGCTTGTGCCAGGTCCTGGAGAAGGGCAGCGCACCGTCGCGCGAGAAGGCGTAGATCATGCGGGAGTTGGCCGTCACCGAGGCCATGCCGCAGAACAGCTGGGCGACGATGATCACCACGAGGAGCCACTTGCCAGCCGCTGCACCAAGCGCGTCCATGAGGATCTGTGCCGGGGGTACGCCGGTGCCGGAGTCGAGGGCGCCGGTGTAGGAGTCGATGGCGTAGGTGAAGCCGAAGAGGAGGACGAATCCGGCGGCGAGGGAGACGAGGATGGAGCGGACGATGCCCTTGGGGCCGGCGGTGGCCGCGTCGATGGTTTCCTCGGTCATGTGGGCGGAGGCGTCGTAGCCGGTGAAGGTGTACTGCGCCATCAGCAGCCCGATGAGCACCACGTACACGCTCGACGAGAAGCCGGTGTTGTTAACGAACTCGCCGAGGACGAAGTGAGTCGACTGGTGGTGGTCGGGGATGAGCACCAGGGCGCCGCAGATGACGACGACGCCGAGGATGTGCCACCAGATGGACACCTCGTTGAGGAAGGCGACGATGCGCACGCCGAACGTGTTGAGGATGCCGTGCAGGACCAGGATGATCCCGAACAGCGTGATGGTGTGCCCCGGCGTGGCCTCGAATCCGAACTGGAGATCAAGCAGGGCATTGAGGAAGTTGGCGGCGCCGAAGTCGATACCCGCGGTGACTGCTATCTGGCCCAGGGTGTTGAACCAGCCGGTGAACCACGCCCACGCTGCCGCCGACCGCCTGGGAGCCATGCGGTGGGCCCAGAAGTACAGGCCAGCGCTGGTGGGGTAGGAGGAGCAGACTTCGGCCATGGACAGTCCGACGAAGAGGGTCATGAGGCCGACGAATAACCAGCCCCACATGATGACCGCGGGGCCGCCGGTGTTCATGCCGTAGCCGTACATGGTCATGCAGCCGGACAGGATGGAGATGATCGTGAAGCTGACGCCGAAGTTCGCGCGGCCGGACATCGAGCGCGACAGCGTCTGCTGGTAGCCGAGTTGCTTGAGGCGTTCCTCGTCGGAGACGCGGGAGACATCGAGAGGCACAGGGGGTTCCGTCCTTCGCAGGTAAGAGGGGATGGTTCGGGTGCTCACTGGCCTCGGCGCCGCGGCGGGCTGTAGGCCCAGCCGCGGTGCCGCAGGAAGAGGTCGCGGGCCTGGCCGCAGTACGACCACGGCACCTGCGTGGCGTACGGGCCGATCGCGTCGAAGACCTCCAGGGCCTCGTGATGGCGGTTCGCGAACGACAGCGCGTGAGCGAGGTAGTTGGCGTCATCCGCGAAGCAGGCGTGCGGGCGCGGTGCTCGGTAGCGCCACCAGCGCTCCAGCACCACGTCGATCTGCGGGCAGTCGACCCAGGGGTGGATCGTCAGGCCGTACGTCTTCTGGTCCCGCTCCTGGCGGGACCGGTGGGCTTCTGCCAGGACGACCAGGGGCAGGACGGCGATGGGCAAGCCCTGGGGAGCGATGGATGCCTGCTCCTCAGCCCACCACGCGGCCTCGCCCGGCTTGCCGTGGTGGCGGGCGAGCAGGTAAGTGACGACCTCGTGGTGCGCTTCGCGGTTCCACGGGTCGCGCTGCTTGATCTCCTCCCACACGCGGCCGAGCGTGTTCCGGTCGGGAGCATGAGTACGAAGTAGCGCGAGCATGACAATCAGTGGGGCGACATCCCGCGACCACATGTCCAGCGCGGTGCGGCAGGTGGCCCAGGCTTCCTCCATCAGCCCCCAGCCGCTGTCGCGCCCGGCGATCATCGCGCGCAGGGCCTGCACGTTCGCAAGGAGAGCCAGCGCGTGTGGTGAGCGCGGTTCGGCCTTCGCCCAGGTGTCGGCGAACCTGAGCCGCGCCCCCGCTTCGGCGAGGACCTGGAGGCGGAAGACCCGGCGGTCCCAGTCCGACCCAGTGGAGGTCAGGAGATCGCGCGGGCCCTCCCAGCGGCCCATGGAGGCGTCTTCGAGGACCCGCCGTAGCGCCTCGTCATCCCGTGCAGGGTGCGCGTCGAGGAGTTGTCTGGGGTTCATCCCTTCTCATCCCCGTCCCCACTCGGCCGCCGGCCTCCGGGGCCTCGCTATCCGTCTTCGCGCAACGCGGTTCGGTAGCTCCATCAGGAAGGCCGCACTTCCCGCCCAAGAGCCGCGGTAACGGCCCGCTGGTGGACGAGGCCGGTGCGCACGAGCTTGGCCTCCGGGGTGAAGCAGTCCACGATCGTCATGTGGTTGGCCGCGGGGCATACCCCGCCGTCGACGATGACGGACACCGCGAGGCCGGAGGCGGCGAGGAAGGCGTGGACCTCGGCGAGGGTCACGGCGGGACCACGGTCGTTCGGACCGGCGTCGCCGGAGATGTTGGCCGTCGTCGCGGCGACGGGGACCTTGGCCCGTGCCGCCAGTTCGCCGAGGACTCCGGGAGCCATGGTGGTGAGCGCCGGCGAGCCGACAGCGGCATGGCGTGCGGCGTCGTCGGGGTCTCGCCAGGGCAGGAGGAGTGCGAGGTCGCCGGGCCAGAACTGCTGGGCGAGTTTCCGTGCCTCGGCACCGAGTTGGAAGTGCTGCTCGCAGACGGCGAGCGAGGGAACGACGTAGGCGAGGGACTTGCCGCTGGGGCGCCGCTTGCCCGTGAAGATGCTGCCGGAGGCGTCCGCGTTGCTGGCGTCGGCGCAGATCATGTACCAGCGGTTGGTGGGGACGATGACGAGCTCTCCGGCCTCGATGGCACGGGCTGCGGTGTCGAGTTCGCCGGGGTGGATCGTGCGCATGGTGCTACTCCTGGAAGGTAGGCGTGGGGAGGTCCGTGAGGGGCGGGTAGTCGAGCCAGGGGTCGCGGAGGGCTTCGAGGCGACGGCTCGCGTGGTCGGGGTGGGAGATGCGGAAGTACGCCATCACCCTGGGGAAGGGCATGAGGTTCTGGGCCACCGTGTGGGGGACGAGGTGGTGCATCAGCAGGACGTCCCCGGGCATGCCGAGGAACGGGGTCCCACGCTCCCGGTCGATCTCCGGCGGAACCTGCTCCGTCATTCCAAGTGACCACTCGTCGGCGAACCAGCGAGCCATGGTGAGATGCCCGCCGGGGAGATAGTGCAGGGCACCGCACTGCGGGTCGCTGATGTCGGACAGGACGACGCCGACGAGCAGGGAGAACGTGCGCAGTTCGCGCGGGTCCAAGTGGGGGCAGGAGACCCCGTCAACGTGCATGGCCTTCTCCGGTTGCACGCCGGGGAACTCGCCTTCGGGCACACGGATCTGGACCTGGGCGGTCGTGACCGGGGCCGTGTCGCCGAGCAGGTCGCCAGCGAGCCCGGCCGCACCGGTCTCCGTGTACAGGGAGAGCAGTTCTGCGCTGTTTCCAAGTTCCGGGGCGAAGGTGCGCCGGGAGTACGCGGGTATGTCGTCCGCGGTCATCTCCTTGCGGTACGACGCGTCGATCAGGGTGACGGCTCGCTTGACCAGGTCGGGGGCGGCCAGCCCGCGGCGTATGAGGACGCCGTCCCGCTTGAAGGTCGCCTTCTCCTCAGCTGTGAGACCCATGGGCCCTCCGTACGTCGATCGGTTCGTGCGATGTGGGTGGGGCGAGCCGGTCGAGGACGTCCGCGCAGGCGTGCAGGGCGGCGGTGACGAGCATCTGGCCGTGCTCCGCAGTGGCCTGTCGCGGATCGCCGCCGATGACGCCGTGCGTGGAAATCGCGGGGTTGTCGGACGACCAGGGCCAGGTGGCGCCGCGGCCGAAGACGAGGCGCTGGACCTCCTCCCGCTGGCCGGGGTCGGGGATGGGCCCGTTCGGGAGGAGATCCAGCCGTACGTGGTCGGGGGCGAGGGCGAGCATGAGGGAGGTCTCGCGGATGCCAGCGTGGACCTCGAGGAACTCGCCGTCGGCCTGGAGCTGACCGGCGGCGAGGGAGCCGGGGTTGACCACGCAGGTGGCCACGTCGTGGGTGCGCTGGAGCTGGTGCACGAGGGCCTCCAGGACGCCCTTGTTGCCGCCATGGCCATTGATGATGAGGATCGCCCGTGCCGGTGTGGAGCGGACGTACTCCCCCACGAGCGTCTCGATCAGGGAGGTGTAGAGCGCGATGTTCAGGGTGATGGTGCCGGGCGCCCACGCGTGCTCGGGGGAGAGCCCGTAGGGCACGGGTGGCACGACCCAGAGATCGTGCCGGTCCGCGACGTGCGTGGCCAGTCGGGCGGCGAAGCGCTCGGCGATGACGGCGTCGGTGTTGAGCGGCAGGTGCGGGCCGTGCTGCTCCAGTGACCCGAGCGGCAGGCAGAGGATCGACCGCTCGCTCAGCTCAGACGTGACGCGCGGGGCCGTCAGCCTGCCGTACGACCTGTCCTCGCCGTCAGGCGTCATTTCCTGCCCCGCCGTCCGAGCCGGATGAGGAACTCGTTCTCCTCGGGGAAGGTGTCGTTGCCGCTGAAGTCCGTCAGCCGGTCCTTCAAGGCGGCCTCAAACTCCTTCAACCGGTCACCGAAGAGGTGGGGTGCGGCGAACGACGTGGAATAGAGGTAACCGAGGATGCTCTCGGCACTCCAGGTGCGCTGGACAGGGACGCGCACTTCCTCGACCTCGTTGAAGGGCGATTCCTCCATGATCTCGCTGTAGGGGCGGTTGTGGTGCTGGAAGGTGCCGGCCCCCGCGCGGCGCTCCTCCCCGAGGAAGCTCTTCACCACATCCCGGACGGCTTCCTTCCAGGGGCTGCCCGCGGCCCAAAAGCTGTTGTCCCCGAAGATCGCGACCACCCCGTCGGGAGCGACCTGCCCGTCCAGCAGGGTCAGGACGGCGGCTTGGTCGAGCCAGTGGAACGCCCGGCAGATGGTGACGAGTTCGGCCTGCCAGCCAGCCGGTGGGGTGAAGTCCTCGGCCGTGCTCTGGACGAGGGACAGGCTGGAGCCCTCGGGGAGCTTCGGCCGCAGCGCCGACTCGGCCGCGGCGAGCATGTCGGCGTCGTTGTCGACGGCGATGAGGTCGTCGAAGCGGTCAAGCAGGGCCTCGGCCACCAGGCCGGTCCCCGTGCCGACGTCCAGGAGTCGGCGGGGGCCGTCGGGGCGTGCGGGGGCGGCGCGGTCGAGTACCGCTGCGACATCCTCGGGGATGCCAGGGCGGAACTGACGGTAGTACGAGGTGGTACCGGTGAAGAGGCTCATGTGACGCTCCCTGCTGCGAGGTGTTCGATGTGCGTGGCGGCTGCCGTCAGGTCGGTGGCGACGAGCACACCGTGGTCAACGACCAATGATTCATCGGGGACTTGGCGACCGCGGGATATCCAGACAGCCCTGCAGCCTGCCTCGACAGCCCCCACGATGTCGCAGGTCCAGTCGTCGCCGACGTGGATCACACGATCGGGGCCAGCGCCGAGCTGGTCGACGACGGCGTGGAAGGCGCGCGGGTCCGGCTTGGTGTGGCCGATGCGGCAGGAGGGGAAGAAGTCGCTCACCCAAGGGGAGAGCAGGCCGCGCAGTCCCTCGGTATCGGCGTCAACACATGTGACGTTGGACAGCGTGACCACCCTCGCCACGGCACTGATCCGGCGCAGGGCCTCCGTGACGCCGGGAAAGAGACGGAACGGGGCCGGGGCAAGGTCGCGGGGAAAGGCTTCCGATGGCATCTCCAACGCCTCGCAGACCCCTGCCACCACGGCGTCAGTGAGCTCGGGTTGGGTGTGGAGACTGGCCCGCATGACCGCCCGAGCCTGAGCTGCGGGCAGCGGGGAGGCTTCGGCCAGCCGCATCGTCAGGCCGGGTCCGTCGGCGGTGCCGAGGGTTCCGCCGACGTCGACCGTGACCAGGAGCAAGGGTTCGGTGGTCATCAGGGCCTCTCCGTGGTCGTCGGCAGGGCGGAGACGATGGCCTCGACGCGGGCCTGCCGGATGGCGGTGGTCGTGGACTCAGACAGGAAGGTCAGGACGTAGCGCAGCTCCGCCTCGTCCAGCGCCTCCAGGGACCGCCCCTCCTCTGCGGCCACCTCCTGCAGGTCCGGCGGAATGGCTTGCGGACGCAGACCATGCGGCAGGCGGAGCGTCCCCTGCCATCCCGCGCCCAGATCGGGAACGGCGGAGTGGTCCGCCGGACGCAGCACGGTGACGTCGTCCAGGGTCAGGATGCGGACGGGGACTGATGAACTTCCCACGTCGAGGCTCCCCTTGAGGAACGTGTCATGTCCGTCGAGCCGTTCGGAGAGAACCAGCAGCGGTCCGTCCGGGCCGTGGCTGACCGTGCCGGTCACGGGGAGGTTCAGCGATGTGCTGGGCATGTCGTGCTCCTCGGGATCGTGCCGAGACCAGGGGTGTCCGGCAGGCCGATGCGTCCGTGCTCGAGGCGAAGGGGAACGTCGTACAGGAGCTGGCGCCGTGGCTCCCACTGGAGCCGGTACTCGACGGCCGGTACCGCGTCGGGGAAGGCTGCCGCGAGGTGGAGGCCGGGAACGATCGAGCGACCGTGCGGGTATATGGGGACAGCGTGGGCGTGGGCCAGATCGAGGATCTGCGTCGCGCGGGTGAGCCCGCCGCAGCCGACGATGTCGAGAGTCAGCGCGTTCGGCTGGGCGTATTGGATGAGGCCGACGGGGTCTTCGTCGCAGTGCACGCGTTCGCCGACGGCCAGGGGCAGCCCGGTGGCGGTGACGAGTTGGTAGATGTCCAGGTCGTGGTGCGGCAGCGGGTCCTCCAGCCAGCGCAGGCCGGCGGCCTCCACGCTCCGCGCGAAGGCCATGGCCACAGCAGGGGTCCAGGTTCCGACGGCGTCGACGGCGACAGGGGCACCGACGGCGTCGGAGCAGCGCTCTACAGCTCGTGCCATTCGCGTAGCGGCCTCGTCGGAGGGGTCCTTCGGGGCTCGGCGAAGTCCCCACTTGGTGAAGCGCCAGCCGCCCGCCGCGACTCCGCGCAGCGCTTCCAGGTCGTTGCAGCTGGTGAGGTTCTGGGAGAGCCACGAGGCATAGGCCGCCACGGATGGTTGCGGCGTCCCGGGGGCGAGGAGATCGGCGACAGAGCACGAGGTGAGGCGACCGTGGAGGTCCCAGGCTGCGCAGTCGACCGCGCCGACCGCCCACGAGGAGATGTCGGACGGTGCGGTGCGAGCAGCCTGCCGCAGTCGGTTGAGCAGGCCATGGTGGTCTGCGGCATTGCTCCCCCGCACTGCGGACGCCAGCGTGTCTCTCGCGTAGACCCCGATCCGTTCGCTGACCGGGCCATAACAGCCGCTCTCGCCCGCAGCATGGACCAAGACGAAGAGCGCATCGTCCCCCGGGCCCGTGCCCTCACGTACCTCGGTGACTTCCAGCCGTTCGATGGTGAAGGAGGTCATCGGACCACCTCGCGGGTCGTGAGCAGGAGCCCGGCGGACTGCTCCACCCCTGCCCGGTCCATGCCGAGGGTGTGGGCGAGCAGCCGCTGGGGCATGGGGCCGGGTGGTTCTTGCCAGCCGATGACATCGACGGGGCGGTCGAGCCGTCCGGCCAGCAGGCTCCAGACAGCGGCGGGGTGGCCGAGGGTGAGAACGAGGACAGCGGCGTGGGCGCCGAAGTAGTGGTCGATCTCCTGGGTGCTGAGTCCGCGGGGCCACAGCTGGGCAGCTCCAAGGACGGTCAGATCGAGCAGGTTCACCACGCGGATGCGGTAGCCGTGCCGTTCGCGGAGGTAGCCCACCGCTTCAGCGGCGACGGCGGCCGGGATGTCGCCCGCCGTGACGATCGTGAGGTCGGGCTCTGCGTCGTCGCTCAGGTGCGGCCAGATCGCGAGGCCCCGTTCGCATTCCTCCTGGATCGTGTCCGCGGGATGAGCGGTGCGGGTGTGCTTGCTCGCGACAACGAGATTGACCCTGTCGACCGAGTCGAACGCCTCGGCCAGGACGGCGGCGGTGCGTGCCGGATCGGCCGGCGTCAGCACGCGCACCGCAGGAACGCGCAGGCCAAGGAGAGTGGTGGCAAGAGACGGGTCACCGTGGCTGTGGACGTTGTGCCAGCCGTAGGACGTGAGCAGGAGGTTGAGGCTGGGAAGCCCTCTGGCACCATCCATGCGCCGCTGCTTGATGTGACTCACCAAGCCGCTGGTGAGCAGCGGTGCGAACGCTTCGTACGAGACCATCACCCCTCGGCGCCCGCTGGCGGTCCAACCGGCGAGCCACTCCAACAGCACCTCCTCCGCAAGGAGTTCGTGCGTCCAGCGCTCGCCGACGAGAGCCGGAAGCCGGTTGGAGGACAGCTCGTCCGGGCTGAGGACACGGAAATCCCCGCGTGTGGCGTGCTGCTTGACGACGTCGGTGACTGCCTCGGTGAACGTGCTCACCCGCTGGTACGCCGAGGCTCGCTCCTCCTCGCCCAAGGGCTCGGCGGGTGCGAAGGAGCACCAGCGAACCGTGGCCACCGCCTCGGCGAGTGCACCGCGAGGACGCCCGTCCGCGCCGAAGAGATCTGCAGGCCGGTAGGAGGCGAGCCAGTGGGCCAGTCTCGTGAGCTGATCCGGGTCGGTGCGCGGGCTGACCAGCGGTGTCTTGTGCAGGTCGGGGGTGCCCAGCAGGGCACGGTCTCCGAGCGATGCGGGGCCGCCCCATCCCTTCACGCAGCGCAGGATCAGCACGGTCCGCCGCCCCACGAGCGTCTCCTCCAGCGTGTTCCACAACGCCGTGTGGAAGGCGCTGTGCTCCTGCGGAGTCCCTGTCACGACATGGACCACCTGGGCAGCCCAGCCCAGGCCGCCGAAGTACGCGCGCAGCTCTTCGTCGTTCATCGCGCCGAGCAGCGACTGCTGCCCCATGCGGAAGCCGTTGACGTGCACGATGGGCAGGACCGAGGCGTCGGGAACGGCTCTCTGTCCCAGCCAGCTCGCGGCGGTCGTGGGGGTCTCGCACTCGCCGTCCCCGATGATGGGCACGACAACCCTGTCCGGGGCATCGAGGGCGGCGCCCTGGGCGAAGGGAAGACAGCCGCCGAGCCGCCCACCCAGGAAGCCGCCGGCGGGGAGAGCAGGCGAGACCTCAGATCCGAGGCCGTCCACGTCCGGGAACGCCCGAGCCAGTCGCCGCAGGCCATCCGCATCCGGGCCGAACCGCGACCGTACTTTCCCGAGTTCCCCGGTCACCCACGCCGCGGCGAGCTGGACAACGCCAGCGTGCCCCGCGCCCAAGAGCGGCACCAGCTCCACTCGCCGGTCCAGATGCCCGGCAGCAAGCGCGACGTGGCACAGCGCCCACGCAGTGCCGGGCACAGTGCCCCAGTGCCCGGAGGGGCGTTCCTTCACATGCTCGGCAACCAGCGTCTCCGCGAGCAGGACGTTGTCCCGCAGGTGCAGCTGGCAGACCGAGGCGTAGACGGTCGCCCGCCACAGAGCATCGGCCACAACGGCGGTCTCGGTCACCGCACACCAACCAAGGGCTCGCCAGCGAAGGTGAAGTACCACAGGGGCCGGTAGCACTCCCATGCGACGGGTCGCAGGCCAGTGGAGCCCATGATGTCCTCGATCACCACGCGCGCCTGGAGGTAGTGCTCCAGGTCCTGGGCTCCGGGGCTACGCAGACCCGCCATGACCGAGTTATGGGCCTGATACACCTGGAAGTTGGGGAACTCGGTGACGTACGGGGCCAGCGCACTGACGCCCGCGTGCAGCGCTGCGAGTCCGTCCAACCCCACGATGTAGGTGAACGAGGTGCCATGACCGGCGGCCAGCGCACGACGGAGCACTCCCGGCATCTCCGAGGCGACGAGGACGGCCTTACTGGCCTTCAGTAACAGATCCCGGCGCGTGAAGCACTCCGCGGTCAGGCGGAGGACGAAGGGAGCGACATCGGCAGCGAGTTGATCGAACGCCTCCTCGGACCCCAACACCGACGTCAAGAAGCCGATACGCGCTTTGACACCATGCTCGCCGAGCACGGTCCGCAGAGTGCGCAGGTGCTGCACCGCCGCCGACTCCCGCTCGAAGCAACCGGTCGAAACGGTCACCTCGCGCAGTTCCGTCAGGTCGCGGCGCGGATGCTGCTCCCGCAAGGCCGCGAAGAGCTCCCGTAGGTCCCGCCCCTCCGAGAGTCGGGGATCAGCCGCAGCCTCAAGGGTGTTGGGGCAGAAGGCGCATCCCACACAACGGCTGCGCGCATTCGGATTGAGCGTGAGAGCCGCGCCGCCGTCGCGGAAGTACCCGCCAACCGCCTCGTCCGCATCAATGCGCTCGACGGTTCCCACCGGCGCACCGCCCAGTGTGAGGTGTTCGCCCCTGAGCCGGAACGGGGAGTCCGTGACGTTCAGGGGGACTATGAGCTGCCAGGGCACCGATGGGGCGCTCGCCAGCCGGACCTGGACGCGTGCCCGGTGGCGTGGCAGATCGGAGTCGATGCCGTGCAGGTTGACCGCGATGAGCAGCGCGTCCTCGACGGGCACGCGGTACTTGGCCGCGAGCTGTTCCACCTCCCCGAGCGTGGAGGTCGTGCTGGTCTGTCCGCTTAGTAGTGCCGTCATGCGCGTGCTCCGTCCCAGTCAGCCGGAGGGGGGTGGGTGCGCCGGCGGCCCGTGGAGGAGTCAGCCGCCGACGACACGCAGAGACTGTCGTGGAACGCGAGGACGCCGAACGCCGTCCTGGGATCTCTCCGGGACGTCCTGGGACGTTTTCAGTTGCTGACGCGGGCCAGCGAACGCAGATGACTCACCAGAGCGGGGACGTCCCGCAGGTCAGAAAGCACGACAGGCGCCCCGGCCGCCCGCAGCTCGTCGACGCTGTGGATGCCGGACGCGACCGCGATGACATGAGCGTCAGAGTCGTGGGCGGCCTGGACGTCGCGGGGGGTGTCCCCGATGAGTACGACGGGGGTGTCGTGCGGAAGACCATGGGCCTGCTGAATGTGCTCTCGGGCCACCTTGACGAGGGCGGCACGGTCCACGGAGTGCTCGCCGTATGCCCCGCACTCCATATCCAGGAGCACATCGAGCCCGAAGGCCCGCAGCTTCACACCGGCGTTGGCCGCGATGTTCCCGGTCAGCACTGAGGAGACCATGCCCGGCTCCGCTGCCACCGCGGCGAGAGCTTCACGTACGCCGGGCAGAGCACGGCCGCGCGCCGCGAGGTCCGCTTCACGCCCCGCACCCGCGGCCTCCAAGGCGACCACGATGCGCTCCCAAGCCGGTGGTTCCATCCCGTGGTCCCGGAACATCTCGGCGAGAATCAAGCGGTCGGTCCGGCCTTCCGTACGGGCCGGATGACGAGGCGTATGACCAGCGACCGCAGCGAAGGCCGCCGCGTAGATTTCTTTGCTGACACCGGAGTTCTCGATCAGAGTGTGGTCGATGTCCCAGAGCACGATGAGTGGCACACCGCCAGCGTAGGCATACGCGCAGGTCTCAGCGTTCCACTGCGATGTCGGAAGATGCTCTTGCAGCAGGCGGGGCGGTCCGGTTGGCTTACCTGAGTGAATGAGCGACTGCGCTCCGCACTCGTACAACGCGGGCTGGAAGTAGAGGAGATGGCGAAAGCCTGCGCCGTCGACCCCAAAACGGCCAGTCGCTGGATCGGCGGCCGGGTTCCCCACCGTCGGCATCGCTGGACCGTCGCCAACTTGCTCCGTGTGGACGAGACTTACCTGTGGCCAGAGGCAGACCAGAAGACGTCGCGCTTCGGTTCCACCCAGTCCGAGATCGCGGACACGTACCCGAACCGCGCGAGCGTCCCCCGCGACGTCTGGATCTCCCTGCTGTTAGGGGCGATGAAGCAGATCGACGTCCTGGTCTTTTCCGGCACCTTCTTCGCCCAGACCAACCCCCACATCGCGCGCATGCTCCAGGAACGCGCGCAGGCCGGTGTGCGAGTACGGCTGTGCTTCGGCGATCCGACGGGAGAAGCCGTACGCATCCGTGGCCACGAGGAAGGCATCGGCGACACTCTAGCCGCCAAGATCAGGGCTTCGCTCACCTACTACCGCGCCCTCGTCGGTCACCCGGGCTGCGAGATCCGGTTGCACGACACGACGCTGTACAACTCGATCTTCCGCTACGACGACCACCTCCTGGTCAACCCCCACATCTGGGGCCAGCCGGCCAGCGCGAACCCGCTCTTCCAGCTCCGCCGCACCGCCAACGCAGAATGGTTCGACCGGTACGACGAGAGCTTCGAAGCGGTCTGGAAGACAGCGCGCCTCTGGGCGCCCGACAACACCGACAGCAAGGAGCACCACCGCAGTGGGCAGGATTGAGTACTACAACGACCCCAAGGCTCCCAAGGCCAACACCCTGATCCCCGCCAGCAACATGCTCGTCGTCAACGACGAAGGCGAGATCCTCCTGCAACGGCGCCGCGACACCGGCCAATGGGCTCTGCCCGGAGGCGCCCAGGACATCGGGGAGACCGCGGCCCAGTGCGCCGTCCGCGAATGCGAGGAAGAGACCGGCATCGTCGCCGAAGTCACCGGATTCCTTGGCGTCTATACCAACCCGCACCACATCGTTGCCTACACCGACGGCGAGATCCGCCAGCAGTACGAGAACACCTACATCGGCCGCCCCATCGGCGGTAAGCCCACCATCAACGACGAGGCCGACGGCGTCCGCTTCGTCCGGCCCGACGATCTCGACGACTACGACATCCACGCCAGCATGCGCCAGCAGATCGGCGACTACCTGGCCGGCACCTACCCCTACCTGGGATAGCCGCTCAGAGCACCACACCCAGCTCGTCCGCCGCCGCCCGCACCCGGCCCACGCTCCCGTGGATCTCAGGTGCGGCCCGGCGGATGAACCGCCCGACGACACTGTCCTTGCCGTAGCGGCCGAGGATCTCGGCCACCCGCTCCTCGGACGTGGTACGCCCGCCGTCCGGCGTGGTGGTCATATCGCAGTACACCAGGGCGTCCACGAGCAGTGGATCATCGAGCAGCGGGAACTCGTCGGCCAGCTCAGCGCGAAGCCCACGCTCCTCGGCCTCCAAGAGGGCGAAGGAGTGGTTCGCCACCAGGCGCACAACTCGATCGTCGACCGCGTCGAGCGTCCGCAGATGACGCGCACCGTCAAGCGGGTGGAAGCCGGTGACGACCAGCGGCGGCGCGTACCCGACGTCGTGCAGGACGGCAGCCGCCTCCAGGGTCTCAGCTCTCGTCCCGAGTAGGGGCGCGAGCCGCCCGGCGCAGGAGGCCACCCCCTGCGTGTGCGCCCACCTCCGTGGCAGGCTCTCACTCAGTAGTGCTTCTGCCAGCTCGTACGCATGCCCGAGTGTTGTCATCCCGGGAGGATACGGCGGAAGCAGTGCGCGGGGATGGCGATGGTGACAAGCCTCGCCGCGAAAGCCTGCGTCAACGCCGGCGCGAGTCGACTGGCATCTATCGGGCGACCAGGCTGGTCCAGCGGTGACGTGACCGTACGTGCTTGGTATGCGGCCCTTCTGAGCCTGGCGTGGCGAAATGAGCTGGTAGCGCCCTCTTGCGTAGGCGGAAGTATCGATCACGCGCAGTTACTATCCGTCGCTACTAGGGCCACTGAGAGGACAGAACTTGCTCGTTGGGGACGTCGCGACGGACGCATCGCGGTCGGCGCGCTTGACGCAGGTGTCGCCCGACCTGTCGGACGACTACATGACCGTGCAGCTGCTGGCGGCCGGGCTCGCGCGCATCCAGATGGAACAGCACGGAGCGTTGTGGAGTACTCCGTCGCTCGGCGCGAAGAGCGTGGGCCTGCCCCCGGCGTGGAACGCCGGGGTGAACCGTCTGTGGTGGCGAGCCCTGGAGAGCGGGCTGGCTCAGCTGCCCACCCACATGGATGTTTTCGCGTGGTGCACGCGGCCACTCGGGCAGTGGCCGCTCGCCCTAGGAATCAGCGAGAGCGACAGAGGGCTCCTGCTAGTGGAGGACAGCCGTCCCTCGGCGTTCGCCGACGAGGCCGCCAGGCTGGCCATGGCCAAGGATCCTGAAGCCGAACTGGTCGAGAACCGTTCCTTCGAGCTGCTCATGTCCACGGCTGACCGCAACGCCGACCACGAAGCCCAGGTGCAGGAGAACTATGTGGAGCTGCGTGGCTTCCTGATCGACAAGGCGGTCGCCTCCGATCTGGACCTCGCGGCTCTGATTCGACGCTTTCCGGCGAAGAATTCCCACGGCCAGCCGTGGGTGAAGGAGTGGTTTCTGCACGCCTATCAGCATCGTGCTGCATCAGGGACGACGACGTTGGACGTGTGCGACGGATGCGACAACCCGCTGCCTGCTGGCAGACAGGCGCGCTGTGGCACTCCGGGGTGCGCCGGCCATCCCGCCCGGCAGGCCGTGGAGTCCATGTCCGAGCTGTATGTGCAGCGCATGGCTATTCGTCGCTTCTTCCACGACCCGGGCCTGGCCGAGCGCCGACTCTTTGAGGCCGTACGGCCGACGCTGGCGGAGCGCATGTATCCATGGTGGGGCATGGACGCCGTGGACTTGGCCATCGACTTCGACAGCACCGGCCGCATGGGGGAGGGCGAGTGGTGGGCCGCCGACGTGAAGGATCACGCGAGCGCTGCGCTCCTGGGGAGGAACTTCCGCTGGGACCCTCGGGCTAACGCGCGCCGCCGCTTCCTGGTGCTCGCCCAGCATCGGTTCGAGACGCGGGACTACATCGCCGACCTGAAACACGCTATGGATGGCCGGGTCCGCGGTGTTGAGGTCGTGGGCGAGGAAGACTTCATCGCTGCGGTCCTTCGGCGTGCGTCGGAGCGTGACTGAATGGCCCGGGACATCTCGGCGTGGAGCGACCAGCTCGAGAAGGAGGCCAAGGCCACCGGCTTGAACTCACTGATGCAGCCGCTCGAACCCCGTGCGTTCTTCCGCGTGGAGCTGGGCCTGCACTTCTTGACCGAGTACATGCCAGGCCAGTCGGCCACGGTGCTGCGAAAGGTGTTGGACGGCTACCTGAGCGCGGGTCCGGACACCGCCCCGATGGTGCGCAACCTGCGCCGTCGCATGGGGCCCACGGCCCGCGGCGGGGACTGGAAGGTACGCCTCAACGAGTACTGCAAACTCTCGCCCCATCTACGGATGTTCGAGCTGGAGAACCCAGAGGCCCACAGGGTGGTACACGGCAGCGTTTTTCGTGCACGCGGTAGCGCAGTGCTTCCTGATCGGGCCGGAGCATACCGGGCCGCACTGCACGATCCCGTGCCGTACAAGCTGCGCCCGGTGCGCGAACCGGCTCCGGCGGGTGGGCTGCTCTGGTTCCGGCGTCACGACGGCAAGAAGGAACGACTGCGTGTGCCCGACTGGGTCACCGCGCAGATGAAGGCGTCCCTCCTTTACCCCAAGGAACGGCGTACACGGATCCGATTCCCAGACGTGACTGACGACGACCTCAAGCAGGCCGCCAAGGAGATGGACCACCTGCTCGCAGGCGATCCGCGCTATTGCGGCGAGAATTTCTCCGGCCGACTGGAGAACATCGTCTTCTCGAGAGTCGATGCCGAGGCGGGAGAACTCCGCGATGGACTCGGAGTGTTCAGCATCGATGGCGTGGCCCAGGTCGTCGGTCTCATGAACTCCGGGAAGACCACCTTCAACGACATCCTGGTAAAGATCTCGGTCGACCGTGGCCTCAAGGTTGGCTACCTCGTCTCGTCGGTCGGCAATGCCCTAGCGAAGGTCCGCTTCTTCCGGGCTCTCGGCATCCGGGCTGTGCCGCTCATTGGCCGCTCCACGCGCGATGAGCACCTGGCGCGGTACTGGGACGACTTGCTGTATGTCGGGGATAGCAAAGACGTGGCGCCGCTGCCGTCACAGGCGGATGCGACCGCACCATTCACAACGGACCTGTGTCCCCTGGAGATGCTCCTCGAACCCTCCGGCCCGGTCGCCGAGCCCTTGGCGCTGGAAGACCGCCCCTGCCGGGACAGGCTCCGTGTCGTCGGAGCGACGAAGAACAAGGAGCGCGTGGACTGCCCCCTGCTGTCGGTGTGCCCGTTCCAGAGCGCCACGCGTGGCGTACCCGACGCCCAGGTGTGGGTGACCACGCCCGCCGCGCTCCTGGCCAGCGCCGCCGAGCCCGCGGCCTACACCGCTCGCTGGATCACCACCGTTCAACATGAACTGGACCTGCTGGTCGGCGATGAAGCGGACCAGATCATGAGCCAGTTCGACACGAAGTTCCTGCACCACGAGCCGTTGACCCAGCCGGATGGCTGGAGCAGCCGGATCGCGGTGGCCTGGCACGAAGGTCTCGCGACAGACTGGTACCGTCCCCTGGCCCACAAGCACGGACAGCGATTTCAGCAGTACGCGACGTACCACTCGCAGGCGCTCGCCGGCCTTCTGCCCCTGCTGATGCTGCCCGCCGGCGAGACGGCAGAGGCGAAAGAAGCAGCCAAGGAAGTCCTGGCCGAGACCGTGGACGACGGCCCCTTCAGCGGACACACGTTGCTGACTCGCCTGGCCCGTCTCCTGCACGGAATCGAGGACCGCGCAGAGCGCGAGGAAGATTCCGAACAATGGGAGGCAGCCGAGCAGTACTTCGATGCCCACTTCGCCGAGGTAACCAACGCGCCCTTCGACGCCCCACCCGGCCACATCACCGAATTGATCGACTCTATGACCGCCGGCTACGCAGCCCAGCGCCCGGTTCAAGAAGTGGCCGAAGAGTGGCTTACGGAACATGAACCGCCCAGTGTCCCGGGCCAGAAGCTCGCCCTCCGAGCCGAACTGGCAAACCTGCTGATCGCCGGCATCTGGGCCGCGCGCGTGACCACGTCCTACTTCGAGCTGTCGGCCATGCAGGAAACCCTCCGCGAGGTGATGCCGCTGTCCATGGGCGGGAGTGTTCTTGCCCATCAACCACATCCCGAGCTGCGGACTCTGGTTCCGGAGTTGCCCATGGGCAACATGATGGCGCTGCAATGGACTCCCAGCCGGAAGGGCAGTGGCGGCTCCCTCGACGTGCTGTGGTTGCGCGGCGTGGGCCGCTGGTTGCTGTATCACCTGCACGACATGCTGGCCTGTGAAGGGGTGGAGGGTCCGCACGTCCTGCTCACCTCCGCGACCAGCTACGACGCGTACTCGGCGCGCTACCACATCGACATCCTGCCGTCGCTGATCCTGCGTGAGCCGCCGGAATGCGTAGACGCCCTACGCGCCAGCAGGCTGCTCTTCCGTCCGCGTAGGCGACCCGGCCACGAACGGGGTGTGTACGTCTCGGGGGCCGGGGGACGCCAGGCGCGGCAGAACGCGGTGCGGATCATGACCGATGCCGTGTGCACCCCAGACCCAGGAGCCACCATGTCGCTGCTGGAGCAGGCACTCCAGAGCGCAGATGAGGACCGACGCCGAGCCCTCTTCGTGGTCCTGAGCACGCAGGACGCGGAGACCAGCGCCCTCTACATGAACACCCGCACCAGTGTGGTGGCCTGTCACGTGGTCCCCGACAGCCGACCTCCTGGCCCCTACGGTCTCGCTCACCGCCGCATCGCGGAATTCCCCGCTAGCCAGGCGACGGTGATGGTGGGGGCTGAGGGGTCCGTGGGCCGCGCGCACAACATGCTCAACGCCCGTGGTGTCGCTGCGATTTACCCCATCTTCTATCTGGCACGCCTCCACCCACCGCCAGACGACCTTTCCTTTCCGCTGGCGGTACTGAACTCGCAGGCGATGGCCCGGCTACTCGATCCCGTTCGCTGCGATATGCCTGGTAGTGACCCCACCCTGGAAGTCCGTGCGCTCATCCGCCAGGCCCGCGCGACGTGGAGCGCGATGATGGGGCGCCCGCTGACCTTCCGCACGCTGCCCACCGAATACCTGCGCCGAGCTTTCGTCGCGGACCAGCTCCACTCCTTCAACCAAACCACCGGCCGTGGTATCCGCGGCAACGTACCCGTCCGCGTCTACCTGCTGGACGCCGCATTCGCGCCTCGCGCTGCCGACCCCCGCGACTCCGCCCTCGACACGGAGCGCACCAGCGTTCTGATCGCCGGTCGGTCACTGATGCGCGAACTGCTTGCTGAGCCGGGACCTGGGGCCGATGCCGAGGCACGCGTCAAGTACGCGATCTACACAGCCGTGTGGGGACTGCTCGCCAACCTTCTTGAGAACATCGACTGGGGATGACACGACCGTGACTGAAACCGACAACGACTCCGGCGCAAAGAGGTCCGCACCACCGCGTTACGACAACACCTTGGCCCCCGCCTTCACGGCTGTCCCGGACAAGGCGCTTCCGCTTGAAGTCCACCGGGCACCCTTCCCTCGCTCGCTCCTGCCCCGCCTTCAGCGGGCCTGGAGCAGCAAGCCCAACAACCGTTCGACCTACCTGCCGACGCGAGGGCTGCGCGAATTGGTGGAGTGCGTCGGCTCTGGCGTACTCGCCGTTGGCAGCGACCTGGAGGCCGACACCTGGCTGCACGCCGTGCGCCCGCCCGAGAACGAACTGCCTCTGCAACTTGCCCTAGAGGCGTGGATCACTACCGAGGTCGCGCCTCACCAAAGCGACGTCGACTGGTTCTCCCTCGTCAAAGCCGCCTTCCCACTGGAGTGGAGCCCCACCACCCTCGACCTGCTGGCCCACGGCAAGGCTCCCAACGGGACGGCCCGCCCCCGCGCGCACGTCTATCAGCTCCTTGCCTCGTACCTTGCCACTCAGTGGATCGACAACAAGTGGACGCTCCCCGGACAGAAGCAGGACGAGGCCGCCATCCTCGGCCCGATCGGGGAACGCGGCGAACGAAGTGTCTACCTTGGGCCGCCGCGCGAACTCACCGACGAGGACGGCGCGTACGGACTGTGGACCCACCAGACGAAGTTCCGCGTCAGGACGATGCCGCACGATGACCGGCTCATCATCCGCGTCACCCCTCACATCACTCGCTTCGGTGGCACCACACCCGTCTACATCCCACGTCGCAGCCCGGACAAGCCAGCGAGTGCCACCGTCCTGCTCCATGTCCCCGGCGGGGTGCTCAGCGGCATCGAGCGCGCTCAGTTCCTCCGGGCGCCCGTCCTGGTCACCGGCCGCGCGGACGCCATGAACTGGTCCTGGATGCCCGGCATCTCTCGCGTCGTCCCCTCTCTGCCCACTCCGCACCTTTACCCGGATCCGAACGCCGTCCGTGCAAATCCACGTGCACACAACGGACTTGGTCGCGATGAGCGTCACGAGAAGGATCCCGTCGCACTACTGCTGCACAGCACCGGGTACACATACCTCCTGGACGCACCAGATGCCGAAGCGGGACGCAAGGCCGACGGCCACCCGGCTGAGACGGGACTGCAACCGATCGACCACCTGCTTCTGTTCGAGCAGCTGAAAGTGGTGCTCCCCGGCCTGCACCTTGAACCTGTCGTCCCCATTGCCAAGATCCCGCAGCGTCGCGCACCCCGCCTCGAAGCCGCAGCGCCGGGCGCGATGTACCGCCTCGAACTGGGACACACCGCTCCCCGCACCTATGAGGCTGTGCACCTGGCCCTGACTGGATTGCTTGGCTACACCCATGCCGCCAAGCGGACCGAAGCGGGACGTGAAGTTCACACCTACCGTGGCGACACCGAGATCCAACTGAGCCTGTTCAACCCCGGCACCTTGGTCTCCGGCATGCCCTGGCCGACCGAGAGCACGCGGGAAGAACGCGCCGAGACCCGGCGCCGGCACCGTGAAGAAAGGACCTGGGCCCTGCGTGAGGCGCTCCCTGACGACGGGCAGCTGACCGGCTCACTCATCGAGATTGGCAAACCCGTCTCCTTCAACGCCGCGCACCAGGACGACCCGAAGCCTCTGCTCAAGAAGGCTCTGCCGCCACTGGGACGTCACGTGCAGTGCCTGCACCCCGTGACCCGTACCGCCACGCCGGACGCAAAGAAGGACGCAGCCAAACCCTTCCAGAACTCGCAGATCCGTCGCGACGACGTCGAGCGCGCCGCTTCCGCGGTACGCGACATCCTCCGGTCCGTCGGACACCTGCCCAAGCTCCCCCGCCCGCGCAACGTCGCAGGCCCCTTCGAACTCACCGCCATGCACCTGGCGCGCGCACGGGGCGGCCTCGTCCCCCTCCTCCTACGCGCGACCACTGAAGGTGACGTGACCGCCCAACTCGCCCCCAGTTCCAGCCATCCACACGAAGCGCCCATGCCCCTGGTCGACCTGCCACACGCCCTGGTCGAAGGACGCGGTCGGGTCCGCGCCCGGGACCGAGCACCCCTCGCCGACTTCCTCACCCATGCCCTGGCCCTGGACAGCAGCGCTGATCGACTCCTGGTGGTACGTACTCAGACACTGCGGAACTCGGAAATCTGGCCGTGGCTCCAGAACGACCTGATTTCCCCCGACGCACTTGTCCCACCGGGCGTCGACTGCAGCTCGGTTGACCCCACCGCTCGGCGCACCCCAGCAACTCTGCCTGGCCTGCGTATCGTCCGCATCAACGACGACTCCGACGAGATCCCCCTCGTCTTCGGAATGAACCCGCTGGACGATCCGGAGACCGAGACCGACGGCGATGAACTCCCTTACGAATGGGGTCGATACTCAGGCTTGATCCCCTGGAACGATCGCACCTATTTGGCCGTCAACCCTCGCCCGGACACTCACCAACTGGGCAAGTCCGTTTCCAAGTACTTCGGGAATGACCGCGATATCACTCGTCACGGAGCCAACCCCACGTCGCTGGAGATCCACGTCTCGTTCAAGCAGCCTGCTGACAAGGCTGTCGATCTCGCCGCCTACGTGAACGGGTTGCGACGCTGCCACCTGCACACCAAGGCGCCGACCCGGCTGCCCTACTTGCTGCACCTGGCACGACTCATGGAGGAGTACATCGAATGAAGGACTCTGTCAGGTGTGGTCGCCTCAGATCTCTGCTCGATATCACGCTCCACCTTCGCGGGGTGACTCTGCTGGCTTGGGCGGTCTGAGCTAAAAGGCGCCCTAGCCAGAACAGGGCGTCACGAAAGCCTTTGCCGACTGGTTCCATCGAGTTTCCTCGTCGGCTACTGAAGTTCTTCCCTGGCACCGTGCATGTCCTGTGCGACACCGCGTACAAACGAAGTCCATGACGAGGCACGGAAGACGATCAAACGAACGTGCGGATCCTTTGAATCGCGGACGATGGCCTTGCCCGGTGGGGGGGGGGTGAGGAATTCCATGCAGTTGTTGTTGTGGCCGCTATAGCTGCTCTTGATCCATATGCGGCCCGGGGCGGTGTCCATCAGCGCGGCACATCCTTGTCATGGCCAGTGCCGGACTGGCCGTTGTCTTCGGGGATCGGCCCAGCCTTGAGGTGGGCCTGCTGGCAGGCGCGCGTGTCGGGGTGTTCTTCGCCGAGGGTGCGGATGCACGCCTCAAGGTTTCGTGTGGCCAGGGAGCGGGCTTCCGTCAGGTCGCCGGCACCGGTCAGGATGCGGATCAGCTCGGTACGCATGGCCAGGGTGTGCGGATGCTCAGGGCCGAGGACCTCTTCGCGGACGGTGAGGACGGCACGCGCTGCGGCTTCGGCCTCGGTCCACCGTTCCTGGCCGAGCAGGATGCTGGCGAGGAGGTCTCGGATGGCCAGGGTGCGAGGGTGGGTCGTGCCGAGAGAGCGCTCCTGCTCAGTGAGAGTGGCGTTGGCCAGGCCCTCGGCCTCGCGGAGTTGTCCCGACTGATACAGGGTCCAGGCCAGGGTGTGGCGCGCTGCGAGCGTGTACGGGCTGGTGGGGCCGTGGGCCGCTTCGCTTGTGGTGAGGTTTCCGCGGGCGATTGCTTCGGCTTCGTCCCAGCGTTGCTGTTCGCCGATGGCCTCGGCCAGGCATGCGGTGCTCAGGATGGTGTCCGGTGCGGCTGGTCCGAGCACCTGGATCCGACCCGCTACAGCGCGGCGCAGGTGTCGCTCGTCCTCCGCCCATTCGCCAAGACCGTACAGAGCGAGACCGAGTGCGTGTGCGCTCTGAAGCGTTTGTACATGGTCGGGACCGAGGTGCTCCTCGCGCTCGTGCAGGACTTCGCGGTGCAGCTCAACGGCCTCCGTATAGCGCCCCAAGTCGGTCAGTGAGCAAGCAAGTTCATATCGATCCGTGAGCAATTCGGCCTCCGTGGCGATGGACACGGATGAGGGAACGCGGACAGCGGCTTCCGCCAGGACGTGCGCGGTGGCGTAGTCGTTCTGTTCGCGACTTTGGTCGCGAAGGTAGCGGACCAGGCAGAGAGCCTGCGGGGCTGCGGCCGAGTGGGCTGCTGCGGAGCGGTGCAGCAAGGCCAGCGTGTGAGGCGCGAACAATCGTAGGGTCTGGGCGTCGAGGCAGGTGCCTTCGTCTTGGTTGCGATGAAGCAGGCCGTCCAGGAGTTGGGCCGCTGCGGCGAAGACGATCTCCCTTTGGTCCAGCGGGATGCGGCCCGCGACGGTGTCGAGGAGGAGCCCGGGAGTCTGAACGGACCGCACCAGGGGCTGGCCGACGTCTCCGGGAACGTCGAGGACCGACACCATGGTCTGCGACAGCAGGCCGTACAACGCGGTCTCCGCCTTCTGCGCGGGCAACGGCGGCTCAGCGGTGGCCAGGTCGGTAAGCCCTAGGCGTTGGGGGTGAAGCAGGCCGAGGGGGAGGGGATCGGAGGCGTAGCACGACAGCAGCCACATCAGTGTGGTGGCTTCGGGTATGCCTCGGTCGGCCAGGGCGTTCAGCGAGATCTGCCACGTGGAGCTGATCAGCCGACGCAGGTCACGTTCGGAGGGGTCGGCCGCCTCGTCCAGGGTGCCGCCGGGGTCGTCGCGCAGACGACGGAGGAACTCCTCCACGGTGACGGTGTCCAGGAGACGTCGACCGAGGTACTGGCCGGCGAGAGTGAGGGCGAGGGGATGGCACCCGAGTCCACGGGCGAGTTTCTCCAGGGCGGCCTGGCCGTAGCCCGTGACATTGAGGTCGCGAAGGACATGAACGGCGTCCGCCAGCCCCAAGGCATCGACGCGGCGTTGATCGGCATTCCGCCACAGATGTGTGTTCCCGTGTCGTGTGGTGACGAGAACGGTGCCGCGGTGGGTGTGCCGCAGCCAGATGCCGTCGCTGAACACACTCGGGTCGTCGGCATTGTCGAGAACCAGCAGCCACTGCTCAGCAGAGGATTCGAGGTGCTGCCACACGAGATCCGCTGCCGGACGGCGCCCGTCACGAGCGGCTTCCACCTGGTCAGGGTCGGCACCACGGTCCAGGGCGACAGCCAGCATGCCCGAGCGGAAGGCGACCTCGGTGGCCGCGTTCACCCAGAGACCCACCACGCCGTGCGAAGTGACCGCTTCGTCGAACATCGTCTGAGCGAGGGCCGTCTTGCCGCTCCCCGCAGTCCCGTACAGGACGAACTCGTGCGCGGACGCTTCGGGATGCCTGATGGCGTGCTGAAGATCCGCTCGTAGGTCGTCGCGGTCCCTGACAGGGGAGGGCGAGCGTGCCACGAGCGGCACGCGGACCGAGTCCGGTCCTGAGAGTCCGGAGTCCGGGAGGGCCCGCCGCTCGCCGTGGTGGGAGACGTACTGACCGATCTCCACGATGTACTGGTCCCGGGCGGAGCTGATCCACCGAGCTCGATCCCGTACGGACACGTCGCCCACGATCGCGTCGGGCGGGAACGGCCTGGTTGGTTCGTTCATCGCTGTACCGCCGCGCCCCGTGCCGCGTCCGAGCCCGGTGAAGGGGCGGCTCCGATGTTCCTGCTCGCGGTCATACTCTCCACAATTCACCCTGCTGCAGGGCTTGGACGAAAGGCAGCCAAGAACGGTCAGAAAAGTTGATCACCGGTCCTTCGGGGAGCTTCGAGTCGCGGATCGGGGCGCTGTGCGGTGGGGGGGGGGTGAGTAGTTCCACGCACCCGTTGTCCGCACCGCTGTAGCTGCTCTTGCGCCACTTGCGTATCGGCTCGATCACAACTCGTCGTCCTCCTGGTCAACTTCACTGCAGTGAACCGACATCATTCGACATCTCCGAGCGCGGCCCTGTGCTCGGCGCGGCACGCCAGCGTATCCGGGTGATCATTTCCCAGGACGCGGACGCAGACGTCCAGCGTGTGTACGGCCAACTCCCGTGCTTCTGGGGCGCGTCCTGTGCTCCGGAGGATCCGGACCAGCACGATCTCGATGGAGAGGGTGTGCGGGTGTTCCCGGCCGAGGACGCGCTGCCGGGCGTCACGAACGGCCTGGGCCGCTTCCAGGGCCTGGGGCCACTGTCCAAGATGGGACAGGACGTCCGCCAGACGCTGTCGTGCTGCGAGCGTCCGCGGGTGATCAGCGCCCAGCACTCGCTCGCTTCCCTCCAGCGTGGCGCGTGTGTGGACCGCTGCTTCTTCCCATTCCCCTACGCCAGCGAGCACCCAGGCCAGGGCGATGCGGCTCAGCAAGGTGTGCGGATGGTCGTCGCCGAGGGCCTGCTCACTCTGCGCTAGGTTCTCGGCCGCCAGTTGACGGGCCTCGTCCCAGCGTCGCTGCTGCCCGATTGCCTCTGCCAGTCGGCCTCGGCTGTCGATTGCATCCGGATGTGCGGCACCCAGAACACGTACACGCCCTTCGGCCGCCCGGCGCATGTACAGCTCGTCCTCTGCCCATTGGCCGAGACCGTATAGAGAGATGCCGAGAGCGTGAGCGCTGGCCAGCGTATCCGGGTGGTCAGCCCCGAGCAGTGCCTCGCGGGCTTCGAGCGTGGCACGGTGCGCCGCGCTCGCCTCATCGAATCGCCCCAGAGCGGCCAGTGCCCGGCCGTGCTCATGCTGATCCGTCAGCGCCTCCGCAGTCCCATCATTGCCGGTGACACGGACGGCGTCGTCAGCGAGAGCGTGCGTCGTGGCGTAGTCGCCGCGCACGTACGACTGGTCACGTAGAGCGCGGACGACGGCCAGCGCCGACGCGGTGGCTGCGTCAGCGCGGTGCGCGGCGGCGTTCCCTAGCAAGGCCGAGGCGTGAGGTGTGAAAAGGCGCAAGGTATGCGGGTCCACGTAGCGGTCCGACTCCGTGGACAGGAGGCGACTCAACAGGTCGGTGGCGGATTCCAGCAGGAGCGCTCGCTGGTCGACAGGGATGCGGGACGAGACCGTCTCCAGGAGCAGCGGGTGGGCCTGCACACTGCGCACAGCGGCATGCTCAGCGCCGGCTGAGGCATCGATGAGCGAGACCAGAGAGTGGGCCTTGAGCTGTTCGAGCGCGAGGTTGGCGCGTTCGCCGGTGAGCGGTGGGTCGGCGTGGGTCAGCCTGGTGCTGTCGAGACGGGCCGGCGCGAGTACCCCTACAGGCAGCGGCGCCGCAGCGAAGAACGACAGCAACCTGAGCAGGGTCAGGGCTTCGGGGACACCTTGATCAGCCGCAGCGTCCAGAGAGATCTGCCAGGTTCCGGTGATCAGCCGCCGCAGTTCCTGTTCCCCAGGGGCCGCCCCACGGTCGAGCAGCGACGGGTCGGTGTCGAGACGCTTCAGATATTCGTCCACTGAGACCGGCTCCAGGAGTTGTCGGCCGAGGTAGGCACCGGCGAGTGACAATGCCAGCGGGTGACAGCCAAGGCGTCGCGCCAGCAGCTCCAGCTTGGCGGAGTCCTCCGTGCTGATCGTGAGATCCCGCAGCACGTCGACGGCGGAGGAGACGTCGAGAACATCCAGGGAGTGTCTGGCGGCCCGGCGCCACTCCGTCGCATCCTGGAGGCGGCTCGTGACCAGTACGATCCCGCGGCTGCTTGACCGCAGCCAGGCGCTGTGGCGGAACACGGAGGGATCGTCCGCGTTGTCCAGGACGAGCAACCACGGCTCGGGCGACCGGTCCAGGTAGTGCCAGACGAGATCAGCGTCCGGACGTCGGCCCTCCCGCGCCGCGTCGACCTCCTGTTGCGCGGCCCCGCGATCGTGGGCGACGGCCAGCATCCCGGAACGGAAGGACGAGCGATCAGAGGCGTTGACCCATAACCCCACGACTCCGCGGCCCGTCACGGCCTCGTCGAACACGGTCAGCGCCAGTGCCGTCTTGCCACTGCCCGCCATACCGAGCACAACGTGCAAACCGTTCGCCGCGGCCGCTGGGTCACTGATGGCCTGCAGGAGCGCGCGGCGCACTTCGAGCCTGTCCCGCAGCGGCGATCCCAAGGGCGCGACCAGGGGAGTGCGGACCGACTCAGGACTGTCCCAGCCCAATCCACTGCCTGACGTCGGCGGCTCGGATTGCTGGACGGTGTACTCCAGGATGAGCTGGCTGCCAGCGGCTTGGTACACCCGACTGTGCCCGTCGGCGACGGTCCGTAGGACGTGGTCCCCATGAGGGACGTCCGGTTGCGCTCTCATCGCTCGACGATGTGCTGGTCCCGGCCGGCCTGGTAGACCCGCGCGTGGCCCGACGCCTGCACCTGCATGTGCACGGTGGGAACAGGGGGTCGTTCGTCCTCGGGCAGGGAAGCGCGTGCCTGCGCCAGCACTTCCTCAAGATCTTCGGCAACGGACGGATCGGCTTCCAGAAGACGCCGCAGTCTGCGGCGCCAGTCCCGCTCCAGATCCTCGGCGCCTGCCGAGTCGCCCTCACACCGGAGCACGAGGATCTCTTCACGAGTCTCTTCCAGCGCCGCGCCGACCTCGTCGGCCTGGACCGGACGTACCCGACGCCACAATGCGACCACGCCTTCGCGTGTCCGCTGCCAGGCGTCGGTGGCCATGAGCGCGACGACTGTGGCCCCTGCGGTCTGCGCCAGCATTTCTGGCTCCATGACCAACTCCCCCGCAACTCCGGACACGTGACCTCGATGATAGGCAGCGGCCGCTCGGCCTAGAAGATGATCTGCCGCCATCGACCCGCACGTGGCGCATGTCTGGCCGAAACCAACTGTGCGGTGCAATGGTCACCTGCCCCTGGGACCTTCGGTTGGTCGACAAGGGGAACCGCGCGCTACTTCGACACTGCCTGGTGACCGAGGTTCGGGAGCCATGCGGAATCCTCGGAGGGGGTCTGCATGTGCTGTGCCGATGGCTTCGGCGCGTTCACGGTATCGAACTGGCCACGGCTCGCAACGACGACACAGATGTCGAGTAGCTCTCCCGCCCTCCTCCGGAGGTGCAGGTCAGACGCACCAAATGCGTGAGCGATGCGTGAGCGGACGGCGCCCCACAGCTCCTTCTCCGATGGATCACGCAACAGCCAGTACCCTCTCTGACCTGGCGCCCTCGGACCATGAAGGACCGCCCGGACCCACCCGGACGACCCCCTCCAGGACTTTTAATCCATTGGTTGTGGGTTCGAGTCCCACACGGTCTACCAAACGAATCAGCCCCTGACCTGCGGTGGAAGCCGCAGGGCGGGGGCTGAGTCGCGTCTGAAGATCATTTGCTGGCCCCCTGCTGGCCCGAGCGGAAATGGTGAGACGGGGTCGTACGCAGGTGCCGTTCTGTTGTGTGTGGGGGCTCTTCGCGCTGAACGGCGTGACGTTCGCTGTGTCGGCGGTGGTGCTCGGGTGGCTGGCCCGTCAGTACGCCGTGGCGACCGGCGAAGGAGCGGTTGAGCGCCCCGGCAAGGCGCGGTCGGCGGTTCGTGCGTGGCCGGTGGTCCGGGCGCACCCTCGTGTCGGTCTGGCGGTCGGGCTGCACGGCGTCGCCCTGTTCTGCTGGGCCGTGACGGCGGTCGGCATGCCCGCGTTGCTCGCCACTCGATACGGCGCCGGGGCCGCGGTCTACGGCCTCGTGACGGCGGCTGTGGGGGTCGGGGCGCTGCTGGGGAACCCGCTTGCCAGTAGTCGTCGTTCGGGATCCGGAGGGACCGGCGCGGCTGGATCAAGGTCTTTCCAGAGTCGTACCCCGACGTGTCACAGCGTCGGGCCGCCCGGATCGCCTGGGAGATGGGGCTGCGCCCGGAAGCGGTAGGCAACCGGGGGCTCATGGCGATTCAGGGGATGGTGCTCGAGGAGGTACCGCTCGACTGAGCGCGCAGCAGGGCAGACCTCGCCGGTGTGAAACGGAGCCCTCAGGCCCCCAGCTCGTCGAGGCTGACGCACTTTCTACAGATCGTCGGGCAGGAGTTGGAACGCCTGGTGACCGGTCAGAGGTCGGATCATGCGGAAGTGGCGGTCCGAGGTGAACATGACGTTCGTGCGGTATGCCGCGGCGAGCGCCACGTTCATGGCGTCCGTCAGGCCGACACCCTTGCCGCTGTCCGCGCCCTTATAGCCGTCGGCGATGGCGATGGCGGTGTTCAGCTGGGGGGCGATGTCGGGGATTTCGAAGCGGCGCCGCGCGGTGTTGGCCTCGATGAACCGGGCTGCCGTGAGTGCCTGTTGGACGCCGGAGCGTGCGGTGATCATGTAGTCCAGTTCGGCGAGGACGAGTGGAGAGATCACCAGATGCTCAACGGTGGTGAAGGCATGTTTGTGTTCGGTGTGACCGGTCATCCTCGGGTCCAGGAGACGGACGAGGGCGTTGGTGTCGGCGATGACGACGTTCAAGAGCCCATGCCCTTCAGGATCTCCTCCATCTCGTCGTTGGTGAGGTCGCCGCCGAGGTCCAGTTCGGGGACGTCGATGCTGTCCCCGATGGGGCCGGTGGGGTAGGGCGGGATTTCGGCTTCGCGGTAGGGGGTGATGGTGGCGACAGGGCGGCCGTTTTTGGTGACGGTGATGGTCTCGCCGCGCTCGGCGGCGGCAAGGATCTGTGAGGACTGTTGATTGAACTCGCGGGCAGTAGCTTCCATGTACTACATGGTACTACTCTGCTGTCGGGCGTGCGGACTTCTCGCGGGGAAACGACCCGTACGTGCAAGGTCAAAGGGTGCAGGATGCGGGAGCGTTGCGGGGGCGGACCGCCCTGGGCCGACCCCTCGCGAACTCCCCGAGACTGCCCCGGCTGGACAGGCGGCAGTCTTTGACCTGCGAGGGAATCCGCGAGCGGGGCCAAGATCCTCCGAGCTGGATGATCCCTTCTCGACTCTCAACCCATTGGTTGTGGGTTCGAGTCCCACACGGTCTACCTCTCAGGCCCGGATCGGACAGCACGTCTGATCCGGGCCTGACGCGTTCTCGCTCCCTCCCGCGCGCATGGCGTTCGCCTGTTGCGCACAGCGTGCGCTGTGCGTACAGTGTTCGCAACGAGGGCACGTCGTACGCAGTGTATGTGCCGCCCAAGTCCCGAGGGGGTTTTCGCGATGGAAGAGCGCCGTCACCCGCGCCGTTGGCTCATCCTGATCGTGCTCTGCCTGAGCACGCTGGTCCTGGTCGTCGACAACATGGTCCTGACCGTCTCGGTCCCGCCGATCGCCGCGGATCTGAAGGCGGACGCGCAGGACATCCAGTGGATCATCGACTCGTACATCCTGGTCTTCGCCGGCCTGCTGCTCACCGCGGGCAGCCTCTCCGACCGGTTCGGACGGCGGCGGGTGATGATCGTGGGGCTTGCCCTCTTCGGCGCCGCGTCCTTGCTGGCCACCGTCGCCCAGAATCCCGAACAGCTCATCGCGGGGCGGGTGTTGATGGGCATCGGCGGCGCCCTCGTCATGCCGAGCACGCTGTCGATCCTGATCACCGTCTTCGACGACGAGGAGCGCCGCAAGGCGATCGGCGCCTGGAGCGCGGTGGCCGCGGTCGGCCTGGTCGGCGGGCCCGTGCTCGGCGGCGTGCTCATCGCCCACTTCTGGTGGGGCTCGGTCTTCCTGATGAACGTCCCGATCGCCGCCCTCGCCATCGTCGCCGCGCTCGTTCTGATGCCGGAGTCCAAGGGCCCCGCCCGCAAGGCCGATCCGCTGGGCATGATCCTTTCGGTGGTCGGCATGACCGCGCTGGTGTGGACGATCATTGAGTCCGCCGAGGCCGGCCTCGGTCACATGAGCACGCAGCTCTCGCTCGGCGTCGCCCTCGTCTCCCTGGCCGCCTTCGTGATCTGGGAGCTGCGCACCGAATCGCCGATGGTGCCGCTCTCGCTCTTCCGCAACCGCGTCTTCAGCGGCGCCAGCTTCTCCCTGGTCCTGCTCACCTTCGCCAACGGCGGCCTGATGCTGGTCCTCACCCAGTACCTGCAGTTCGTGCTCGGCTACTCGCCCGCCAAGACCGGCATCGCCTTCGCCCCGATGGCCGTCGCCACGCTGGTCTTCAACGGCGTCGGCGCCACCCTCGGCAACAAGATCGGCAACCGCCCGATGACCGCCGTCGGCCTGGCCGTCATCGCCGCGGGCTTCGGCACCCTCGCCTCCCTGCCCTCCGACGCCGGGTTCGGGATGCTCTCGGCAGCCATGGTCCTGATCGGCGTCGGCGGCGGCCTGGCGATGCCCGCGGCGACCGCCGCCCTGATGAGCGCGGTCCCCGCCGAGCACGCCGGCGTCGGCTCCGCCCTCAACGACACCGTCCAGCAGGCCGGCGCGGCCCTCGGCGTCGCCGTCCTCGGCACCGTCCTCTCCCGCACCTACACCGACGCCATGCCCGACTCGGCCCCCGCCGCCGCTGGCCACTCCGTCTCCGACGCCCTCGCCCTGGCCGCCTCCTCCGGCGACACCGCCCTCGCCACGGTGGCCCGCGAAGCCTTCACCGAGGCGATGTCCGCCAGCTTCTGGGCCGGCGCCGCGGGCGTCCTGGCCGCGGCCGCCCTGGCCGTCGTCCTCATCCGCGACCGCAAGACCCCGCAGGCGACCGAGGCCCAGCCCGAGCCCACCCGCACGAGCGACCTCACCACGGCGGCCTGACCATGGCGGCCTGACCCTCACCCCCATCGCGTACGACACCACGGCGCCCCGCCCGGCTTCGGCCCGGCGGGGCGCCGTGGTGTCCGTGCGCCGTGGGCCGCCCGAACGGAGTAGGTCAGCCGTGCGGGCGGCAAGGCTGCGGGACACGCTGGACTGCCAGGTTTGCTGGGGTCGACCCGGAGGTGCGGCATGGCGGCTCGTGACGGTGGGGCTGGGCGGTGTGTTCTTGTGCTCGTGCTTGTGCCCCTTCTCGCCCTTGCCGCCGCCTGCGGCGGCGGGGGCTCGGGTGGTGGTTCGGGTGGCCGGACCGCCGCTGCTCGGCCGCTCGACCTGCCGTTCACTCATCCCGGCGTACTCGTCAGCAAGGCGCAGCTCGACCGGGCCCGCGCGCACGTCCAGGCCCAGGATCAGCCCTGGCTGACGGCGTTCGAGCAGATGCGCGACAGCAAGTACGGGGCCGCCGACTACCAGGCGACTCCGTACGCCGTCGTGGAGTGCCCGCCCGACACCCGCCCCGGCCGCGGCTGCGTCGAAGAGCGTGAGGACGCCCTGGCCGCGTACACCCAGGCCCTTCTCTGGAACGTCACCAAGGACCGCGCACACGCCGAGAAGGCCGTGCAGATCATGGACGCCTGGTCGAAGGTGATCACCAAGCACACCGAGGCCAACGCCGGGCTGCAGACCGCCTGGGCCGCCTCGTCCTGGGCCCGCGCCGCCGAGGCCGTGCGGTACACCTACGACGGCTGGACCGACGGCCAACTGCTGCGGTTCGAGCGGATGTTGCGCAACGCCTATCTGCCGCAGGTCAAGGACGGGTCCGCCGACTTCAACGGCAACTGGGACCTCGTGATGGCCGACGCCACCATGGCCATGGCCGTCTTCCTCGACGACCACGCCACCTTCGAGAAGGCCGTGCACCACTTCAGGACGCGCGTGCCCGCGTACTTCTATCTGGAGTCCGACGGGAAGCTGCCCGTCTCCCCGGAGGGCAGCGGCATCGACACCGCCGCCGAGCTGAAGAAGTACTGGTTCGGACAGGACACCTTCGTCGACGGGCTCTCCCAGGAGACCTGCCGCAACTTCAAGCACGCCAGCTACTCACTCGCCGCCACGTCCCACATGGCGGAGACCGCCCACCACCAGGGCGTCGACCTGTACGGGGAGGTGCGGGAGCGGCTGCGGGCCGCCTTCGAGTTCCACTCCGAGTACCAGCTGGGCGCCAAGGCCCCTGACTGGCTGTGCGGCGGCACGGTGCAACGCGACATGGGGCCCGACACGGAGGTCGGGCTGAACCATCTGCAGGGGCGGCTGAAGCTGGAGATGCCGCAGACCGCGAAGTACACCGAGCAGCGGCGGCCCGAGGGTACGGACGACCTCTTCGTGGCCTGGGAGACCCTCACGCACGCGGGCAACGCCTAAGTGGTTCGACGCACCCCTCCGGATGGCGTACTGTTGTGTTCACCGACGCGGGGTGGAGCAGCTCGGTAGCTCGCTGGGCTCATAACCCAGAGGTCGCAGGTTCAAATCCTGTCCCCGCTACTGAAGGCCGAGGGCCCGGGACCATTGATTGGTCCCGGGCCCTCGGTGTTTTCGTGATCCCGTGCCTTCGGCCGTCCCGTGCCCCCCGGCCGTCCCGGACCCTCGGCCGTCCCTGCTCTCCGTAACCCGGTCGGCCCACATCAGGTCGCACCCTTCCCCCGCTGCGGGAAGCCTGGACGGAGCGCGGTGATGGGCGCGGAGTCGGCGGGAGACAAGCGGTGGGGCAGCGAGGAGGATCCGGCGACAGCGGTGCCACCACCCAGGAAGCCACCCACGAGTGGGCCTTCGTGCGGTCCCTGCCCTTCCTGCTCCTCATCGTCGGCGTCGTCTTCGACGCGTTCACCCCGCCGGAGTTCACCGCGGCCCCCCTCTTCACGGCCGCCCCGCTGATCGCCGCCCCCTTCTACTCGCTGGCCAACACCGTTCTGACCGGCATCGCGGCCTCGGCCGCCGTCTTCTTCCTGCACTACGGCAGGGCCGTCGCCAGCCATGTCGAGGCCGTCACCGAGCTGATCACCGTGATGACCGTCGCCGCGCTCGCGATCGTCATCAACCGCGTCGTCCGCCGCGGCAACGCCAAGCTCGCCACCGCCCGCTCCATCGCCGAGGCCACCCAGCGCGCCGTGCTGCCCGAGCCGGACGCCCGCATCGGCGGTCTCGACATCGCGGCGCGGTACGAGGCCGCGCAGGCCGACGCGTTCATCGGGGGCGATCTGTACGCGGTGCAGGACACCCCGCACGGCGTACGGCTCATCGTCGGCGACGTACGCGGCAAGGGCATGGGTGCGGTCGCCGCGGTCGCCGTCGTCATCGGTGCCTTCCGCGAGGCCGCCGAGCAGGAGGCCACCCTGGAGGCGGTCGCGCAGCGCCTGGAGCGGGCCCTCGCGCGTGAGGGCACCCGGCGCGACGGGCTCGACGCCTTCGAGGGGTTCACCACCGCGGTCCTCGCCGAGATCCGGCACGGCGAGGGCGTCGTACGGCTGATCAATCGCGGGCACCCGGCACCGCTGCTGCTGCGCGGGGACGGGCGCCTGTGCGTGCTCTCCGCGAGCGAGCCCGCCCTGCCGCTCGGCATGGGCGACCTCGGCACCTGGCCGGACCGGGCCGACGAGACCGACTTCCCGCCCGGCGCGATGCTGCTCCTGTACACGGACGGCCTGTCCGAGGCGCGCGACGTGGCGGGGGAGTTCTACGATCCCGCGGCCCGGCTCGGCGGGCGGATCTTCCCGGGGCGCGGGGGACCGCACGCGCTGCTCGCCGCGCTCACCGAGGAGGTGCGGCGGCACACCGGCGGCGGTGCGACCGACGACATGGCGCTCCTCGCGGTGCGGCGGCCGGCCGCCGACGATCCCGCCGTGACGCCCAGTGACTGAAGTGCACCCCTCCGCATAACAACTGACGCACTGTCAAGGGAATGTGAAGCTCCGGTGCGCGTGCATGCGGGGGCAACTCGCCCCGTTCCGAACCCCGGTGTCCCGGTAAGTACGGCCGAAGAGCGTTAACGATCAACCGGAACGGCTTGGAATACCGACCCGCCGTCTATTAACGTTCGATAACGCAGCGCGGTCGTCCCAGCCGTCACTCGAGGCGGCTCCGTGCGCACGCGCCTAATCCCGCAAGGGAGCCGGGGAACCACCAACTTGGGGTGAATCGGGCATCTGTGCATCCGTGCCAGATGTTCGTAGGAGACCTTCCTGCTCCGAACCCGTCAGCTAACCCGGTAGGCGAGAAGGAAGGAAAGGAGTGCGCCCCAGTGGCGTCCAACCGGCCTGCCCCCCGAGCCGTGTACGTGCCGAATGACGACGACTTCGGTTCGTACGACGAGGAACCCTTCGAGGAGTGGAATCCCACCGAGGAGTCCATCCGTCCCGTCCGCGGCAGGCACCGTGTGCACAAGAAGAGCGGCGGCGGACTCGCCCGCAGCTCCACCGTCCTCGGCGTGGGCGTCATCGCCGCCGTCGGCGCGGGCGGCATCGCCACCGCGCAGGGCGGCAAGCCGCCGGTCTCCATATCGATGCCCGACCTGGGCACCGTCACCGACTCGCTCCCCGAGGCCAAGTCCCTTCCGGGCGTGGGCTCTTTGATATCCGACGACGACACGTCGGACACCACGACCGCCGCGGCCGCCTCGGCCCCCCTCACCGCCGCCGGTGTCAGCACCGCCGACGCCGAGCAGGGCACCACCGACGCGGGCGAGGCACTGCGCGCCCGCATCATGCAGCAGGCCGAGAACCAGCAGGACCAGGCGGACGCCGCCGTGCAGACCGCGGCCGAGGACGCCGCCGTCAAGAAGGCCGCCGACGAGGCCGCCGCACAGCAGAAGGCCGCCGAGAAGGAGGCGGAGGCCAAGGCCGCCGCCAAGAAGAAGAAGGAAGAGGAGGCCAGGAAGGCCAAGGCCGAGGCCGAGCGCCTGGCCAAGCTCGCCAAGAGCTATGCCATCCCCACCTCCTCGTACACCCTCACCTCGCACTTCGGCGACGCGGGATCCATGTGGTCCTCCGGCCACCACACCGGCCTCGACTTCGCGGCGCCCACCGGCACCCCGCTCAAGGCCGTGCACACCGGCACCGTCAAGGAGGCCGGCTGGGCGGGCGCGTACGGCTACCGCACCGTCCTGGAGCTCGAGGACGGCACGGAGATCTGGTACTGCCACCAGTCCTCGCTGAACGTCAGCGCCGGACAGAAGGTCACCACGGGCGAGGTCATCGGCCGCGTCGGCGCGACCGGCAACGTCACCGGGCCGCACCTCCACCTGGAGGTCCACACGCCCGACGGCACCGGCATCGACCCCCTCGGCTGGCTGCAGGGCAAGGGCCTCAACCCCTGACGGGGGCTCAACCTCTGACGTACCCCCGGAACCCCGGCGGTCCTGGCGGCGACCCCCCGACGCCAGGGCTGCCGGTTCGGTGTATCCGGACGACGGTTCGGCGTGCCCGGACGGCGGATCGATGTACCCGGACGGCCGCGGCTGTTGCGGAATTCCGCTTCCGGTAAGCGTGTTGAGGAACGTATGACGTCTCTTCGTACACTTGGCTCATCCGACCTCGAGGTCTTCCCCCTCTCCCTCGGCGGCAACGTCTTCGGCTGGACCGCCGACCGCGCGGCGTCCTTCGCCGTGCTCGACGCCTACACCGCGGCGGGCGGCAACTTCATCGACACCGCTGACGCCTACTCGTTCTGGGTGGAGGGCAACAAGGGCGGCGAGTCCGAGACCCTCATCGGTGAGTGGCTGGCCGAGCGCGGCAACCGTTCCGACGTCGTCATCGCGACGAAGGTCGGCGCCCTCCCCGAGTACAAGGGCCTGTCCGCGAGCACCATCAAGGGTGCCGCCGACGCGTCCCTGCAGCGCCTCGGCACCGACTACATCGACCTCTACTACACGCACTACGACGACCCGTCGGTCCCCGTGGAAGAGATCATCGGTGCCCTCGACGAGCTGGTGCGGGCCGGCAAGGTGCGGGCCGTCGCCGCCTCCAACATCACGCCCGAGCGGCTCCAGGAGTCCCTCGACTTCTCCGACCGCGAGGGCCTCGCGCGCTACGTCGCGCTGCAGCCGCACTACAACCTCGTCTCCCGCGACACCTACGAGGGCCCGCTCCAGGAGGTCGCCTCGCGCTCCGGCCTCGCGGCCGTCCCCTACTACGCGCTCGCGTCCGGCTTCCTCACCGGCAAGTACCGCCCGGGTACGAAGGTCGAGAGCGCGCGCAGCGGCAAGGTCGCGGAGTACGCGGGCACCGAGCGGGGCGACCGCGTCATCGCCGCGCTCGACGAGATCGCCGAGGCGCGTGGTGCCGAGGTCGCGACGGTGGCGCTCGCCTGGCTCGCGGCCCAGCCCACCGTGGCGGCGCCGATCGCCTCCGCGCGCACGGTCGAGCAGCTGCCCGCGCTGCTCGCGGTGGCGGACCTGGAGCTGACGGAGGCGGAGGTCGCGGCGCTGACGGCTGCCTCCGCCTGACGCCCCGTCCTTTTCAGGAGCGGTAGGGGTTGTACGTCGGATAGCCGTAGGCCGGGTAGGGCTGCGGCTGCCCGTACGGGGGAGGGCCGTAGGGGGCGGGCCCGTAGGGCGGCATGCCGTACGCCGCGTACGGCATGGGGGGCATGACTGGCGCCGTCGCCTGGGCCGCGTACGCGAGGGCGGGGCGGGCCGGCTCGCGGCGCTCCCAGAGCTTCTCCAGCAGCTCGCGCTCGCGTACGACGAAGTCGGCGCCGGCCCGGCCGCGGCGGCCCCGGTGGCGCAGCGCCGCAAGGGACGTCGCGTACTGCTGGTACTCCACGACCGTGCGGGCCGCCGCCTTGCCCCAGGTGTACGACGCGTAGTCGCGGGCCAGGGCGCGGGCGCGCATCGAGCCCAGCGCGTACGGCTCGGGTGGGGTGAGCCAGCCCGCCGCCGCGTACACGGGCAGCTCGGCGCGGATCGTGCGCAGCTCGCGCTGCCGGGTCCAGATCGCCAGCCAGGTCAGCAGGCCGAACGAGGGCAGCATGAAGAGCGCGTACACGGTGAAGAAGCCGTACTGCCCGAAGACCGCCGAGCCGTTCCACAGCGCGTGCATGCCCATCGCGAGCAGCAGCCCGGCGAGCGGGAGCAGCACGCGGCGCACCTGCTGACGGTCGGCGCTGAGCGCCGCGATGCCGAAGCCGATGCCGGTCAGGACCGTGAACAGCGGATGCGCGAACGGCGACATGACGACGCGTACGAAGAAGGTCGCCGCCGTCACGGAGGCAAGGCCGCTGTCACTGCTGAGCTGGTCGGTGACGTAGGCGTTGCCCAGGTAGAGGATGTTCTCGGTGAACGCGAAGCCGGTCGCGGTCACCCCCGCTATGACGACGCCGTCGACGATGCCCGTGAAGTCGCGTCTGCGGAAGAGGAAGACGAGCAGGACCGCCGCCGCCTTCGCGCTCTCCTCGACGATCGGGGCGATGACGGTCGCGCCGAGGGTGTCGGCGCTGGTGGGGTCGGCGGTGGCGGTGGCTATCCAGCGGATCGCGAAGCTGTTCGCGACGATCGCGATGAGCGCGGCCGCGCAGGCACCCCACGAGAAGGAGAAGAGGAGGTTCCGCCAGGGGCCCGGTGCCACCCGGTCCAGCCAGCGGAACGCGGCGACGAGCAGCGGCACGGGCACGGTCGCGAGGCCGAGCCCGACCAGGAAGCCCTGGGTGCCGGTCTGCTCCCTGACCAGGGCGAGGATCACCAGGCCCGAGAGGGCGAGCAGCGTGACGAGGGCGGCCACGCGTATCGCGCGCCGCTGCCACCAGCGGGCACGGCGCAGCTCCCCCGGGGCGGGCGCCTCGGGGGGTATCGGATACGGAGGACTGATGGCCACTCGTTGACCCTAACGAGGGATGGGGGTGGCCGCGACGGTGCCTCAGCTCTGCGGGGCGGAGCCGGACCCTCCGGTTTGGCTTCGGCGGAACAGCAGGTCGTGGACGACGTGGCCCTTGTCCAGGCCCTGGCCCTCGAAGCGGGTGAGGGGGCGGAAGGAGGGCCGCGGTGCGTACCCGCCGTCGGGCTGCGTGTTCTCGAAGTCGGGGTGCTCGGTCAGCACCTCCAGCATCTGCTCGGCGTACTCCTCCCAGTCCGTCGCGCAGTGCAGGATCGCGCCGGGCTTGAGGGAGGGCGCGGCCAGCGTCAGGAACTCCGGCTGGATCAGGCGGCGCTTGTGGTGGCGGGCCTTGGGCCAGGGGTCGGGGAAGTAGACGCGCAGGCCGTCGAGCGAGGCGGGCGGGAGCATCTCGCGGAGCAGGATGATCGCGTCGCCGTTGGCCACGCGGACGTTGGTCAGGCCGTTCCGCTCGGCGAGGCCGAGGAGGTTGCCCTGGCCCGGGGTGTGCACGTCGACGGCGAGGATGCCGGTGTCCGGGTCGTCGGCGGCCATCTGGGCGGTGGCCTCGCCCATGCCGAAGCCGATCTCCAGGACGATGCGCTCGACGGGCCGCTTCTCGTCCTCGAACAGCTTGGCGAGGTCCAGCGTGCGCAGCCCGTCGATGTCCAGGCCCCATGTGGGCCAGAGCCGGCGCAGGGCGTCGCCCTGGCTGGTGGTCACCCGGCTGCGACGGGGCTGAAAGCTGCGGATCCGCCGCTCGTGGTGCGATCCCGCGGGGTCGGGCGACGGCCCGCCGGGAAACCGCGGCGCGGCCTGCGGACGACCGGTCGGCCGGTCGGCTTCGGGGGTGTTGGGTGAGTCAGACACAGTGCGGCAATTTTACGCGGGCCTGTGACGTCGGCAGCTTCGCCGTGGGGCGAGCAGGGCTTCTGCCAAGGGGCGTGGGCCTGTGACGTCAGCAGCGTCGCCGCGGGTCGAGCAAGGCTTCTCCCAAGGGGCGCGGGGAACTGCGCGACCAGCCACATCCGACCTGCAGACAAGCAGAGCCCCCCAGCCTCAGCCCTCGCCCCGCAGCGCGCCGAGCGCCCGGCGGGCGACTTCCCTGCCGATGGGCAAAGACGCGGTAGCCGCAGGCGACGGCGCGTTCAGCACGTGCACCGCCCGCGCCCCCTCCCGTATCAGGAAGTCGTCGACCAACGTGCCGTCCCGCAGCACGGCCTGTGCCCGCACCCCTGCGGGGGCGGGCACCAGATCACCGGCTTCGACCGCCGGCAGCAGCCGACGCACCGCGTCGGTGAAAGCGGACTTGGAGGCGGAGCGGCGCAGCTCACCCGCCCCGTACCGCCAGTGGCGGCGGGCTATGTGCCAGGAGCCGGGCCAGCCGAGGGTCCCGGCGAGCTCGCGGGGGCGGACGACCGACCAGTCGTACCCCTCGCGGGCCAGGGCGGGGACCGCGTTCGGCCCGACGTGGACGCCGCCGTGGATGCCTCGGGTGAGGTGGACGCCGAGGAAGGGGAAGGCCGGGTCGGGCACGGGGTAGACGAGGCCGCGCACCAGCTCGGGCCGGGCGAGGTCGAAGTACTCCCCGCGGAACGGGACGATCCGCATGCCCGGGTCGTCCCCGGTGAGCCGCGCGACCTCGTCGCACTGCAGCCCCGCGCAGTTCACCAGGACCCGGCCACGGACGATGCCGCCGTCTGCGGTGCGGACCGCGACGCCGAGGTCGGGGCGGCGGTCGATGCGGACGGCCCTGCCCCGCGCGCCGTACCGGATCTCGGCCCCGGAGGCGTCGGCCAGGCGCTCCGCCACCGCGCTGTAGTCGCAGATGCCGGTCGTGCCGACGTGGATGGCGGCGAGGCCGCGGACCTCCGGCTCGTACTCGGTGATCTGGGCGGGGCCGAGCTCGCGCACCGGGATGCCGTTCTCCCTGCCGCGTTGGACCAGGGCGTGCAGGCGGGGGAGCTCGTCGCGCTCCGTGGCGACGATCAGCTTGCCGGTGACCTCGTGCGCGATGTCGTGCTCCGCGCAGAACTTGACCATCTCGGCGGCGCCCCGGACCGCGTACCTCGCCTTGAGCGAACCAGGGCGGTAGTAGATCCCGCTGTGGATCACGCCGCTGTTGCGCCCCGTCTGGTGGCGGGCCGGGCCCGCCTCCTTCTCGAGCACCGTGACCCTGGTGCCGGGCGCGGTGCGCGTGAGGGCATACGCCGTCGCGAGCCCGACGATTCCGCCGCCGATCACCAGCACGTCACAGTCGTACGCGACCTTCTTCACCGCGCCTCACCTCCCACCACAGATATTGCCCTGCGCCACTGACAACGCCGCCAAACCTCGGGCGCCGGATCCTTCCTGCTTGCTCCGCGCCGGTTCACGCGGAGCCACCCGCTCGTTCACCTGTTGCCTGGCTCGTGGCGCGGCCTGCTCCCACGCCTGCTGGATGCTGCGGGGTGAACGGGTGGGGGGTGGGAGAGATTCCGCCGCGAAGCGGCGGTCCAGACCGGACACGACCCGCAGACGAAGACGGACCTACGCCGGCGCCATCAACAACGGCCGCGCCCGCTCCCGCAGCTCCACCACCCGAGGCTCGTCCCCGTAGGGCTCGAGGCGGTGCAGCAGATCCTTCACGTACTCCGTGGTCCTCGCGGACGAGATCCGCCCGGCGACCTCAAGGGCACGTGTCCCCTGCTCGCACGCCGCGTCGAGGTTCCCGGACTCCAGCTCGGCGACCGCCGACACCACCAGGCGTAAGCCGTGCGACCGCACGAACTCCTCCGTGGGCCGGGACAGTGCCTGCTCCGTGAAGCGCCGCACCTGGCGCGGCGCCTTCAGGTCGCGGTAGCACTCGGCCGCGTCGGCGGCGAAGCGGTCGTACGAGTAGAAGCCGAGCCAGGAGGGGTCGTTGTCGCCGTCGCGGGCCCGCTCCAGCCAGCCCTCGGCGGCCCGCAGCGCCGCCCCCGCGGCCTGCGCGTCATTGGCACGCGCGTGTGCCCGCGCTTCCACGAGCCGGAAGAAGCTCATGGTGCGCGCGGTGGCCAGGCCCCTGTTCCGCTCCAGGGCGGCCTGCGCGAGGTCGACTCCCTCGTCCCCGAAGCCGCGGTACGTCGCCTGGAGGGACATGGAAGCGAGGACGTAGCCCCCGAGGGGGACGTCCGCCGCCGCCCTGGCGAGCCGGAGCGCCTGGATGTAGTACCGCTGGGCGGCCTCCTGTTGGCCCGTGTCGAACGCCATCCACCCGGCAAGCCGCGTCAGTTCGGCCGACGCTCCGAAGAGCGCGCGCCCCACCTCGTCGGAGTAGGAGCCGAGCAGAAGGGGTGCCGCCTCGACGCGCAGGCACTCCGGGACCATCGAGGAACGCCAGTCGCCGCCGCCGTACTTGGAGTCCCAGCGCCGCGCGTCCTCGGCGGCCTCCCGCAGCTTCAGGACGTCGCTGTGACCGACCTTCATGGGCGCGCCGGTGTCGTCGGCGTGGGCGGAGTCGCGCGGCACATCCCGGGTGGCGTCGCGCGCGACGGAGCTGTCGGCCGGGGTTATCAGCCAGCGCGAGGCGGGTGTCGCGTACGCGCTGACGGCGAAGGAGCCGGCCAGCGACTGCCAGATGCCGCCGCTGCCCGCGCGCCGTCCCGCCAGGTCCAGGCGGTACAGCTCGGTCGCCGACTTCACCGCCGCCCCGACGTCACGCGGGAAGGCGAGACCCACCTCCGGCGCGGGATCGGCGTCCGCGAGGCCGATCTCGTGCAACGGCACGGGGCGGCCCAGCTTCTGCCCGATGGCCGCCGCGATCAGGTGCGGGGCGGCGCCCTGCGGCACCATGCCCTTGGACACCCAGCGGGCCACCGATGTCTTGTCGTAACGGAGCGTCAACCCGCGTTGTGCGCCGAGGTCGTTGACCCGGCGGGCGAGTCCCGCATTGCTGATTCCCGCGAGGGCGAGAACGGTGCCGAGCTTTTCGTTCGGCCCGCGTTGCTCCCTGGACATGCGCCACCCCTCGACACAGACGGCTGCCGGGCAGTGGCTGGACCGCGCGGCATTCGTGCTGCGTTCCCCCGGGGGCAGGGGCACCCGTCAACCACGCGCGCGTGGCCGGAATCCCGGCCGCAAGAGCGCTTGGCCGATCCTCCAGGTATATGCCTCCGCGAAAACATCAGCACACACAGCGTAGTTCGCCGCATCCCAAGCGTTAAGAGGCGCAGTTCCGGATGGCGAGATTGTTGTCCGTGCGGAAGCGCGGCGATCCCGGATCGTGCTCCCGGTGTGTGGCCGTGCGCCTCTTCGTGCGCTCTTCTCCGGCCATGGGGGGAGCGCTTCCATTGGCGGTGCGTGGGTCGGCCCGCTGCGCTGGAGTCAGTGGGCTGGGGGACACCGCCGCCTCCATCCCCGCGGGCGGCGGACCGGTCCGGGAGGCGAACACCGCCTCCCGGACTGAGTGTTGCCTTCGAACGGTTCCGTTCTGGGCTCATCCCAGGCCGATTTGGCCGAAAAGCGCCTACGTGCGCGGGTGGACTCGGCAGCCCCGCGCGAGGCGTACGCGAGCGTGTGTGCGAGGCGCGCACGTCGTACGCACGAGCTCTCCGCAAGGCATCCCCAAGAGGGAGGCCTTGGTTCCGCCCTTCAACTACCGCTGCCCCGGGGCGGATTCACTGTCGCACAAGCGGCCCCGCAGCCCCTCCCGCGCGCCTCCTTCGTGGCAGCATGGGACCCCAGTTCTTCGGTGCACTGGTCGGCCGTGCCCGGTGGCGCTCCGCCGCCGGTCCGTCCACAGCCTGTGGAGGCAGCGATGCGGTGGTTGGTGGGGTGGAGCAGTGCCGCCGCGAGGTCCTCGGCGGTGGGCTCGGCCGGGGCCACCGGTGACGACGGGCAGACCGTGCACCCCGTGGGATCCCAACTCCTGTGGGGCGACCCGGATCCGCTCTGGGCGGTCGGCGACTGGCGCGCCGACGAAGTACGCACAGTGACGGCCGACGAGCAGACCCGCATAGCGGTGCTCGGCACCTGCGGCGCCTCCGACGAGGAGCTGCGGGTCGGCCTCCTCGCCGCGCGCGGCGGTGCCCTGCGCCATCTGACCGCCTGGTCCGGCAGTTACACGGCGATCGTCCAGGTCGGCCGCCGCGTCATGATCGCCGGTGACCTCGCGGGCGCGCGGCCCGTCTTCTACACCCCCTGGGCGGACGGCACGGCCTACGCGACGGCCGCGCTGCCGCTGGCCGACCTCATCGAGGCCCACCTGGACATCGGCCACCTCGCGGCCCTGCTCGCCGCCCCCGACGTGCCCGAGGCGCTGCACGACTCGACGCCCTACCAGGGCGTGCGGCGCGTACCCCCGGGGCACGCCCTGATCCTGCGCGCGGGCGCACGGGAGGTCGCCGGGTACGAACCGGTGGCCTCGCTCGCCGTCGCGGCCCCCTCGGCCGACGCCACCAGTGCCGTGGACGGCGTCAGGGACGCCCTCATAGAGGCGGTACGCGCCCGGCTCACGGCCCCGCGCCACGTGCCCGGCACGGACATGGACCCCGGCCCCGTACCGGGCATGGGACCCGCCGAGCGGCGCGCGGCCCGCGGCATGCCGGTGCCCGGCATCGGAGCCGACCTCTCCGGAGGACCCGCCTCGGGAACCCTCGCTCTCCTTGCGGCAGGTCTGCCCGGCATGCCCGGCACGGTCCTCGGGCACGGCACCGGCGCGGGGGAGCGGCTCCTGGCTGTCACCTTCAACGACCTGGCCGTCAACGGCCGCGAGGCCGAGCTGGAGCGGGCGGGCGCCATCGCCGCCAACCCGCGCCTGCACCACGTGGTGGTCGCCGCGGGCGAAGAGGCCCTTCCCTACGCCGACTTGGAAGGCCCCCTGACGGACGAGCCGAGCGGCGCCCTGGTGACCGCACAGCGCCACCGCGCCCGGCTCTCCTCGGGCAGCGCCGACCACTTCACGGGCTACGGCGCCCGGCAGGTTCTCGACGCCCACCCGGCCCGCCTCGCCGACCTCCTGATGGACCGCAAGCGGCGTCACATGGTGCGCCCCGTGGCGGCGCTCGCGAAGGTCGACGGCTCGGTGATGGTCCCCGCGCGCGTGTACGGCGCCGCCCGCAAGCTCGCCCGCATGCCGCACCGCTCGGGCGTCGAGTCGCTCGCCGACCGGCTGCTGCACCGCCGATTCGACGAACCGGGCGGAGCCGTGGGGGCGTCGCTCGCCGCCCTCGCGTGGGCCAGACCCGGCCCCGCCGCGCGCTGGCTGACCGGCGAGGCCCTCGCTGAAGTATCGGTTCGCCTCAACGACACGACGATGCGTCCCGGCGGTCCAGGCCAGCGCCCCGGCGAGTTCCGCGCGCGGGCGGCCCTGGCCCGGCACGCCGCGGACCTCCGCATCCTCGAGCAGGCGGCCGAGGTCCGCTTCCAGCGCCTGCACGCTCCCTTCCTGGACAACCAGGTCGTCCGCGCGTGCCGGGCGCTCCCCGAGGCCCTGCGCGTCCAGCCGGGGGCGCGGGCGGCGATCCTGCGCACGGTCCTGGAGGGCGCCGGGGTCGCCGATCTGCCGTCCGGCTGGGGCGCCCCGTCCCACGCCTCGAACGCGGCCGCCGCACGCACCGGCCTGCGCGTGGCGGTGGACGATCTGATCGCCCTCTTCGACACGCCTCTCCTCGCCCAGGCGGGCCTGGTCGAGGCCCGCGTCGTCCGCAAGGCCCTGCGCGAGGCCGCCGAGGGAGAACCGCTTCCGCTGGACGGCCTGGCGGACCTCGTCTCCACCGAGCTGTGGCTGCGCCGTCTGCTGTCGCGAAGAGGAACGTGCTGGACGGGGACTCCAGCACGGCAACGGGCGGTTCCTACGGGGAGTGTGGTCCCGCAGAGGGGCGCACTAGGAGCGGGGCGTTAGGAGCGGGGCGTCAGCCGCTCCGCCGACAGCCGTCCGCGGCCGTGGACGGACGGTTCCATCGACTTCCGTGGACAGGCGATTCCATCGGCGCGCGTCCGCAGGGAAACCACGCGCCTCGGCGCGCCCCTCCGGGGAGAATGACCCGGTGCGGTACCGAATCCTGGGCGCCACCGAGGCGTACGACGACCAAGGCGCCCCCCTGCCGGTGGGGGGCCAGCGGCTGCGCGCACTCCTCGCCGCCCTCGCGCTCCACGCGGACCGCACCACCGCCGTGAGCGCCCTCATCGACGAGGTCTGGGCCGACGATCCGCCGGCCGACGCCCCCGCGGCCCTGCAGGCCCTCGTCGGCCGCCTGCGCCGCGCTCTCGGCAAGGACGCCATCGCCTCGGCCCCCGGCGGCTACCGCCTCGCCGTCGCCCCCGACGACGTCGACCTGCACCGCTTCGAGCGGCTCGCACGCGAGGGCAGGACCGCCCTGGACCGAGGGGACCAGGCCCTGGCCGCCCGCACCCTGCGCGACGCGCTCGCCCTGTGGCGCGGCCCCGCCCTCGCCGACCTGCCCGACCGCAGCGCGGCGGCACGCCCCGAGGCCCAGCGCGCGGAGGCCGTCCGCGCGCGGATCGAGGCGGACGTACTCCTGGGGCGCGCCTCCGACGTCGTACCGGAGCTGCGGTCGCTGACCGCCGCCCAGCCGTACGACGAAGCGCTGCGCGCCCTGCTGATCCGCGCCCTGCGCGATGCCGGACGCGGCGCCGACGCCCTCGCCGCCTACGAGGACGCGCGCCGCGCACTCGCCGACGGGCTCGGCACCGACCCGGGTCCTGAACTGCGGGGGCTGCACGCCGAGTTGCTGGCTGGGCCCGAGCCGCGGCGGCAACCGGCGGAGTCCGGCTCCCCATGGCGGCCACGGGGATCGGACGGGACCGGGAAGGAGAGCGCCGAGCGGAAGGCCGCCGAGGGCAAGGCGGCTGAGCGAAGGGCTGCCGAAGGGACGGATGCCGAGCGAAGGGCTGCCGACGGCAAGGATGCCGAGCGGAAGGCCGCCGAGCGGAAGGCCGCCGAGCGGAAGGCCGACGAAGGGAAGGAAGCCGAGGGCAAGGCTGCCGAGGGCAAAGTGGCCCAGCGGAACGGGAACATCCGTACCCGCTTGACGTCTTTCGTCGGCCGGGAACCCGAACTCGCGGCCATCCGTTCGGACTTGCACAGGGCCCGCCTCGTCACCCTCACCGGACCGGGCGGCTCCGGCAAGACCCGCCTCGCCGAGGAAGCCGCCGCCGGGCATCCGCAGGCATGGCTGGCCGAGCTCGCCCCGCTCGACCACCCCGAGGCGGTGCCCGGCGCTGTCGTCAGCGCGCTCGGTCTGCGCGAGACCGTGCTGATGACCAGCGAACTGACCGCCCCGCAGGACGACCCGGTCGCCCTGCTCGTCGAGTACTGCGCCCCGCGCAGCCTGCTCCTGCTCCTTGACAACTGCGAACACGTCATCGGCGCCGCCGCCGAGCTCGCCGAGACCCTCCTCACGCACTGCCCGGACCTCACCGTCCTCGCCACCAGCCGCGAACCCCTGGGCGTGCCGGGCGAGTCGGTGCGCCCCGTGGAGCCGCTCCCGCCCGACCCGGCCCACCGCCTCTTCGCCGAGCGGGCCGCGGCGGTGCGGCCGGGCTTCGCCCCTCAGGAGGACGCCGAGGCCGTCGCCGAGATCTGCCGCCGTCTCGACGGCCTGCCGCTCGCCATCGAACTGGCGGCCGCCCGTCTGCGGATGCTCACCCCGCGCCAGATCGCCGACCGACTCGACGACCGCTTCCGCCTCCTGACCAGCGGCAGCCGCACGGTCCTGCCCCGCCAGCAGACCCTGCGCGCCGTCGTCGACTGGTCCTGGGAGCTCCTGGACGAGGCCGAGCGGACCGTCCTGTGCGAGGTGTCCGTCTTCGCCGGGAGCTGGGACCTCCCGGCCGCCGAGGCCGTCTGCACCGGACCCGCCACGGACCTGATCGGCGCCCTGGTCGACAAGTCCCTGATCGTGGCCGTCCCGTCCGCGCGCCCCGAGGACGACGGCATGCGCTACCGCCTTCTGGAGACCATCCACGAGTACGCGAGCGAACGCGCCGCCGAGATCCCCGGCCTGCCCGAGGCCGCGGCGCGCCGCCACTGCGCGTACTTCCACGCGCTGGTCGAGCGGGCCGAGCCCCTGCTCCGCTCCGCGGAGCAACTGCCGTGGATCGGACGTCTTGAGACGGAGCTCGACAACATCCGGGCGGCCTTCCAGCACTCCATCGACACCCGTGACACGGCGACGGCCATCTCGCTCGCCCTGAACACCGGATGGTTCTGGTGGCTGCGCAACTTCCGCAGGGAGGGCGCCGAGTGGATGGGCCGCATCCTGGACCTCGCCGCCGGGCCCTCCCGCTTCGACACCGCGGCCCTCCCCGACGAGGACGACCCGCTGTACTGGCCGTGGATGAAGCTGAGGCTGCTCCACCTTTTCATGGAGGCGGAGTCCCGGCCCGCGGAGGCGCTGACCACCCACGGCGACTGGGTCCACAGGGAGTACGTCGAGCAGGTCCGTGCCGTCTTCGGGCGGCCGATCCCCGAAGCCGCCCAGTTCCCGGGCCTGATCTGGCCGTTCACCATCTTCTTCACCGGCGGCACCCCCGACGACGCGCGCCCCGCCCTGGACGCCGCGGTCGAGAACTGCCGCCGCTTCGGCGACGCGTGGGCGATCTGCGTCATCCTCATGTTCCGCACGCACATGGCCGTCGACATGCCCGGCAACCTCTCGGGCGTCGACGAGGACCTGGCCGAGCTGCGGACGCTGAGCGGGCGCGTGGGCGACCGCTGGATGATCGCCCAGGTCAGCAGCGCTGCCGGCGAGGCCGCGATGGCCCGCAGCCGCCACGAGGAGGCCCGCGTGGCGTACGAGGAAGCGCTCCACTTCGCCTACGAGGTGGGTGCGTACGCCGAGACGCCCTTCCTCATCGCCCGGCTCGCCGAGATCGCCTACCGCGAGGGCGACAGGACCGTGGCGGAGAAGGCCCTCGACGAGGCGAGCGTCGAGGCGGACCGCCACGGCGTGACCGACTCACGCGCCTTCGTACGCCTGCTGCGCGCGCTGTTCGCGCTCGACGACGGAGACGCGGCCAGGGCCAGGGCGCTGTGTGTGGAGGCCCGCGCCGAATCGGCGTACGGCACACCGCCGCCGCAGTTCAGCGCGGCCATGCGCGGTGTGGAGGCCCGTGTCACCGCGGCCGAGTCCGGGCCCGCGCTGGGGCTGCCGGAGCTGGTCGAAGCGCTGCGCGAGGCCATGGCCGCCCAGTGCTCGGAGGTGATCGTCGCGTCCCTCGTGGACAGCGGCGCCACGCTCGTGAGCGAACTCGGCGACCACGCGCGCGCGGCACGTCTGCTCGCGGCGGGCACCCACCTCCGCAGCGGCCATCCGCGCCCGCTGCCCGAGGCGTCCGCCGCCGACCGCGTCGAGACCGACGCCACGGCCGCACTGGGCACGCGGCGGTACGAGGCGGAGCGCACGGCGGGCGCCGCCCTCACCGTCGACGAGATCCTCCAGGAGCTGCTCGACGCGGTGCCGCGCTAGAGCTGCCGCCGCCAGGCCCTCAGGTGCAGCGCAGCCGCGACTGCGCCCAGTCCGCGAGCGCCACCGAGTCGAACGGCGTGTGCGGCTCGACGACCAGACGGATCGTCTTGCGCCCGGTGATGTTCACCTGCACGGGCACCGCGGGGTCGCCGCCCTTCATCATCGGCGACTGCCACAGCCGTGCCCCGTCCGCGTAGACGGAGAAGCGCAGCTTGCCGAGCCCCATCGTCATGTCGTCGACACCGACGAGCGCGTCGTACGTCGAGCAGCTGCGGTTCAGGTCGATCGTCACGGAGGACTCCCCGTGCACGGTCACCCCGTGGCCGTACTGCTTGTCGGCGATCGACATGCCCCAGCGCTGCCACACCCAACTGCTCTCGCCGAGCCGCATCTCGGGCTTGGTGCCGTCGCCGGTGGCGCCGTACTCCAGCTCGTTCCACTGGTAGACCTTCGGGGCCGGTGGCGGCGGGGGCGGCGGCTTCGGTGTCGGCTTGGGCGGAGTGGGCTTCGGCGTCGGCTTCGGCGGGGGCGGCTTCGGCTTGGGCTTCTCCTTCGCCGGAGGCTTCGGCTTCGGCGTGGGGGTGGGCTTCGCCTTCGGAGGCGGCGGCTTCGGCGCGGGCGCCGGTGGAGTCGGCTTGGGCTTCGGCTTCGGGGGCGGCGGCTTCTGCGGCACGATCGACTCCGACACCGCGGGCTCCTCGGCCTTCGGCGGCGGGTCCTCCTTGGGCTTGCCGCCCCCTCCGGTGAGGGCGATCGCCGCGGCGACACCGGCCGCCACGACGACGCTCGCCGCGATACCGGCCTTCGCCGGAGCGCCGAGCCCCTCGGACGCGGCGGCACCGCCACCCGCTGCCGACCCTCCGGACGAGCCGCTCGCGGCGGCCGCACCCGCGGCTCCCGCGGCACCGGCGCCGACCGTGCCGCCGCCGATGAGCGCGGCCACCTTCGCGTACCCGGCGGCACCGAACCAACCGATGACGGCGATCGGCACGACCGCGGGGATACCGCTGGCGACTTCCTTGATCTGGCCCGCGGCCAGACGGCACTTGGCGCACTCCTCCAGGTGCTTGCGCAGGCCCCGCTCGGCGCGGGTGCGCAGGCCGCCGCGGGCGTAGGCACCCAGGCGGTCGGCGTAGCGCGCGCACTCCTCGCTCTCGGTGAGCGTGGCGCTCACATGCGCCTGCAGATAGGCCTGTTTGAGTCCCTCGCGGGCACGGCTCGCGAGCACGCGCGTGCCGTTCGCGTCGAGGCCGAACAGCGTGGCGACGTCGCTCGGGGACTCGTCCTCGATCTCCGTGTGCCACAGCACGGCCTGCCAGCGCTCCGGCAGACTCCGGAACGCCTGCATGGCCATCGACTGCTCGGCCTCGTGCATCGCGCGGACGTCCGCGCCCAGGTCGAGCGTGTCGTCGTCGGAGACCTCGGCGCCGCGCGCGGCCTGCGCGGCGAACACCGCGAAGTCGTCGACCAGCTGCTCGCGCTTGGCCGACTTCGTCCAACCGGCGGCGACCCTGCGCACGGTGGTGAGCAGATAGGCGCGTACAGCGTACTCGGGCCCGCTGCCGCCGCGCACCGCCTGCAGCATGCGGGCGAAGACCTCGGCGGTGAGGTCGTCGGCGGTGTGGGCGTCGCGGCAGCAGGTGCGGGAATAGCGGCGTACGGCTTCCGCGTGACGGCGGTAGAGCTCCTCGTACGCGGAGTCGTCGCCCGCCCGCATCCGCGCGATCAAGTCGGCGTCGGAGAGCGGGGTTTCACCGCCTGCGGGCGCAGAGGCACCCGCACCGCCCCCGCGCTGCGGAGGCACACTGGGATCGGGCGCGCCGGACGCCGGGCCCGCGGAGCCGCCCGGGGCACCGGCAGGGGTCCCCGCGCTGCCGCCGGGCCCGCCCTGGTTCGGCACCTGCCGTGAGGGCAGCCCACCGGTCTCCGTGCCGCCGCTTCCCGAGGGGGTCTCCTCGCCGAAGCCGGCGGACGGCTCGTCCCGACCGTCAACACTCATCGCGGAACGCCCCCGGTTGCACACTCAGACCCGACCACCGGGAAAGAGTGCCATACGGCCGCGCTCCGGCCGATAGCGACGACGGGCAACCACCCATCCGGGGCGACTTCCCGAAATCGAGCACTACCGTTCACCCATTCGGGGAAGGCTCAACAACCGCTGTTCAGCGCGGAGTTGAGCCTTCCGCCGGATGGCGCGCGACATGGCACGCGACTGAGGTGCCGGAAAGAACCACGATCACGCGGGCCGCGAGCGCAGCCCTTCGAGCAGGATGTCGAGCAGCCGCGACGAGGCCGCCGCCTGCTGCGCGGCGTCCGGCAGCGAGGGCGCCGCCGTCGCTATCACCAGCAGGACGTCCGACACCGTCACGTCCGCGCGCAGCTCGCCCGCCGCACGGGCGCGCTCCACGAGACGGCCGACGACATCGAGCAGCGTCGCCGCACCCGAGTCGTCGCCCACGGAAGCCGACTCCTCGGCCGGCGCCTGGCGCTGTTCGATGAGGCGCAGCTCGGGGGCGTCCGAGACCGACTGCCGCTGCTGCGGCACCCGCGCCTCGTCCTCCTTGGCGGCGCCGTCCTCGACGCTCACCCGCAGCACCTGAGGCGGCAGCAACCGCCCCGCACCCGACGCCACGGACGTCCGCAGGAAGCGCGAGAGCGCCGACCACGGCTCGTCCTCCTGCCCGAGCGCCGCACGCGCCTGGTCCGTCAGCCGGGACGTCTCTTCCTCGGCTATCCGCCTGACCAGTACGTCCTTGCTCGGGAAGCGTCGGTAAACGGTGCCGACACCGACCCGCGCACGGCGTGCCACGTCTTCCATCGGCGCGCCGTACCCCAGCTCGCCGAAGACTTCGCGAGCTGCCCTAAGTACATGTTCGAGATTGCGCTGTGCGTCGACACGCAGCGGTGTCGTGCGCGCTCCTTCCCCCATGTCTCGTCCGTTCCCGCCAGGGCCGACAGCTGTTGCCGGCGTGACAGCGGAAGTCCAGTGAGTCTCCTGAATGTGCATACACGTTCCCCCGGTAATGACGTCTCCCCCCGGAGACACTCCCCGTCATTGACTACCGGTGTGTTGAGGAGCGAGCCCTTCCGCGAACCGGAAAATCGGTTCGACGAGCGCATCCCCCGACACCCCGACGTCACACGAACATAGTTGAGCGGGGGTCAATTCAGAAGAGGTGGGTTCCGCACGGTGAGCCCCCCGATCGGAGTACGCACCTTTTCAGGCCTTATTGCACCCCGTTCCCGCACCCCTCTCATAGGTGCTGACCTGCGCGCCTTTCCAGCCCACCGGCCGACGCGCAGGCGTTCGCCGCACACCACGTCCGGTCACACAAATTGCCGGGCCTGTGGACAAACTCCGGAGCCGGGTGCGTCATGGGATGGTGAAGGAACCTGTGCGCATTCTCGTCGTAGGCGGCGGCTACGTCGGCATGTACACCGCGCTGCGCCTCCAGCGGAAGCTGAAGCCGGAGCTCAAGCGGGGCGAGGCCGAGATCGTGGTGATCACACCCGAGCCGTACATGACCTATCAGCCGTTTCTGCCCGAGGCCGCGGCCGGCTCCATTTCGCCGCGCCACGTCGTCGTCCCGCTGCGCCGGGTTCTCGACAAGTGCCGCATCGTCATCGGCGAAGTCGCGTCGGTCGACCACGCCAAGCGCACCGCGACCTTCACCACCCTCGCCACCGACGAGGAGGGCACAGGGGCCGTCGACATCACGTACGACGAACTCGTCCTGGCCCCCGGCTCCATCTCCCGCACGCTGCCCGTCCCCGGCCTCGCCGAGTACGCCATCGGCTTCAAGACCGTCGAAGAGGCCATCGGACTGCGCAACCACGTCATCGAGCAGATGGACATCGCCTCCTCCACCCGCGACCCCGCGATCCGCGACGCGGCCCTGACCTTCGTCTTCGTAGGGGGCGGTTACGCCGGCGTCGAAGCGCTCGGCGAGCTGGAGGACATGGCGCGCTACGCCTCCCGCTACTACCACAACGTCAAGGCCGAGGACATGAAGTGGATCCTCGTCGAGGCATCGGGCCGGATCCTGCCCGAAGTCGGCGAGGAAATGGGCAAGTACACGGTGCGCGAGCTGCGAAGGCGCAATATCGACGTACGCCTGGAGACCCGCCTTGACTCGTGCGAGGACCGCGTCGCCGTCCTGAGCGACGGCGCACGCTTCCCCACCAGGACCGTCGTATGGACCGCGGGCGTCAAACCGCACCCCGTCCTCGCCGCGTCCGACCTCCCGCTGAACGAACGCGGCCGCCTCAAGTGCACGGCCGCACTGACCGTCGACGGCGCCACGCACGCGTGGGGCGCGGGAGACGCGGCCGCCGTCCCCGACGTCACGGCCGACGAACCCGGCAAGGAGTGCGCGCCCAACGCCCAGCACGCGGTGCGCCAGGCCAAGGTCCTCGGCGACAACATCACCGCGTCGCTGCGGGGCAAGCCCCTCCAGGACTACACGCACAAATATGTCGGCTCCGTCGCGTCCCTGGGACTGCACAAAGGTGTCGCGCACGTCTACGGACGCAAGCTGAAGGGCTACCCTGCCTGGTTCATGCACCGCGTCTACCACTTGAGCAGAGTGCCGACCGTCAACCGCAAGTCCCGTGTGCTCGCCGAATGGACCCTGTCCGGCCTGTTCAAACGCGAGATCGTCTCCCTGGGTTCGCTCGAACACCCCCGTGCGGAGTTCGAACTCGCAGCCGGGGGCGAGCGCCCGAAGGAGTCCTCCTGACCGGAGTCAGGAACTCCCCGAACAGGGCCGACGTCTGACGGATGTCAGTCCGGTCGGCCAGACTGTTCGTGTGACCATGGGCAGGCCGGCAGGCCGACACCAGGGACGTCCGCTCTCGACATGCTGTGTTCCCGATCCAGAAGCGACACCACGAGGCCTACCGCAGTGAACTTCACGCGCTGGAGCGCCCGGCTCCCCGGAACGCAGCGCCGCGCAGCAGCGCGGACCGAACAGGCGGCGGCGTCCCCGCCACCCCGCGGGGACGGCTCCGTCCCCGCGGCCCGCGCCGAGCGGCCCTCCGACGGAGCGGAGCCCGGCCCCGCAGACGGCATTGAAGGCGTCGACGAACTACCGGTCCGCGAGGTGCTCGACCGCATCCCGGCCCTCGTCGCCCTCGTGCACGGCGCCGAGCACCGCATCGCGTACGTCAACGACGCGTACGTGGCCGCCTTCGGCCCCCGCCCCGTGGGCGAGCCCGCGCGCGAGGCGCTGCCCGAACTGGACGAGCTGGGCCTGCTGCCGCTCCTGGACCAGGTCCTGCGCAGCTCGAAGCCGCGCACCGTCAAGTCCCGCAAGGCGCCGTCGGGCCGTTCCTACACCTTCACGTGCACCCCCGTGACGCTGCCGCTCGGCGGCTCCGCGGCGGGTCCCGAAGAGGGCGGCGGCGTCCTGGTGTTCGCCGCCGACGTCACCGACCACGCCGAGGCCGCCGAGCGCCTGCGCACCAGCGAGCGCGCCCAGCGCGAGACGGCCGTCACCCTCCAGAAGTCCCTCCTGCCCCAGGAGTTGGAGCAGCCCGACGACCTCCGCATCGCCGCCACCTACCAGCCGGGCGGCACCGAGGCCGCGGTCGGCGGCGACTGGTACGACGTGATCACCCTCGGCGGTGGCCGCACCGCCCTCGTCATCGGCGACGTGATGGGCCGCGGTGTGCGCGCGGCGGCCGTCATGGGCCAGCTCCGCACGGCCGTGCGCGCCTACGCCCGCCTTGACCTGCCCCCGCACGAGGTCCTGCAGCTCCTGGACGGCCTCGCCGCCGAGATCGACGCCAGCCAGATTGCCACGTGTGTCTACGCCGTGCACGACCCGAACGAAGGAAGCCTCGTCTACGCCTCCGCGGGGCACCTGCCCATCCTCGTACGCGACGAGAACGGCACGATCCACCGCGCGGAAGAACCCACGGGCCCCCCGCTCGGCACCGGCGGTTGGCTGCACACCTCGGGATCGGTCCCGCTCAGCCCCGGCTCCACCGCAGTCCTCTACACGGACGGCCTGGTCGAGCGTCGCAGCGAGGACATCGACGAAGGAGTGGCCTCCCTGGAGCGAGCCCTGGCCGGCGCCACCGGCACGCCCCAGGTGGTGTGCGACCGCCTGATCCGCGCCCTGGGCGTGACCGCCGACCACGACGACGACGTCGCGGTCCTGGTCCTCCAGCACCCCGCCCGCACCGGCTCGGACGCCGAACTCTTCAGGAACGCCGCCCTGGAACTCCTCGGCGGCGTGGAAGCGGCACCACGCGCGCGTGCCTTCGCCACGGGCGTCCTCGCCAGCTGGCGGTTCTCCCCGGAACTGCACGACCTGGGCGTCCTCGCGGCCAGCGAGCTGGTCGCCAACTCCCTCCAGCACGGCACCCCGCCGATGCGCCTGCGCCTGCGCCGCACCGACCGACGCCTGATCATCGAGGTCACCGACGGCGACGACCACCTGCCGCGCCGCCGACGTGCCGAACCGGCCGACGAGGCGGGACGCGGCATCGCCATCGTCGCCACGATCGCGTCGAACTGGGGCTCGCGCCGCACACCGGGCGGCGGCAAGGCCGTCTGGTGCGAGTTCGCGCTGCCCAAGTAGACGAAAGCAGACGAAAAAGCGCCCCGGAGAGTCTTCGAGACTCTCCGGGGCGCTCTCCGTACGGGTTATGCGTTCGCCGCGGCGGGCTCGGCCGCGGCCGGACCGCCCTGCGCCACCACCGGGCTCTTGGCCAGCGACGGCTGGTTCTGCACCGGCGTGAGCCGGCGCCCCAGGCGCACCGCGAGCACCGTGATGCCCAGCGAGAACAGAATGAACGTGACGATGTACGGCGCGTGCAGCGCGGCACCCATGGGCCCGCCCACCGCCGGACCGACCGCGAGTGCCAGCTGCTTCACCAGGGCGAAGGCCGAGTTGTACTGACCGACCATGCCGCTCGGCGCCAGGTCCGCGACCAGCGGGGCGACGGTCGGCGACAGCATCGCCTCACCGAGCCCGAAGAGGGCGTACGTCGAGATGAACGCGGCGGTGGCCATCGCCTGGCTGCCGTGCCCGAGCCCCGCGTACCCCGCGAGCATCCACGCGAACGCCCAGATGAGACCGACGGCCGCGATCACCCGGGAGCGCTTGCGCCGCTCGACGAACTTCAGGACGGCGAACTGCGCGATCACGATCATCGCCGTGTTGGCGGCGAGCGCGATGCCGAGCGTCGACGGGGAGATCCCCGCGGCCTCCACGCCGTACGCGGAGAGCCCGGACTCGAACTGCCCGTAACAGGCGAAGAAGATCACGAAGCCGAGCCCGCACAGCTGCACCATCGCCTTGTGCTTCATGAGCGCGCGCATGCCGCCCTGCGGGGCGGAGGCGTCCTTGGGCATCGCGTCCTGGATGGACGGCGCGTGCGGCAGCCGGATGGTCAGCGCGATGGCCGCGAGCACCAGGAACATCACTGACTCGATGGAGAACAGCAGCGTGAAGCTGCCGGGCCGGTTCTCGTCGACGATCTGGCCGCCGATGAGACCACCGATGCCGAGGCCCAGGTTCTGCAGGAAGAACTGCATCGCGAAGGAGCGCGTACGGGTCTCCGGCGTCGAGGACCAGACGATCATCGTCGCGAGGGCGGGCTGCATGACCGCCGTGCCCGCGCCGAGCAGGGCCGCGGACAGGATCGCCGTCGGCTCGCTGTTCGCGAAGCCGAGCGCGACCGCGCCCACGGAGGCGACGACCGCCGCGCCCACGAGTACGGGAAGAGGCCCGCGGCGGTCGATGACGCGGCCGGTGATGGGCAGGACGATCAGAGCGGCCATGGCGAAGGCGGCGAGCACGATGCCCGCCGTACTGGCCCCCAGCTCCCGCACCTGCGCCACATAGACGTAGAGGAACGGGACCGTGAACCCGATGCCGAACGCGCTCAGCGCGCTGCCTGCCTGAATACGACGCATCGCTGCGCCCATCGCCCTGGTCACTTTCACCTGCCTTAGGAGTTAGAAGTGAAGACTTCGAAGCTAAAGTTAGGAACTAAACAATACACACTGAAGGACTTCGATGCCAAGCGAGGGCGTGCCATACTCGGCCCATGGGTGACACCCCCGGCCCCAGTGAGCCGACACTTGAAGAGCAGATCGCCGCGTACCAACGGGAGTTCCAGGACCTCGACCCCCAGGTCGAGAAGATCGTCTCGGCCCTGGGGCGCCTGAACCGGCGCATGAACGTCGCCTACGGCCGCCAGACCGCGACCCTCGGCATCAGCAACGCCGAGTGGGAGGTCCTCAAGGCCCTCGTCCTGTCCGGAGCCCCGTACCAAATGGGCCCCGGCGACCTGGCCAAGCGCCTCGGCCTCACGCCCGCCGCCATGACCCACCGGATCGACCGCATGGTGGGGGAGGGTCTGGTCACCCGCGACCGCGACGAGACCAACCGCGTCCGCGTGATCGTCGAGCTGACCGCGGAGGGCCGCGAGAAGTGGCTGGAGGCGATGCGCCTGGCGACGGTCTTCGAGGAGGACCTCCTCCAGGACCTCTCCGCCGAGGAGCGCGGTGTCCTGGGCGAAGTGCTGACCCGTCTTCTACGTCGTGTGGAGCACGCCCAGCCGGACGCCGGCGGACGCCTCAACGACCTCGACTGACACTGCGAGCGGCGGTCGGCCGGCGGAGCACGGGCGGGGGTTGACAGTCACCCACCCGATCCGTAAGGTTCTTCGGGTTGCCACGGAGCCGTAACGGTTCTGCGACAGCACCTCCCGCCGCTGTTGAGCGGCAAACCAAACTCTGCACAACCTCCCAACGGAACGAATTCGGCATGCCCGAATTCAATTCCAAGGCTCGATTATGAGTCGCCGGGAAAACCCGCTAGAGTTTGAGACGTCGGAACGGCCCAACAGCCGCGAAGACAACTCCCGCTGACCGGGAATCAGGCCCGAAAGGATCTGATAGAGTCGGAACCGCCGGAAAGGGAAA
>NZ_JBEZCG010000015.1:0-83889 GCF_040647455.1 Streptomyces sp. NPDC041068
CCGGCGCGCACACCCACACAAACCCCGCTTGCGATTAGGCCTCTTCACTCGGCAGATGCGACTGCGGCTTTTCTGTGCTTGCTCGCGCAGTTCCCCGCGCCCCTACAGGGCTACGGCACGTGGACCCACTGGGCCTTGCTCGGCGTGCCCTGATCGTCCGTCACGAACAGCATGTACCAGCCCGATTCGACCATGCTGCGGTTCTTCGGCACCGTCACCGTGACCGAGTCCTTCGACTTCGTCAGGTCGAGGGCGATCGACGTCTGGTCGATGTCCGTCACATGCGTCGACGCACTCGGCTTGATGAGACGGGCCGTCTTGATGGACGAGGCATGCTTCGTCGGGAACGTGCCCGACTCGCCCCGCCGGATCGTCTTCGGCCCCTTGTCGAGGCTCGGCTGCGAGCCGTGGTAGAGGTACGGCGGCGTGTAGATCTCGATGCGCTGCTCGAACTCGCCCGGCTTCGTGTTGGCCTTGTCGGCGTAGAGCGAGTCGGAGCCGAAGAACATCACGCGGCCGTCGGGCAGCAGGATCGAACCCGAGTGGTAGTTGCGGCCCACCTCGGGGTCGGCCACGCGCCGCATCTCGCCCGTCTTGGCGTCGTAGATCCGCGCCTGGTGGATGTTGGAGTCGCTGCGCCCGCGGTAGTCCTCGGAGCCGCCGGAGATCAGCACGGTGTCGTCCGGCAGCGTCGAGATCTGCGGGTAGCGCGTGCCCTTCTCCAGTTCGGGGCCGTCCACGAACTTCGGGGCGTCCGCCTTCAGGTCGACGATGCGGGTCTTCTTGCTGGACTCCTTGGACTCGCCGACACCGCCGCCGCCGACCACCATGTACTTCTGGTCCTGGGCGGGCGGCAGTTCGACCGTGCCTGAGGTCTCCATGAGCTTCTGGTCGCTCAGGCCGGGGATGCCCTGCCACTTGTTGGTCTTCAGGTCCCAGATGCCGGGCTTGCGGCCGACGTCGTCGGGGCCGTACCCCGCGTTGGAACCGGAGTAGAAGAGCTTGCCGTCGGCCATCTGGAAGATCGCCGGGTAGGTCGGGAACTGCCGGATCCCCTTGGTGTACGTCCACTTCTTGGTCTTGGGGTCGTACACCTCGTTCTTGCCCGGGACCAGCTGGCCGATCTCGTCGAGGCCCGAGGTGGAGAGGATCTTGCCGTCCGTGAGCGTGGTCAGCGTGGGGTACCAGCGCGCCTCGTTCATCGGGTCGACCTTGATGTACCGCTCGGCGATCGGGTCGAACTCGAAGGTGTCCTTGATCCCCTGGAAGTCCTTCTTGTCCAGGGCGAGCTTCTGCGCCATGCCGTAGACGTTGCGGGTGTCGGAGCCCTTCAGGCCCTGGATGCGGTAGTTGTCCTGGGTGCCCGTCTCGTACTTGGCGCCGCTCCTGGCCGCCTCCACATAGACCCTGCCGAGGCCGGGCTCGGTGCGCAGGAACTCGCCCGTCTGCTTGTCGAAGACCTTCTTCGCCTTCTCGACCAGGACGTTGTCCTGGGAGACGAACGTCTTGCCGTTCTTCTTGCCGGTGAACTTCGTGCCCGCAGGGATCGTCTTCGGCTCGTCCGGGTCCTCGTTGTGGACGATCATCAGGCCGCCGGCCTTGGTGATGTCGCCCTTCAGCTTCTCGTAGCGCTGGGTGCCGCCCGCGATCAGCAGATTGCCGTTGCCCAGCTGGGTGTGGCCCGTGCAGAACAGGTCGGTGGGCGTCGGGATCTTCTTGATGGTGTTCTTGACCGGATCCCACAGCCGGGTGTCGAACTTCTTCTTGTCGAAGTTCTTCTGGTTGTTGCCGGACCCCGCGACCAGCAGGACCTTGCCGGTGTGCAGGAGAGCGGCGTGGATCGTGTTCTGGCGGTACTCCTCGGGGAAGTCGATGACCTCCCAGTGGCCGTTGTCCGCCTTGTACTCCGGCTTGTTGATCTTGTAGTCGTGGTACTTCTCCGAGCCCACGCGCCAGAGCCACGGTCCGTTCATCCCTGCCAGCGCAAGGACGACCGCCGCGCCTATCGCGATGCGACGGGCGCGGCGGCGGCTGGAACGGTCTTTCATTTCTTACGTCCCCCAAGGGAAATCTGCATGGTCTGGTCGGGCGCTGCCCAGCTGGGCTTCTGCTGCGGCGCGTGCGGGGCGGAGTGCCCGCCCGGCGGGGCCGGTTGGGCCTGCGGCAGCGGTGCCGTGGCGTCACGCTGCTGCGGGACCATCGTCTCCGCTCCCGGTGGCGGTGCGGAAGTACCGGATTCCACCGCCGACTTGGCCTTCTTCTTGTCCTGGCGCATGCCCCAGCGCCACGCGAAGATGGGCGCCGCCGTGATCAGCAGGGCGAAGGTGGCCCAGGTGATCATCGCGGGGTGGGAGTGCCCGTACACGAAGGAGGCCGCCATCGAGGCGCCGAAGACCAGAATGAAGAACAGGTGGATCCGGAAGGTCCCGAACAGCGTGTCGGGGCTGGCCGAATCGCCCTTGGGGGTCACCACGAACTTGCTCTTGCGGCGCAGGGCGGCGTCCATCAGCGAGCGGGCGTAGACCGGCGCGGAGAGCGCCGACATCACCATGCCCGCCACACCGCCGGAGCCCTCGGGCTCGTGCGGGGAGACGTTGTGCCTGCGGTTCCAGATGTAGAGCCCGATCTGCAGCGCCGATGCGTTGCCGTACAGCATCAGCCAGATGGTCGGGTCGATGTTCACGCCGGATGCGCCGAGGCCCAGGAACAGCGCACAACTCAGCGCGGCCAGGATCCAGTTCATGGCGGACATCGGGTAGAAGATGACCATCATCGTGTAGTTGAAGAGACGGCCGGGCGGCAGCGAGAAGGGCGCCTTCCAGAACTGCTTGAGGATCGTCTCGTACGTCCCCCGGGACCAGCGCAGTTGCTGCGTGAAGAAGTCGGTCCAGGCGTTGGGGCCCTCGCCCACCGCGAGCACGTCAGGCGTGTAGACGGACTTCCACTTCTTGCCGGTCCCCGGGTTGGTGGCGCGGTGGATCTCGAAGCCCGTCGCCATGTCCTCGGTGATCGAGTCGTACAGACCGCCGATCTGCTTCAGTGCCTTGATGCGTACGGCGTTGGAGGTGCCGACGAACATCGGGGCGCCGTAGGCGTTGCCGGCGCGCTGGATCAGCGCGTGGAAGAGGAACTGCTGCGACTCGGCGGCCTTGGTGACGAAATTGTCGTAATTGCCGTAGACCTGCGGGCCGATGACGAAGCCGACGTTCTCGTCGCGGAAGAAGCCGAGCATCCGCTCCAGGTAGTTCGGCATGGGGACGTGGTCGGTGTCCACCGATGCGAAGTAGTCGTAATCGTCGCCGTGCGCGTCCAGCCAGGCGTTGTAGTTGCCGTGCTTGGTCTTGGCGCGGTGCGGGCCCTTCGCCATGTTCCACTTCGCGACGCCCTTGCGGGAGAAGTGGTGCACGCCGAGCCGCCGGCAGACCTCCTTGACCTCCGGGTCGTCACCCTCGTCGAGGAGCCAGACATGCATCGGACCGCGGTGACGGATCTTGACCGCGGCCTCCAGGGTCTTCGTCACCATCTCGATCGGCTCCTTGCCGGGCACGAACGAGGTGAGGAAGGCGACTCTGGTGCCGGTTTCGGGCACCACCGGTATCGGGTCGCGGGCGACGAGCGTCGCATGGGCGTTGGAGAGCACGTTCATGCAACGGAAGAACTCGATCAGGCCGATCGAGACGAGCATGACGACGTCGAGCACCGGCAGCCATTCGTTGGCCACGTAGTCCCGCTCGGTCCAGTGCTCGGGCTGCAGGAGCCAGGCAAGGAGGACCAGGGAGAGCAGCGGGGCCGCGCCCAGCATCAGCGCGGCCCGGATGCGGTGCGGCTCCTGGGAGAGCAGCGAGCGGTACTGGACCTTGTACGGCTTGCTCGGGTCGGGCTGGGTCAGCGGCCCGGCGAGACGGCTGTAGTGCTCGTAGTCGTACCGAGGCAGCGTCTTCTTGATCCGCCGGAAACCCCCCGTCCTGTGCGACGGCACCCGCAGTTGGGTCGTCTGTGACGGGTCGTTGTGCCGCGCGCCCGTCGGCGTCGACGTCATGAGTCATCCCCCCGCGCGCGGTCGCCCGCGCGTTCGTTGGTCCTTCCGCCCGGTCGGGTCCCCCTGCAGACCGTCACGAGCGCATCAGTGGCAGGCCACCGTCCCCTTAGACATAGAACGACGACCTTCCGGTTGCATGATGCCCCCCTCGGCATCGCTTCATGAACGGGACCCCCGTCCCTGCCCCGCCGCGGACCGGACGGGCCCCCAACTGCCCCGTATCGTCCGCCTCATGAGAGCCAATGGCTCCAGGACAGGGTTCTACGCCGCACAGCATGATCGCAAGGGCGATACAAGGTGTTTACCGGTCATACGAGCGATTTGAGGCAACCACTGAGGTGGGCGAGGTCAGACGCGTGCGGATGTTACCGAAGTGTTCCCGTATGGCTCGCTCCGCCCGGACCACGTCGCCCGACTTCACGGCGTCGAGGATCTCCCGGTGCTGGCGGCAGGTGACCCTGGGATCCTGCGGTACGTCCACCAGATCCGTGCGGACCCGGTGGAAGGCGTCCCAGAACGCCTCGAGGACCTCACCGAGCAGCTGGTTCCCCAGGCAGCGGTAGAGCGTGGTGTGGAACGCCCGGTCGGTCTCGGCGCGCACCTCGCCGTCCGGGGACGTCGCCTCGGTGTCCATCCGGTCGACCAGGGCGTCGAGTTCGGCCAGGTCGGCCGCCGGTATACGACCCGCGAGACGCGCGATCAGGCCGGTCTCCACGGCCTCCCGCAGCTCCAGGAGCTGGAGCAGGCTGTCCTCGCCGCGGTAGTGCCCGGCGACGGTGCGAAAGGTGAGGCCCTCGATCATCGGCGCCATCGACATCGGGCCGACGTAGGTGCCGAAGCCGTGCCGGATCTCGACGATCCCCATGGCCTGGAGCGCCTTGAGCGCCTCGCGCACCGAGTTCCTGCTGACGCCGAGGAGCTCCATCAGCTCGGGCTCGGTGGGGAGGGAGGCCCCGGAGGGCAGCCGCTGGTCGATGATGAGCTTCTTGATCCGCTCCTGGATGTCGCGCGCCATGGCGCAACGGTAGCGGCAGGGGAGTGCGGGCGGGCACGACGAAAGCCCCCCGCCGAAGCGGAGGGCTTTCGCTGTCTGTGCGCCGCCAGGGACTCGAACCCCGGACCCGCTGATTAAGAGTCAGCTGCTCTAACCAACTGAGCTAGCGGCGCCTGCTGACCTGGATAACTCTACCGGACGTCCGGGGGTGCTCCTGACCAGCCGGGGGCCGTCCGGCGGTCGGGGGCGCGCGACGGGGCGGACGGGGGGTCCGGGAGCGGGCACCGCCCGACGGGGGCGATCCATCATTCGGACCGTCAACATGCGGTATCCCGGGACAGTTGAGAAACTGACGGACGTGCAGATGCGCGGACATTCTTTTCTGGGGTGTGAGGGGAATCGCATGGAGGACGCTCCGGTATTCGAGGAATTCGACCCCGAGAGCGACTGCGACTGCCCCGGCTGTATTCACTGGCGCCGCACGACGGCACACGCGCTTCCGCTGCGGCTCGGGGGCCACCCGGCGGCGCACGGCGCGCGCCGGGTCCTGGTCCTCGCGGCGGCGGCCGGCACGGTGCTCGGCGGGCAGGCGCTGCCCGCCGCGGCATCCGTCGAGGTGGGGGACCATCCGGCGCGGCCGGGTGCGGGGCCTGCGGGTGACGAGCCGGACACTCCGCAGGGCGGTAAGAGTGCGCTGCACGGTTCCTCCGGGAGCCCGGCGGCGGGGGCCACGGCCGCGGCCTATCGGTCGACCACCCGGGCGGCGATCATCAACCGGGCCAAGAAGTGGGTCGCGGCGAAGGTGCCGTACAGCATGGAGAGGTACTGGTCCGACGGCTACCGGCAGGACTGCTCCGGCTTTGTCTCGATGGCGTGGAACCTGAGCGGCAATGAATGGACGGGGAGCCTCGACAAGTACGCGGTGCGTATTTCCCGGGATCAGTTGCAGCCCGGGGACATTCTTCTCTTCCACAATCCGGCGAACCCCACGAAGGGCTCGCACGTGACGATTTTCGGGGGATGGACGGACTACACGCGCACGCATTACATCGCGTACGAACAGGCCCGCCCGCACGCCCGGAAACAGGCCACGCCCTATGCGTACTGGTCCTATGGGGACCGCTATCTGGCCTATCGCTACAAGGGGGTGACGGGCGGCACTCCCGGGGGCTCCGCCACGGGATCGGGATTGGGCTCGGGATCGGGTTCGGGGTCCTCGGCGACCAGGTATCCGGGGGCGGGGTCCTTCGGTCCCGGGGCGAACAACAGTCATGTGACGCAGCTGGGCAAGGCGCTGGTGGCGCGCGGCGGCAAGCGCTTCTACCGGTCGGGTCCGGGGCCGCGCTGGAGCGAGGCGGACCGCGGGGCGACCAGGGCGTTCCAGCGGGCGCAGGGCTGGCGGGGCAAGGACGCGGACGGGCTGCCGGGGCCGACGACGTGGTCGTACCTGATGAAGGGGAAGGGGCGGAACATCCCCGCGGCGGGCGCGGGCGGCGGTCCGGCAGGTGACCCGGCAGGTGGCCCGACGGGCGACAGCGCGGGCGCCCCCGCGTATCCGGGCCGCGGTGTCTTCCGCCCCGGCCAGTCGCACACGGCGATCGAGCAGCTCGGCAGACAGCTCCTGAAGAAGGGCTTCGGCAAGCACTACGCCCGGGGCCCTGGCCCGCACTGGGCGGAGAGCGACCGCCGCAACGTGGAGGCGTTCCAGCGCGCCCAGGGCTGGCGGGGAGCGGCGGCAGACGGCTTTCCGGGGCCGGAGACGTGGCGGCGGTTGTTCCGGTGAGCGGGGTGCGCATGAGCTCCGCTCAAGGGGAGCCGCGTGTGAGACCCGGTCACGGGTGTGACTCAGGCACGGATGGGATCGAGGCACTAATGACGCGGAGGCACGGATGAGTGCGACGGCAGCTTCACAGCCACAGTCACCGCAGTCCGACGGGGCGCCCGAGGCCGGGGGTGCGCGGACGGCTCGGGTGATTCAGAGCGAGGCCACCACCGAGATCCCCGTCCACCTTCTCTTCCGCGACGACCCGGACGACGCGACCGGGGTTCCGCTGTCGCCCGCCGTGGTGCGGCGCAGGCAGGGGACCGGGGAGCAGCCCCGGGCCGCGGCTCGGCGGCCCGCGCCGCAGCCCGCCGCCGTGGTCGCCGAGCCGGTGGTGCGGGCCGTGCCCGACGTCGACCCCGCGCTCGTGGAGCGGCGGGCGCGGGTACTGCCCGGGATCGCCGGGGTGCTCGGCGGGTGCGCGGGCGTCGCCGGGTGCGCGCTCTCGCTGTGGTGGGCGGGGGTGCTGCCCGAGCCCGCGGTGCGCGCGGCGGGGCTGCCCGGGTACGGCGGCGCCGGGCTCGGCGCCGCGCAGTGGGCCTCGCTCGCCGGGTCGGGGACGCTCGGCCTCTTCGGGTTCGGCGGCCTGGCCCGCGGCAGGGTCGGCCGCGCCTGGGTGCTCAGCCTCTTCGGCCGCTACCGGGGCACCGTCCGCCGTACCGGCCTGCTCTGGGTGAACCCGCTGCTGCTGCGCCGTCGCGTCGACGTACGGCTGCGGCATTGGAGGAGTGAGCCGATGCCCGCCGTGGACCGGTGCGGGGTCGCGCTGCGCGTCGTCGTCCTCGTCGTGTGGCGGGTGAAGGACACCGCGCGGGCGACGCTCGCGGTCGAGGACCACCAGGAGTATCTGCGGGAGTGCGTGGAGGCGACCACGGCCCGGGTGCTCTCGCGGCTGCCCGCCGACGCCTTCCACGACGACGCCCCCACCCTGCGCGACGCCGAGGCCGTCGGCGCCGCGCTGACCCGGGCGCTCGCCGCCGACGCGGAGGCGGTCGGCGTCGAGGTCTTCTCGGCCCAGCCGACCCGCATCGAGTACGCCCCCGAGGTCGCCGCCGTGATGCAGCGCCGCCGGGTCGCAGCGCTCGACGCACGGCACCGCGACACCGTCCTGACCTCGGTGGTCGACTCCGTCGAGGACACGGTGACGCGCCTGACCACCCGGGGCCTTGTGGAGCTGGACGACTACGAGCGCAAGGCCTTGGTGAAGGACCTGACGGTGGCGTTCTATACGGGCCATGGAGAACACCGATGAGCGGAACGCCGATGGGCCGAGCGCCGATGGGCTGAGCGCCGGTGGGACGCGGGGCCTCGCCGCCCTCGCCGCCGACGCCTGGAAGCTGACGGCGGGCGTCCCGCGCGCCGTCCTCGGCATCGCGGGCCCGCCGGGCACGGGCAAGTCGACGCTCGCGCGGGCCCTGGGCGAGCGGCTCGGCGAGGGCGCCGCGTATCTGCCGTTGGACGGATTCCACCTGTCCAACGCCCAGTTGGCCCGCCTCGGCCTCACCCACCGCAAGGGTTCGGAGCCGAGCTTCGACGTCGCGGGCTATGTCGCGCTGCTGCGCCGGGTGCTCGACGACCCGGCGCACGACATCTACGCACCCGACTACGACCGCACGCTCCACGAGCCGATCGCCGCCCGTCACCTCGTGGCGCCCACCGCCCGGCTCGTGATCACGGAGGGCAACTACCTCGCCTGCGATCTGCCCGGCTGGCGCACGGCGTACGACCTCATGGGGGAGTGCTGGTACCTCGACTCACCTGGAGAGGTACGTCAACAGCGACTGGTGGAGCGGCAGTTGGCGGGCGGCAGGTCGCCGGAAGAGGCCGCGGACTGGGTCGCTACGAACGACGACCCCAACGGTGAACTCGTCGCGACGTCCCGTGAGCGATGCGGACGGATCCTCTCCACGATTGGTATGGACATGTTCAACTAACGGCAATAATCTGAACTTGGTCTAGACCGCAGTGCGCGCACGTCCCACGGAACTCCCCACGTTCAGCAGGAGCAGGAGCGGCACATGCGAAACAAGAAGATGTACGCGGCCCTGGTCGGCCTCGGCACGGCCGGCGCGTTCGCACTCTCCGCCGGCGGTGCGAGCAGCCACGGCTACACCGACCTGCCGGCCAGCCGGCAGATCAACTGTGCCAAGGGTGTGGTGACCGGCTGCGGTTCGATCCAGTACGAGCCGCAGAGCGTCGAGGGCCTCAAGGGCTTCCCCGCCGCGGGGCCGGCGGACGGCAAGATCTGTTCGGCGGGCATAGCCGGCTTCGACCAGCTCAACTCGCCAAAGACGCCAGGTGGCGGGGCCTGGCCGACGACGAAGGTGAGCGGTGGTCAGAACTACACCTTCCGCTGGCAGTTCACCGCGCGGCACCGCACCACGGACTTCAAGTACTACATCACCAAGCAGGGTTGGGACGAGAGCAAGCCGGTGACCAGGGCGGCCCTGGACACCACGCCGTTCCTCAGTGTCCCGTACAACAGCCAGCAGCCGCCCGCGACGCTGTCGCACAGCGGCACGATCCCCGGTGGCCGCAGTGGGCACCATGTGATCGTCGCGGTCTGGACGGTCGCGGACACGGCCAACGCGTTCTACGCCTGCTCGGACGTCCAGTTCTGATACCCCCTCGTCAGTTCTGAGCAATGCTTGAGGAACTTCCCCACACCCCACGGGTAGGTTCTGCGCACGCCGTGCACGACCTCACGGCGTGCGCGGAGCCGTGTGCATGAGCCGTGCGGGCGGCCTCGCGGGCCGAATCGAATATCGGGGGATTCTCATGGAGTTCATGTTCTACGTCGTGCCGGGGTTCATCGCCGTCGTGGTGATCCTCATGGCGGTCAAGGTGATCAAGCGTTCCGCCGAGGTGAGCAGTGCCTGGAGCAGCGGTCTCACGGCCGAGGCGCGCTGTCTGCGGACGTACACGACGACCAGCGGCCACGGCGACAGCAATCACGTGTCCACCACGCTGCACCACGTCTACGAATTCACCACCCGTGAGGGCCGTGCCGTCCGCTTCGAGGAGGAGAACGGACCCGCGACGACCGTCGAGGGCGACATCGTCACCGTGCACTACACGGACCGGCGCCCCGAGGCGGCGACGGCCCACGCGCCGCGTCCCTTCACGATGGCGGCGAGCACCATCGGGCTGCTCTGCTTCTTCGGCCTGATGCTGATCTTCTGCGTGTACTTCATGGTCTCGGCGAACGACTTCTTCGGGGACGACGTGTTCAGTGACATGCCGTGAGGCGAGACCTCGGCCCTCCCGTCCTTCCGCCGCCCTCGCCCTCCACATCTGACGGGCTGTCAATTATCGTGCGCGGCCATGAAGAGCACCGGGAACACGACGGTCGCGGAACTCGTACAGGCGCGGTGGGGCGACCACCGCACCGGGCTGCGCCACGCCGGAGGGGAGCTGAGCCACCACCGGGTGACGGCGGGCGCGGCGGCCAGGGCGGCGCTGCTCGCGGACCTGCTGCCCCGCCGGGGCGAGCCGCATGTCGGCGTCCTGCTCGACAACACCCCTGAATATCCGATGTGGTTGAGCGCGGCGGCGCTCGCGGGCGCGGCGGTGGCGGGCATCAATCCGACGCGGCGCGGCGCCGAACTCGCCCGCGACATCCTGCACACCGACTGCCGGGTCCTGGTGACCGAGCGGGCGCATCTGCCGCTGCTCGACGGGCTCGAACTCCCCTCCGTACGCATCCTGGTGACCGACACGGACGCGTACGAGGAGCTGCTCGCGCCCTACGCCGACGCGAAGCCGGAGATCGCGCGGGGGGCCGGGCCGAAGAGCCGGATGCTGCTCTACTTCACGTCCGGTTCGACGGGCGCGCCCAAGGCGGCGATCTGCAGCCAGGGCCGACTGGCCGCGGCGGGTGCCTCGCTGGTCGAGCACTTCGGGGTCAGGGCCTCGGACACGCACTACATCTGCATGCCGATGTTCCACGGCAACGCGGTGATCGCCGACTGGGCGCCGGCGCTGGCCGCGGGGGCGGGGGTGGCGCTGCGGGCCCGCTTCTCGGCGTCGTCGTTCCTTTCCGACGTACGGGACTTCGGGGCCACGTACTTCACGTACGTCGGGCGGGCGGTGCAGTACATCCTGGCGACGCCGGAAGGCGCCGACGACCGGGAGAACCCGCTGCGGGTCGGGTTCGGGACCGAGGCGGGGGCGGTGGACGCGGCGCGGTTCGAGGAGCGGTTCGGGGTGCGGCTCGTCGAGGGGTACGGGTCGTCCGAGGGCGGGGCGGCGATTCAGCGGACGCCGGGGACGCCTGCCGGGGCGATCGGGCGGGCGGCGCCGGGGGACGACCTCGCGGTGGTCGATCCCGGGACGCGGCGGGAGTGCGAGGCTGCGCGGTTCGCGGCGGACGGGAGGCTGCTGAACGGGTCCGCGGCGATAGGGGAGTTGGTGAACCGGGGGCCGAATCCCTTCGAGGGGTACTGGCGGAACGAGCAGGCGCAGGCGGAGCGGGTGCGGGGTGGGTGGTACTGGACGGGGGATCTCTTCTACCGGGACGGTAACGGGTTCCTGTACTTCGCCGGGCGTACGGATGATCGGTTGCGGGTGGACAGCGAGAATCTGGCGGCCGCGGTGATCGAGGGGATTCTTGCGCGGTATGAGGGGGCCGAGGCGGTCGCTGTGTACGCGGTGCCGGATCCGGTGGCGGGGGATCAGGTGATGGCGGCGGTTGCGCCGCCGCGGGGTTCTTCTTTCGATCCGCTGTCCTTCTCCGAGTTCCTGCTGGCGCAGGGGGACTTGGGGACGAAGATGGCGCCTCGGTTCGTGCGGGTGGTGGAGCGGATGCCGGTGACCGCGACGAACAAGGTGGCGCGGAGTGAGTTGCGGCGGGTCGGGTTTCGCTGCGGGGGGTTGGTGTGGTGGCGGCCGCCGGGGGATGCGGAGTATCGCCGTCTTACGGCGGCTGATGTGGTGTCGCTGGTTGCGCAGTATCGGGTGCGGGGGCGTGAGGCGTTACTGGACGTGTGACGTTGGTTGGTTGCTCGGGGGTATCTCCTGGCCCGCCGCTCCGCGGCGGATGTCTCCCACCCACCCGCCCGTTCACCCCGCAGTGGATTTGCGGGCGTAGGAGCAGAAGGGGCTGCGGGCGGCGGTCGCGCTCAGGGAGCGGCGGCCGACGCTGCCGGTCCTCGTGCTCAGCCAGTACGTCCAACGGTCCTACGCCGCCGAGCTCCTGGACATCGGGGACGGCACCGGCGTCGGCCATCTGCTCAAGGACCGCGTCGGCCAGGTCGAGCAGTTCGTCGAGGGACTCACGCGGGTCGCGGAGGGGAAGTCGAACGCGGCGATCGCCGGGGAACTGGTCGTCTCCGACACGGCGGTGGGCAAGCACATCGGCAACATCCTCGGGAAGCTGGACCTGCCCCCGGCGGACGGCACGCACCGCAGAGTGCTCGCGGTCCTCGCCTGTCTGAGGGCCTGAGGGAACCGAGCCCGTCTGCGGGCGTGAGGGATCCGTGGGGAGTGAACGCAAGTGCGGCCCGACGCCCGTACGAACGATTACGATCCACGTTCATGAGCACGTCAGACCAGCCCGAAGTCACCGCGGATGTCACGGCGGATGTCACGGCGGAAGCCACCGCCCTGCCCGGCCCCACCCCCGCCGCCCGCGCCCGACGCGCCCGCATCGCCGCGGCCTCGTTGCTGATGGCCGCGGCGGCGGTGGTCCTCGCGCTGCGTCTGGCGAGCCGTTCCTCCGTCCTGGTCGTCGGGGTCTACGGACTGCTGCTGATCCTCTGCGGCGGGGTCATCGAGCTGAGCCGCCGCGGCCGGACCAGGCTCGGCACCTGGCTCCTCGCCGCGGGACTCGCGGCGGCGCTGGTCATGGACGGGGTCGTTCTGTCGTAGGAGCGGCCGCAGTTGGGGTTGTCGGGGTGAACTCCCTTATCCCGTACCGCCGGTGGAAGCGCCGCATCGGGCCCGGTGCCCACCAGGCCCGGCGGCCCAGCAGCGTCATGGTCGCCGGGACGAGGAACATCCGCACCACGGTGGCGTCGATGAGGACGGCCAGGGTCAGGCCGAGACCGATCTGCAGGATCGGTGAGAAGCCGCCGGTCATGAACCCGGCGAAGACGATGGCCAGGAGCAGCGCCGCACAGCTGACCACGCGGCCGGAGCGGCGCAGGCCCTCGACGACGGCGGTGCGGTGGTCGCCGGTCTCCACCCAGCTCTCCCGCATCCGGGACAGGATGAACAGCTCGTAATCCATGGCGAGTCCGAACGCGATGGCGATGATCAGCGGCGGCGCGGTCAGGCTCAGCGAGCCGAGCCCCTCGCCGCCGAGCAGCGAGGCCCCGTGCCCGTCCTGGAAGACCCAGGTGACGACGCCGAGCGCGGCGCCCAGGCTGAGCAGGGTGGTGACGAGGGTGCGCAGCGGGATCAGGACGGATCCGGTGAAGGCGAAGAGCAGCCCGAACAGGCCGACGAGGACGGTCAGTACGGCCCACGGGGCGCGGTCGGCGAGCATCGAGCGGAAGTCGACGAGGCGGGCGGCGTTGCCGGTGACCCGGACCGGCTCGTCGCCGCGCAGCTCGCGGATCCGCTCGACCAGACCGGTCGCGGTCGGGCCGTCGACGGAGCCCTTCGGTGTGAGTTCGAGCAGGACCGTGCCGTCGGAGAGCCGTTGGCGTTCGGCGGCGGCGATGCCGGGCAGGGCGCGGATCTTGCGCTCGCAGTCGGCGGGGGCGCCGGGCCTGATGAGGACGCCGACGGGGCTGGTGTCGACCTCGGGCGGATAGTGCTCGCGCACGGTGTCGTAGAGCTGCCGTGCCTCGGTGTCGTGGGGCAGCTGGCGGGCGTCTCCGATGGTGATCCGCATCCCGAAGGCGGGGACGGCGAGCAGGACGAGCGCGGATCCGACGAGGACGAGTACGGCGAGGGGGCGGGCGGCGGAGAAGCGGGCGAGGCGGGCGAAGAACTCGCCCTCACGCCCGGCAGGGACGGCAGGGGCGGCAGGGGCGGCCTTGCGCAGCCGGGACCTGGCGGAGATCTTCCCGCCGAAGCGGGCGAGCAGCGCCGGCAGCAGTGTCAGCGCCGCCAGCATGTCGACGACCACCACGGCCCCGGCCGCGAGGCCCATACTGCGCAGGAACGGGCTGGAGAACCAGATGAGCCCGGACAGGCTGATGGCCACGGTGAGGCCGGAGAACAGGACGGTGCGCCCGGCGCGGGCGACGGTGGCGTGCACGGCCGCCGCCACGTCCTGGGTGTGCGCGCGCTCCTCGCGGAAGCGGACCACCATCAACAGGGCGTAGTCCACGGCGAGTCCGAGCCCCAGCATCGTGACGATCTGGACGGCGTAGACGGAGATGTCGGTGAACAGGCTGAAGCCGTAGAGGATGAGGAACGCCCCGGCGACGCCGCTGACGGTGACGAGCAGCGGGAGTCCGGCCGCGCGAAGGCCGCCGAAGATCAGGAGCAGCACGATCAGGACGGCGGGCAGGGTGATCAACTCGGCCTTCGCCACGTCCTCCTGGGCCCGCGTGCCCATCTGCTCGCCGAGCAGCGGGCCGCCGCTCACCGCCACGTCGGCGGCGTCGATCTCCCGGATCAGGTCGGCCGCGTCGCCGACCGTGTCGTCCTCGGCGTCGTCGTCGAGGCCGCCCTTGAGGGTGACGGGGATGAGGAGCGCCCGGCTGTCCTCGGCGACAAGGCCGTGCCTGTCGTACGGGTGGGGGACCTCGGCGACGCCGGGCAGCGCGCGCACCGCGGCGACGGCGCGGTCGACCTCGGCGCGCAGCCTCGGCCGGTCGACGCCGCCGTCGGTGGAGACGACCGCGGTGATGGAGGCGCCGGACGGGTCGAGGTCGTCGAGGAGTTCGTCCGCGACGACCGACTCGCTGCCCGGCACGTCCTCCACCGTCGAGGTCAGGTCCCCGAAGACCCGGGTGCCGAAGCCGAGTCCGAGGACGAGCAGGCAGATCCAGACGGCGATCACGGTGAGCGGGCGGCGGGTCGCCGTCCTGGCGAAGGTGGCGAGCATGACGGCTCCTTGGCGGTTTTCGGGATACGTGACTCAGAGTCGTCCCGGAGCGCCGCCGCCGGATCGCCGCGCGGAGCGGTCTTGCGGCCTCCCTCGCGGGGACGAGGCCTCACTCGCGCGAGGGAGACGGCCCTGCCACCGGAGCGGCGCCGCAGCCCCGGCGCGGCGGACGCCCCGACGCCGTGGGCTCTCCCGCGCAGGGAGAGCCCGCCTGCGGAGGGAGAGCCCGCCTGCGGAGGGAAAGCCCGCCTGCGGAGGGAGGCACAGCCGCGAAGGGAAGGCCCACCTGCGGAGGGAGGCGGGGCCTGCCGAAGGCCGCCTGAGTGGCGTCGCTCGCCCGGCGCGGCGGGAGTCCCTGCCGCGGTGAGGGGGCTCGGTCGTCGTCCGTCCGCTCACCGAGAGCGTCCGGGCGCCGTGCCGCTCTCCTGCGAGGGGGAGGACCCGTGGTGGGAGGGCCCGCCCGTGGTGGGGAGGCCCCGTGGTGGGAGGGCCCGCCCGTGGTGGGGAGGACCCCACGGTGGCAAGGCCCCACGAAGGCAAGGCCCCACGAAGGCAAGGCCCCACGAAGGCAAGGCCACCCGCGAAGGCAGGCTCAGCCGTCGTCCGGCTCGCCCGCGATGACGAGGCCCGTTTCGTACGCGCAGATCACCGCCTGTACGCGGTCCCGCAGCCCCAGCTTCGAGAGCACGTTGCTCACATGGGTCTTCACGGTGTGCTCGCTGACCACGAACGCCGTCGCGATCTCCGCGTTCGTCAGGCCGCGGGCGAGCAGGCGCAGTGTCTCCTCCTCGCGGGCGGTGAGCACGGTGAGGCGTGCGGAGGGCCGCGCGCCCCCGGCGCCCGCTCCCGTGCCCCGCAGGCTCTGCCCGCGCCGCACGATGTCCGCGACCAGGCGCCGCGTCACGGTCGGCGCGAGCAGTGACTCGCCGGCCGCGACGACCCGCACCGCGTGCACCAGGTCGTCCCTGCGGACGTCCTTGAGCAGGAAGCCGCTCGCTCCCGCGTACAGCGCCTCGTACACGTACTCGTCCAGGTCGAAGGTGGTCAGCATGACGACCCGGCAGCTGGACTGGGCGCAGACCCTGCGCGCCGCCTCGATGCCGTCCATGCCGGGCATGCGGATGTCCAACAGGATGACGTCCGGGGCGTGTTCGCGGACCGCGGCGACCGCCTGGGCGCCGTCACCCGCCTCCGCGACCACCTCGATGTCCGGCTGCGCGTCCAGGATCATGGAGAAGCCGCTGCGCACCAGCTCCTGATCGTCGGCGACCACCACCCGGATGCTCATCCCCCAAGGATGCCGTGGGCAGCCGCGCCACGACACGGAATCCTCCGTCCGGTGCGGGGCCTGCCTCCGCGCGGCCCCCGCAGGCCGTGGCCCGTTCGTGGACGCCGATGAGGCCGTGCCCGCCGCCCGCACTCCCGGTGGGGCCGCGCCCGTCGTCCGTCACGGTCACCGTCAACTCGGCGGCAGACCAGGCGAGTTGCACGCGGACGCGGGTGGCCCTCGCGTGCTTCACCGTGTTCGTCAGCGCCTCCTGGGCGATGCGGTACGCCGCGACCTCGGCGTCCGGGCTGAGCGCGCGCGGCAGTCCTTCCACCGTCAACTCGGCCTCCACGCCCGCCAGTCGGACCTGTTCGACCAGTCCCGCGAGGGCGCCGAGGGTGGGCTGCGGTCCCCTCTCGCCGCCGCCCCGCGGCTCCTTGAGCACCCCCAGGATGCGGCGCAGCTGCGCCATCGCGTCGCGGCCCGCGGCGGCGATGGCGTCGAACGCGGCCTCCGCGCGCGGCGGATCGCTGCGCACGACCACGGGCCCGGCCTCCGCCTGTACCACCATCAGGCTCACCGCGTGGGCGAGGATGTCGTGCATGTCCCGTGCGATGGTGGCCCGTTCGAGGGCCACGGCCCGCGCGGTCTCGCTCGCCCGCTCCCGCTCCAGGCGCCGGGCCCGGTCCTCCAGGGCCGCGGTGTACTTGCGCTGCACGCGGGCCAGGCTCCCCAGTGCGTACGCGCTGACGAGGCTCAGCAGGTGGAAGGGGTACTCGTAGGGCTCCGCGCGCTCGTGGAACGCCATGGTGACCGTCGTGCCGATGAGCCATCCGGCCAGCATGATCCGCCGCTGCCACGGCTTCGTCAGGGCGGCCACCGTGTAGAGGGCGACGAGACCGCCGTACACGATGTCCGGCGGCGGCCGGTGGTACAGCGCCATGGCGGGTGTGAAGCAGGCGACCAGGCAGGCCACGAGGAAGGGCGCGCGGCGCCGCCACACCAGCGGCACCGCCGTCCCCGCGGCGAGCAGGAACCCCGGCAGGGACAGGGCGTCGCCGCCCTCCTCGGGGAAGAGGAACTGCAGGGAGACGGCGAGCAGGACGAGGGCGGCAAGGGCCGTGTCGACCGCGTACGGCGGGGCGGCGCGCAGCCGCGCGGCGGTCCGCGAAAGGCCGGTCCGCGAAAGGCCGGTCCGCGAAAGGCCGGTCCGGGAATGTCCGGGCCGGGAATGTCCGGGCCGGGACAGGGGGCTCCGGGACAGGGGGCTCCGGGACAGTGCAGGCATACGGCGGCTCCTCGGGACAGGAGAGCCGTGCCAGTATCACGGCGTCCGCCCGGCGCCGTCCTCACCGGTGCGAGGGATATCCCGCGGCGGACAGGACGGCGCCTCAGGACTCCAGGTACCGCAGCACCGCGAGCACCCGGCGGCTGTATCCGGTGGTGCGGGACAGGCCGAGCTTGTCGAAGATCGCGTTGAGGTTCTTCTCGACCGCGCTCAGCGAGATGTGCAGCTTCTGCCCGATGGCCGCGTTCGTGTGCCCCTCGGCCAGCGCCTCCAGGACGGTGCGCTCCCGGGGCGTGAGGCGCGTCAGCGGGTCGACGTGCGTGGTGCGGATCAGCAACTGCCGTACGACTTCGGGGTCGATGGCGGCGCCTCCGGCATGGACCCGCTCCAGCGCGTCGAGGAACTCCTCGACCTGCGCGACCCGGTCCTTGAGGAGATAGCCGACCCGCTCGGCGCTCGACGTGAGCAGCTGCGCCGCGTAGTTGCGCTCCACGTACTGCGACAGGACGACCACTCCGATCTCGGGGCGCGTCTCACGGATCTTCACCGCGGCCCGCAGGCCCTCGTCGGTGTGGTCCGGGGGCATCCGGATGTCGGTGACGACGACGTCCGGGGTGTGCGCTTCGACCTCGGCGAGCAGCGCGTCGGCGTCGCCCACGGCGGCGAGGACCTCGTGGCCCTCCTCGGCGAGCAGCCGGACAAGGCCCTCCCGCAGCAGGGTCGAGTCCTCGGCCAGGATTACGCGCACGGCAGCTCCGCGGTGATGGTGGTGGGTCCCCCGAGGGGGCTGTCGACCTGCAGTGTGCCGTCGAGCGCGGCGACCCGGCTGCGCAGCCCGGTCAGTCCGCTGCCCGCGGGGTCGGCGCCACCGACGCCGGTGTCGCGTACGAGGACGGAGAGCGAGGCCCCGTCCCTGCGCACCCGCACGAAGACCTCGTCGGCGGATGAGTGCTTGGCGGCGTTGTTCACGGCCTCGGAGACCACGAAGTAGGCGGCGGTCTCGACGGCCGAGGGCAGCGGGTCCGGGACGTCGTACTCCATGCGGACCGGCACCGCGCACCGCTCCGACACCCCGCCGAGTGCCTCGCGCAGGCCCAGGCTGTCGAGGGCGGTGGGGTAGACCCGCCAGGCCACCTCGCGCAGTTCGGTGAGGACTTCCTGGGCCTCCTTGTGAGCCTGCTCCAGGAGGGCGTCGGCCCGCTCGGGGGTGCGGCCGCGGCGGGCCCGGCCGAGCAGCATGGCGAGCGCGACGAGCCGCTGCTGGACGCCGTCGTGCAGATCGCGCTCGACCCTGCGGCGCTCCACGTCCACGGCCTGGACCACCGCCGCCCGGCTGGTGGCCAGCTCGTCGATGCGCCGCTGGAGCAGCTCGCGCTCGGAGGGGCCGAAGCACTCGCGGGCGAGCCGGGCGTCCTGGTCGGTCAGCGCGCGAAGGCCCTGCACGGCCAGGAAGAGCAGGGTGCCGCCGAGCACGATCTGGCTGAGCAGGTCCACCCAGGTCATGGAGGTGTCGACGAGCGAGACGGCGAAGATCCCGGCGAGCACGGCACCGAAGTCGACCAGGCCGACCACCACGGCGCACAGCAGTCCCGAGTACGTACGGAGCGCGAGGTAGCGCAGGATCTGCTGGTCGGAGGCGCGGTGGTCGGGGAACGTGTCGTGGAAGAAGAGCGACCTGCGCCGCCGCTCCAGGGCGGTGAGCCTGCGCGCCCCCGAGGCGAGCAGCGCGTGGGCGCGGGAGCGGGTGCGCGGCCAGAGCAGGAAGGCGCCGAGCGCCGCGCCGGCGACGACGAAGTAGATCAGCCCGAGCACGGCGGTGAGACAGCCGACGAGCACACCGGTGACCCTCAGCACGAACGGGGCGGCCACGGGCTCCTTCACGTCGTCCGACATTAGTCGACCCCTAGTCGACGCGGCGGTGCCGGGCCCCGGCACCGACCTCGGGCCGGTTACGGGAGCGCACGCGGACCACCACGTACGCCGCGACGCCCGCGAGGGCCAGGACCAGGACGACCTTGGAGAGCAGACCCACGTATGTCTCGACCGCGTCCCACTGGTCCCCGAGCCAGTAACCGGCCATGACGAGCACCGAGTTCCAGACCAGGCTGCCCAGCGTGGTCAGGGCGAGGAAGACCGGCAGCCGCATGCGCTCCACGCCGGCGGGCACGGAGATCAGGCTGCGGAAGATCGGCACCATCCGGCCCAGGAGGACGGCCTTGGTGCCGTGCTTGGCGAACCACGCCTCGGTGCGCTCCAGGTCGGAGATCTTGACCAGCGGCAGCTTCGCCCACAGCGCGTGCATGCGCTCGCGCCCGAAAAGCACGCCGATCCAGTAGAGGGCGGCCGCGCCGACCACCGAGCCGAGCGTGGTCCACAAGAGCGCGGAGAACAGGCTGATCACGCCCTGCCCCGCGGCGAAACCGGTGAGCGGCAGGATCACCTCGCTGGGCAGCGGCGGGAAGAGGTTCTCCAGGGCGATGGCGAGCCCGGCGCCGGGACCGCCCAGCGTGTCCACGAGGTCGGCGGCCCAGCCCGCGATGCCGTCGGCGGGCTCCTTGGGGAGGGCGAGCGTCATGAGGTCCATGGAAGCAACGCTAGAAAGCGCAGGTCAGTAGCGGTATGGGGGTTGCCGTCGAGCCGGGGTGCGGTTTTCCGCACCCCCGTGGGCGCGCGGGCCGGTGGAGGGCAAGGCCCTGGCTCCGGTGGCTTGACAAGCGTATATTGCATGAGAAAGCTTCAGCTGACAGGTACCCCCCCAGGACGGCAGAGGTGAGCCATGACCAGCGAGGAGCTTCTGGCCTTCCTGGCTGCCGTGGGTCACGCCCAGCGTCTGCGGGTCATCACCGAGCTCGCCGACGGCCGGATGTACGTCAGTGAACTGGCCCGCCGTCTGAAGATGTCCCGGCCGCTGCTCTACATGCACCTGGAGCGCCTGGAGAAGGCCGGCCTCGTCGAGGGGCACCTGGAGCTCTCCGCGGAGGGCAAGGCACTGAAGTACTTCGAGCTGGCGCCCTTCGACCTGCGCCTGAACGTGGAGACGATCCTTGAGGCCGCAGAACAGGACCGCAGGGCGACCGAGGCCGTGGACGCAGCCGCCGAATCCACGGGTACGCAGTAACTCAATGAACCTGAAGGGGAAGCGCACATGACCGGCGCTGTCATCGCCATTGCCATCGTTCTGATCGCCGTCGGCGGCATCACGGCGAGTGTGGCCGCGTACTTCAGACTGCAGCGCCACCGCGCCGACGCCGTGGCCATGGCCGAGTACCGCAGGCTCGCCGAGGAGGCGGTTGCCAACCAGGTCGCCCTGCAGGGGCAGTTGGCCGAATTGCACGACAGGGTCAAGTCCGTCGAGAGCCTCCTGCGCAGCGTCGACTGACAGGCAGGCCGACAGTCAGCGCCGTGTCAGCGGGCGCCGGGAGCATGGGGTTCGGGCCAGGGGCCCGAACCCCATACGACTCGGACATCGGAGCGCGCGACGTGTCGAACCCTTTTGACGACCAGGACGGAACGTTCCTCGTGCTGGTGAACGACGAAGGCCAGCACTCCCTTTGGCCCGCGTTCGCCCAGCGGCCGCAGGGCTGGCAGGTGGCCCTCGACGAGGGACCGCGCGACGCCGCGCTCGCCTTCATCGAGGAGAACTGGACCGACATGCGCCCGCGCAGTCTGCGCGAGGCCGCCGGCGCCCAGGCCTCTTGAGTTCCCGTCGGTTCGCCCGGATGCGGGAGGAACAACAGTGAGCATGGCGATTCAGGCGGAGGGGCTGCGCAAGCGCTACAAGCAGCACGAAGCGCTCAGCGGAGTCGACCTGGAGGTGCCGGCCGGGACGGTGTTCGGCCTGCTCGGCCCCAACGGGGCGGGCAAGACGACCACCGTGCGCATGCTGGCGACCCTGGCCGAGCCGGACGGCGGGCGCGCCGAGGTGGCCGGGTTCGACGTGGTGCGCAGGCCGCACGAGGTGCGCAGGCGGATCGGCCTCGCCGGGCAGTACGCGGCGGTGGACGAGCTCCTCACGGGGCGGGAGAACCTCGTTCTCATCGGCAGGCTGCTGCACCTGGGCCGGCGCGCGGCGCGGGAGCGCGCGACGCGGCTGCTCGACCGGTTCGAGCTGACCCACGCGGCGGACCGGCCCGCGCACACCTACTCGGGCGGCATGCGGCGCCGCCTCGACCTGGCCGTCTGCCTGGTCACGAGGCCCTCGGTGCTCTTCCTCGACGAGCCGACCACCGGCCTCGACCCGGTGAGCAGGATGGCGCTGTGGAACGCGGTCCGTGAGCTGGTGACCGACGGCGTCACCGTGCTCCTGACCACGCAGTACCTCGACGAGGCCGACGCCCTCGCCGACCGGATCGCCGTCGTCGACACGGGGCGGGTCATCGCCGAGGGGACCCCGGACGAGCTCAAGCGCAAGGTCGGGGACGAGCGTCTCGAGATCGTGGTGGCACACCCGGACGACGTGGCCACCGCCGTCACCGCGCTGCGCAGCAGCTCCGCGGACGAGCCGTCCGCGGACCCGGAGAGGCGCACCGTCTCCATCGCGCTCGGCGACGGCATGACCGGCATCGAGAACGCCGCGTCCGCACTGCGGCAACAGGGCGTGGAAGTCGTCGACTTCGCCCTGCGCAGGCCGACTCTGGACGACGTCTTCGTGACGCTCACCGGCCAGTCCGCCTGATCGCTTCCTCTCGTACGCGTACGAGTTCTTCGTCACGAGGCTCCTTGAAAATCCCGCCCCTTGGTCAGGGGCGGGACATATCCGCTCGCAGCAGAGCCCGAGCCGGTTCAGAGACTCTCATCACCTGCGGAACAGCTGACCAACGGGGGCAGTAACCCATGCAGAGAATCCACTTCACCGCTGCCGACATAGCCAGAACCAGGCTGAAGACGACCACGGGGCCGCTCGTCGAGACGGCCTTCGCCTACGGTCTGCTCGGACGGTGCGTGGGACCGCCGTACGTGCGCTGGTACCGGCAGGTCGCCAAGCGTCTTTCCGTCCGGCCGCAGGGGAGGTCCGGGGGCATCGGCGCGGTGAGCGACCCCGCGGCGCTGCTGCGGCTGATCGAGCGCGACGAGGCCGCCGGGCTCTCGGAGGTCTGGCGCGAGGGGATCGCGCCGTACTGGGACCGCATGGTGGCCTATCTGGAGGCCGAGAGCGAGGCGCGCTGCCGCGTGGTGATGGGCGGCGGGGTGGAGCTCCTGCTGGCCACCCTGCACCCCCGGATCACCTGGCGGGCGCAGGTCCTCGAGATCCCCGGCGGCCCCGACGAGGACGTCTTCCTCGAAGGACGCGGCCTCGCGCTCGTCCCCTCCGTCTTCCTCAACCACCGGCCCGCCCAGGTCATCGGGGCGAAGGAGCAGGGCGGCGAACTCGTCCTCGCCTTCGCCGCGCCGCCGGACGTCCAGCGGGCGGCGACCCTGTGGGACGCGCCCGACGACACCGCCCAGTCGCTCGGGGCGCTGGTCGGCCAGACCAGGGCCGCCGCGCTGCGGGTCCTGCGCGCCACCTGCACGACCAGCGAGCTCGCGGAGCGGCTCGGCATCTCGGCGGCCAGCGCGAGCCAGCACACCAAGGTGCTGCGCGAGACCGGCCTCATCACCACCCGGCGGATCCGCAACACCGTGCTGCACTCGGTGACCCCGCTGGGCATCGCCCTCCTCGACGGCCTGCCCGCGCAGCCCGTGCCGGGCCGGGTGCGCACGCTGGACGCCGTTCCCCGGCAGATGGTTCTGCGCGCCTCATGACCCCTCGTACGTAAGGGAGTTGCCCCACCCGCACGGATGCTGCGGAACGCGTCCCCCGGCCATGGTTTCCCACGGCCGGGGGACGCGTTCGTGCGCGGGGTCACTCGCGGATGCCCACCACTCCGCTGGGCCGGTGGCGCAGCACCAGCGCCGCCGAAAGGAGTGTGGTGAACAGGGTCAGCGCGAAGGCCGAGCCCACCACCGTGGCGAAGATCCACCCCGGGCCCTCCGGCGTCGGCTTGCCGAGCACGCTCAGGCTCAGCGGCACCAGTGTGAGGACCGCGACCAGGACGCCGAGCAGGACACCGGCCACGGAGACCAGGAACGCCTCCACCGTCATCATCCGCAGCACCTGCCTGCGGGTGGCCCCGATGAGCCGCTGCAGCATGAACTCGCGGCGCCGCTCGGTGGTCGCGAGGACCTGCGTGTTGACCAGCGCGATCGTCGAGTAGGCGATGACCACGCCGAGCACCATGTACGCCATCCAGGCCTGGGTGTCGTCCTCGTCCGCGTGCACGGCCTTGACCGTGGTGCGCGGCAGGACGTTCAGGCCCGGCTGTTCCCCGGCCAGCTTCGACAGGGTCCCGGTCAGCTCGGCGGGGTCCGTCCCCGGCTTCGCGGTCACCGTGATCTGCGGGACCAGACCGGAGTCGGTGTGCGGGACGAGGAGCGTGGCGGGCACCAGCGCGGTCTCGTAGCCGCGGCGGGCGCCGACCGTGGCGACCAGCTTCAGGCGGACCTCCGTGCCGTCGCCGAGGCGCATCGGCACCTTGTCGCCGATCTCGTGGCCGCCGGTCTCCGACGAGGGCAGCGCGACGGTGTCGCCGCGCAGGTCGTCGAGGCTGCCGGTCTTGGCGCGGAAGGCCGTGGTGCCGGTGACGCCCTCGGACGTGACGCCCTGCAGTGGCATCTCGGTGGGCTCGAAGTCGCCCTCGTCGATCTCGCTCTGGGTGGGCGGGGTCTTCGGCTCCAGATAGCCGAGCGTGGAGACCTGGGCGGAGGCGGCCGCCACCCCGGGCTGCTTCTCGATGGTGTCCACCATGGACAGCGGCAGACCGCCGGCGACGGAGGTGACCGCCAGATCCGCCCTCATGTTCTCGTCGAACGCCTGCTGGGAACCGCTGGACTGGGTCGTCTGCAGATAGATCAGCGCGGTGGCCAGGCCCGTGGCGAGCATCACGGGCATCACCGCGCCCGCCATGCGGCTGCTCCGTGCCTTCGCGTTGAGCGTGGCGAGGCGGCCGGAGAGACCGGTCAGCGCGCGCAGCGGCCAGTGCAGCACGGCTGTGATCACCTTGGCGAGGCCCGGGCCGAGCAGACCGAACCCGACCGTCCAGAGCATCGCCGCGGGCGTCGCGGTGCTGCCCGCCATGGGGCCCTCCAGGCTCGCGGTGACCAGCGCGAGCGCGGCGCCGCCGCCGAGGAAGAGCAGCGCGAAGATCAGCCGCGGGACGCTCAACCACTTGCGTTGCAGGGAGGCTTCGGCGAGCGCCTCGGTGGGCCGGGTGCGCGCCGCGCCGCGAGCCGAGATGAAGGCGGCGCCGAGTGCGGTGAGCAGGGCCGCGCCCACGCCGACCACCATCGGGATCCAGCCGGCGCGGTAGGCGAGGTCGTCGGGGACCACGTCGCCGCTCGCGAAGGCGTCGAGCAGCCACCTGCCGACGTGCGGGCCGGGATAACAGGCGAGCGCGGTGGCGATGACGGCGACGAACAGCGTCTCGCCGAGGATCATCCGGCGCAGCTGTCCCGGTGTGGTGCCGATGGCCCGCAGCAGGGCCATCTCGCGCTGCCGCTGCTGGATCGAGAGCCCCATGGTGCTGGACACCACGAAGACGGTGACCATCGCGGACAGGCCGCCGAACACCGAGGCGAGGGTGACCAGTTTGGTGCCGTCGGTGATGATCGTGGGGTTCTCCGCCCAGCCGCGCTTGTCGCCGGTGAGCACGGTGGCGGGCTCGTCCTCCACCGCCTTCTTGATGTCCCCTATGACGTCGCCGCGGTCGGCGCCGGGCTTCGTGAGCACGCCGATGTTGTCGAGCTTGTCGGGCCGTCCGCTGACCTGTGCGGCGGCCTGGTCGGAGAGGAAGACGGCGCGCTTGTCGTCGGAGTCGGAGCCGGAGCCGGAGGCCGATCCGGCACCGGAGTTGGACCCGGACTCCGTGGCCAGGCCGGAGATCTTGAACCGCTTCGCCCCGCCGTTGACCATGAACTCGGCCCGGTCGCCGGGGTTCAGCCCGGCCCGCGCGGCAAGGCGCGCGTCGAGCACGACCTGGTCGGCACCGGCGGGTGCCTTGCCCTCGGTGATCCGGTAGGGGGCGAGCGCGGCGGAGGACCAGCCGTGGCCCGACACCTGCGCGGGCTCCCCCTTGCCGCCGCCCCGCATCAGCGTGGCGTCGAAGGAGCGGTCCGGCAGGGCCTTGGCCACGCCGGGCACCGCGCCGATCGTGTCGGCCAACCGCGCGTCGAGCCGCAGGCGTTCGGAGAAGACGTACTCCCCGTGGGTGCCCGGGTGGCTCTGGTCGCCGGTGACCACGATCGGCGCGACGCCGAGCCGTTGCGGGGGAGCGGCGCTGCGCAGACCGGTCTCGAAGAGGCCGCCGCAGCCGATCACGATGGTCGCGCCGAAGAACAGCGCGATGAACGAGGCGATGAAGCCGCCCTTGTGGAACCGCAGGGAGCGGAGCGCGACGCCGATCATCGCGGCACCCCGCCGTGTCCGGCCCCGCCGTGTCCGGCCCGTACCGCGGCCGACTCCTGGCCCCAGGCGCCCAGGTGCGTCATGCGCTCGGCGACCTGGTCGGCGGTCGGCCAGTCCAGGTGGCTGACGAACTGTCCGTCGGCGAGGAAGAGCACGCGGTCGGCGTGCGAGGCGGCCACCGGGTCGTGGGTGACCATGACCATGGTCTGGCCCGCCTCGCGGACGGCCTCGCGCAGCAGGGTGAGGACCTCGCGGGCGGCGTAGGTGTCGAGGGCGCCGGTCGGTTCGTCGCCGAAGATCACCGCGGGCCGGGTGATCAGGGCGCGGGCGATGGCGACGCGCTGCTGCTGACCGCCGGAGAGCTCGCCGGGGCGGTTGTTGCGGCGCTGCGCGAGGCCGACGCGCTCCAACACCTCGTCCACGGCTGCCTTCTTGGGGCGGCGGCCCGCGAGCCTGAGCGGCATGGAGACGTTGTCCACCACGTTCAGCGCGGGCAGCAGGTTGAACGCCTGGAAGATGAAGCCGATCCGCTCGCGGCGCAGCTTGGTCAGCTCGCGCTCCTTGAGCGGGGAGAGGTCCACGCCGTCGAGCAGCACCTTGCCCGAGGTCGGCCGGTCGAGCCCGGCCGCGCAGTGCAGGAAGGTGCTCTTGCCGGAGCCGGAGGGGCCCATCACCGCGGTGAAGGTGCCCCGCGGCAGGCTGATCGTCACGCCGTCGAGGGCGGCCACCTGGTTCTTGGACCTGCCGTAGACCTTGCGTACGGCCTCGAGCTGGACGACGTCCCGGGACTGCGGACTCGGTGTCCCCGTCATGTGATGTGTCCTTCGCTGGTGGTGAGTCCGGTGGTGGTGGTGAGTCGGGTGCTGGGGGCGAGTCCGGTGCCGGTGCCGGTGGCGAGTCCGGCGCCGGTGGTGGGTCCGGCATCGGTGGTGGGTCCGGGGCGTGGGCCGGTCGACACGAGCGCGAGGGGGCCGGGCTCGGTGAGGATCCGCTTGGCCCGCGCCAGGGGGTCGGGCGGCGGGCGGAGCAGCTTGTGGGCCACGGTCAGGTGCAGGCGGGCGGCCGCGACCACGAGGTACGAGGCGTACAGCGCGAGCGCGAGACAGACCGCCGCGACGAGCAGGGCGGTCGGCCAGCCGTCGATCCGTACGCCCGGGTCGCCGTCGTCGGGTCCGCCGATCCACGGGCCGTGCAGCCGACTGCCGTCCGCCTGGGTGGAGTTGACGGACCAGAACCACAGCGGGAGCGAGACGCCGGCGAGGAGCGGCAGCCACACCAGGAGCGCGAGCAGGTCGAGCAGCAGGAGGAAGGGGAACAGCACGACCAGGCAGACGCAGTCCCGGAAGAAGACGGGGTCGGCGCAGCGGGCCCTGAGCTGTTCCACGAGCCCCGGTTTCGTGGGCTCCTGATACGCGTACGGGATCGGCTCGTCGACCAGGACGGCGCGGCCCCTCTCGACCTGGGCGCAGCAGCGTACGACCCAGGCGGACCCGACGGTCAGCGCCACCGAGACGGTGAACTGCATGAACACGAGGCCGAGTACGACGCCGGTGGCCGCGACCGCGAACAGGGCGGGGCCCGCCACCAGATAGCCGGCCAGATAGCCGGTCGCGCGCCAGGGCGCGGCCGAGCACAGCATCCGCAGCGGATTGCGGCGCACCGGCAGCCGGCTGCCGGGCATGAGCGCGATCATCCGACGCTCCGCAGCAGACCCTCGACGGACCGCACACGGTCCTCGAGCGCGCTCAACTGCCCCTGCAGGGACTGCTGGACGGCCGCCGACTCCTCGGCGAGCCTGCGGTACGAGGCCATCGCGGCGGCGTCGGCGCGATGGCGCTGCAGCCGGAAGTACGCGACCACGCTGCCCGTGATGCCGCCCACGACGAGCAGGATGACGGCGATGGTGATGACGGCGCCGGTCATGTGGGGGTCCCCTTCATCTTGACGTGCCCTTCCGTGTCCTGTGCGTCCTGGCCCTGTGCGTCCTGGCCCTGTGCGTTCTGGCCCTGTGCGTTCTGGGCGTCCTGCGTGACCTGTGCGACGGCCTCGACGATCGTGCGGATGTCCACGTGCAGGTCGAACGGCGCCAGTTCGACGTACCGCAGCGCCTTTCCTCCCCGGGAGAGTTCCCGGTGTCCGACGACCAGGCCCGCCTTCTCCAGGCGGGCCAGGTGCATGGAGAGCAGCGGCCGGGACATCTCCAGGCGGCGGGCCAGCTCGCTCACGTACAGCCGGCCGTCGGCGAGTTCGGCGACGGCGCGCAGGCGTTGGTGGTGGCCGATGGCGGCGAGAACTGCCAGCAGATCCTCGCTCGTCATAGGCCACCCTCTCCCCACATCCCGAAGCATGTAAGTTGAGACTGACACATGACGGTGCGTGCCGTCAAAGGTAAGTTCTCGCCTTCTGGTGCCCTGCGCCTTCCGGCGTCCGGCGGCGTGAACGCGCGAAGGTCCGCCCCTGCGGGCAGGGGCGGACCTCGTGGCGCTGTGCGTTCGGTGGCAGAACGGTCAGATCCGGGACCAGGCGCGGAATTCCCGCAGCCCGTAGAGGAGCGGTGCCACGGCGTGCCTGCGGGTGATCAGGCGGGCTTCGCCGAAGACGGTGACGTGGTCGCCGGTCCGGTGGGTCATGACCACGTCGCAGTCGGCGATCGTGTGCGCGTCGTCCACCAGGTGCGGGCCGCCCGCGTCCGTCGCCTGCTCCCACGGGGTCATGCGGAAGCGCTCGGGGTTGCCGGAGGCGAACAGCTTCGCCACCTCCTGGGCGCCCTCGTGCAGCAGGTTCACCGCGAAGGTGCCCCGCTCCAGGATCGCCTCCAGGGTGGGGCTGCCGTGGCGCAGGCAGACGAGCAGGGTCGGCGGGTCGAGCGAGACGCTGGACACCGAGGAGCACGTCATGCCCCGCGGCGCCCCGTCGTGACCGGTGGAGGTGACCACGCCGACGCCGGACGGGAAGCCGCTCATCATCGAGCGGAAGCCGTCGGGCGTCGCCTTGTCGGCCTCCGGTTCGACGTCTACGGTGCGATCGGTCATCGGACGCTGCTTTCTTTCGCTGCGGCAACCGTCCCGGGCTCGCCCGCGCGGGGCTTCCCGCGGTCGAGGAGCGTCAGGAGCGGTCCGGTCATGGCGGTGGTGGCGAGTGCCATCACGATCAGCGCCAGGACCATGGGCGCCGTGAGGATTCCGGAGCTGAGACCGGCCTGGAGGACGATCAGTTCGGTGAGCCCACGGGTGTTCATCAGGACGGCGATCGTGCGGGCGGTCTCGGGGGTCTGGCCGCCGCCGCGGGCCCCCAGATAGCTGCCGAGCCCCTTGCCCAGACACCCGAGCGCGACGGCCGAGCAGATCAGCGGCCACGAGGCGTCGGCGAACGACTTCGTGAGCACCGTGATGCCGGTGACCACGAAGAAGGCGGGGGCCAGGGCGCTGCCCGCCCGGGTGACGGTGTCCACCGCGCGCTCCCAGGGGGCGTCCTCGTCCTGCGGGATCGCGAGGCCCACCAGGGCGGCACCGAGGATCGCCGTCATGCCGAGGTGCTCCACGGCGAGCGCGACCGCGAGGGCGCTCGCGCCGAGGACCGTCGCCGCGGTCCTCGGCAGCCGCACGCAGACGTTGCGCGCCGCCTGCGTGCGCAGCGTGTACCGGACGACCAGGGCGCACACCGCGCCGAACGCGAGCGCCCGTACGGAGTGCAGCGAATCGGCGAGGCTCCCCTTGCCGAGGCTGATGGCGAGGGTGAGAAGGAGCCAGCCCACCGCGTCGATGAAGATCGCCACGGCCAGCGCCATCCGGCCCGCGGCCGATCGGGACATGCCCCGGTCCGCCAGGATCCGCGCCATCACGGGGACGGCGGTGATGGACATCGACACCGCGACCATCAGGACGAAGGCGGGCAGCGGTGCGTCGCCGCGCGCCGCGGTGTCATCGGTGAGGAGCACGAGGGAGGCCAGGAGCACGCCGGTCAGCAGCGGTGGCACCAGGGACCCCGCCGCCACCCAGGCCATGGCGCGCCGCGGCGGCCTGCCCTGGTCGGTCCCCAGCTTGTGGGCCAGGCCGACCAGGAACAGCACGAGACCGGCCTGGGAGATGAGCTTGAGCAGGTCGAACACGGAACCCGGCAGGACCGTCTCGAAGGTGTCCCGGCCGACCAGGGCGATCACGGCGGGGCCGGAGAGCAGCCCGAACACGATCTCCCCGATGACCTCGGGCTGACGCAGGGCGCGGGCGACTCTCCGGCCCGCCAGAGCGAGCAGCAGGATGACGCCGAGCGCCACCGTGACATGGGCGAGGAGCGGCGCGAGATCCAGAACGTGGCTTTCCAGCATGTCCATGTTCGGTCCGCCGCCCGTCAGTGGTGCTGGGCGAAGTACTCGTATGCCGCCGGAAGCACCTCGGTCAGACGCCGGGTCTTCTCGCGGATCTCCGTGAACTCCCGCTCGGCGGCGGCCCCGTCGGACAGCGCGAGCGCCTTGGAGGGCTTCAGGTCGATGCCGCCCATGCCGAGCAGAATGCACATGTACGAGTACGGCGGCAGGCCGTGGTAGTACGGGAAGATCGTTTCGGAGTCCGGGAGTTGGGTCTTCCAGGACTCGATGCGCTCGGCGAGCGCCTCGGGAATCTTCCGGGTCTTGGCGTCGCGCCAGTACTGGTTGTCGCTCCGCTTCGCGGCGACGTAGTGCAGGACGAGGAATTCCCGCACACCGTCCATCACATGGGCGATGGACTTGTTGTAGAGGTTGCGGTGGGTGGGGTTCCAGTCCTCGCCGGGGAAATTCTTGGCGAGCTGCTCGATGGCGTGGTGGATGAAGAAGATGCCGGTGGACTCCAGCGGCTCGACGAATCCGCTGGAAAGGCCGATGGCCACGCAGTTCTTGACCCAGGAATTCTCGCTGCGGCCGATCCGCATCTTGATGTGGTTCGCCTCGACGTCGGCCGCGGCGGGGCCGACGAACTCGCGCAGGGTGCGCTCGGCCTCCTCGGGGGAGAGGTAGTCCTTGGCGTAGACGTAACCGGTGCCGACGCGGCCCATCAGCGGAATCGTCCAGATCCAGCCCGCGTCCTGGGCCGTGGCGGTGGTGCACGGACGGATGCCGCGCTTCTCCATGTCCATCGGCACCTGCAGGGCGACCGCGCTGTCGTTGGGCAGCGTGTCCGCGTAGGAGATGAACGGCTCCTCGAGCGCCTTGTTCAGGAGCAGGCTGCGGAAGCCGGTGCAGTCGATGTACAGGTCGCCGGTGAGGTCGCCGTGCTCGGCGGTGGTGACGCCGCCGATCCAGCCGCGCTCGTCCAGGTTGACCTGCTTGACGTCGTCGACGACGTGCTTGACGCCCCGCTCGACCGCGTACCCCCGCAGGTACTTGGCGAGGAGCGCGGCCTCGAAGTGGTAGGCGTACGGGAACTGGGTCTTGCCCTGGTGCTCGGACATCGTCAGGCCCTGCATCTCGTCCGCGCCCTCGTCGAAGGGCTGGTCGATGAGGGTGCCGTCCAGCATGCGCGGGCTGCGCCCGGCGTCGATGACCGAGGACATGACGAAGCAGTCCTTGTCGAACCGGTCGGTCGGACCCTGCTGCAGCCACCAGTCCGTGAGCGGGAAGCCGTTGACCGACCGCATCTGCTCAAACGGGTGGTAGAAGTAGTGGTCCTTCTCGCGCCAGTTCTCGAACCGGACGGCGAGCTTGTAGGTGGCGTTGCACGCCGGCATCCAGTCCTTCTCCTTGAGTCCGAGGAACTCGAAGAAGTGGCGTATGTCGCTGAAGGTGGCCTCGCCGACGCCGACCGCGCCGACGTGACCCGATTCCACGAGAGTGACGTCTATTCGTTCTCCGAACGCGGCCTTGAGGTACGAGGCCGTCATCCAGCCGGCTGTTCCGCCACCCACGATCACGACTTTGTTCAGCACTGGTGACTCCTGTTCGGTAGCTCCACGAGTTCCGGGAAGTGGCTCCGGGCCCGTGGAGTGCAGGTCCCACGGTGGCGCCACCGAGAAGTGAGCCTAGGGGCGGGTCAAATCACCGGACAGATCATTAAGTGATGGCCGAATATCGCAGGTGGGGCAGGTGATTGATGGGGCGTCAGCATGCTGTCAGTGGCATCGGGGAGCATGAAATCGGGATTACTGGGTTGGAATGGCTCCGCCCTCCCACTGCAATGGAGTTATGGATGACAACGGAAAAACTTGTTCCGCCGTTTGCCGTGATCCCTGGCTCGCAGGTGCACAGCATTCTGACCGGCCGTGAACAGCAGACCATCGCGATGGTGGAGGCGGCCTATCGGGTGCACGGCGAGGGCGACACGGTCAACCCGCCGTCGTATTTCCTGCGTTTCCAGGACCGCCCTTCGTCCCGCATCATCGCGCTGCCCGCCTCCATCGGCGGCGAAACGAGGGTCGACGGGCTGAAGTGGATCTCCAGCTTCCCGGAGAACGTGGCGGCGGGCATTCCCCGGGCCTCCGCGGTCCTGGTGCTCAACGACCACGACACCGGGTATCCGATCGCGTGCCTGGAGAGCTCGATCATCAGCGCGGCGCGCACGGCGGCCTCGGCGGCGCTCGCCGCCGACCGGCTCTCCCGCGCCCCGGGGCGCACCCGTCCGAGGCGGGTCGGCTTCATCGGGACAGGGCTCATAGCCCGCCACATCCACACCTATCTCGCGGGGTCCGGCTGGTCCTTCGACGAGGTGGGCGTGCACGACCTGTCCGCCGAGTACGCGGGGGGCTTCCGCACGTACCTGGAGGGCGCGGGCGAGAGCGGCACGATCACGCTGCACGACAGCGCCGAGGAGCTGATCCGCTCCTCGGACCTGGTGATCTTCGCGACCGTGGCGGCGGCCCCGCACGTGCACGAGCCGGCCTGGTTCGCGCACAACCCGCTGGTCCTGAACGTCTCGTTGCGCGACCTCGCGCCCGAGGTCCTGCTGGCGTCGGCGAACGTGCTCGACGACGTCGAGCACTGCCTGAAGGCCGACACCTCGCCCCACCTGACCGAAAAGCTCACCGGTGGGCGGGAGTTCATCGACGGGACGCTGTATGAGGTCATGGAGGGGAAGGTGGAGATCCCCGCCGACCGCCCGGTGGTGTTCTCGCCGTTCGGCCTCGGTGTCCTCGACCTCGCCGTCGGCAAGTTCGTCTACGACGAGGTGATGGGGAGCGGCGACGCGCAGGTGATCGACGGCTTCTTCCACGAGGTGGACCGGTATGGCCGCGCAGGCGCGACCAGCAGCCGTTCCTGAGGCGAGGGGGCCCAAGTGCCGGTGATCTCCGTACCGGAGGACTTCCACATGGAGGACCTCTATGTGGATCTGCGGTCCGTCCTCGACGCTCCGCTCCATCTGAAGTGCGAAGGCTTCAATTTCGCCGGGTCGATCAAGCTGAAGGCGGCGTCGGCGATGATCACCGACGCCGAACGCCGGGGGGTGCTCACCCGGGACTCGGTCATCGTCGAGTCCTCGTCGGGCAACCTCGGCGTCGCCCTGAGCATGATCGCGGCGAGCCGGGGCTATACGTTCGTGTGCGTCACGGACACCCGCTGCAACCTCAACACCAGACGGTTGATGGAAGCGATGGGCGCCCAGGTGCACACCATCACCGAGCCCGACCCCGAGACCGGTTTCCTCGGCGCCAGGCTCGACTACGTACGACAGTTGTGCGCGTCCGACAGCCGTCATCTGTGGCTCAACCAGTACGCCAACCCGTGCAACTGGCAGGCCCACTACCGCACCACGGCGCCGGCCATCGCCGAGCGCTTCCCCGATCTCGACGTGCTGTTCGTCGGCGCGGGCACCACGGGGACGCTGATGGGCTGTGCCCGGTACTTCAAGGACTCGGGCCATCCGGTCACCGTGGTCGCGGTCGACTCCGTCGGCTCCGTGACGTTCGGCGGGCCGCCCTCGCCGCGGATGATCCCGGGCCTCGGGTCCGGTGTGCGTCCCGCGCTGCTGGATGTGTCGTACGTGGACGACGTGGTGCATGTGCCGGAGACGGCCACGATCCGCGTCGCGCACCAACTGGCCGCGGGCGGCTTCCTGTTCGGCGGATCCACCGGGACGGTCATCTCGGGCGCGCTCGGCTGGCTGGCCGAGCACCGGGGCGGTGAGCCGTGCACGGCGGTGGCGATCTCTCCCGATCTCGGTGAGCGCTATCTCGATTCCCTCTACCAGAGCAACTGGGTGAGCGACATCTACGGACCTCAGGCGCTGGAAGCGGGTTCGGTGGGCGCGCGCTGACGGCCCGCCCGCAGGTCCCGTACGCCGCACGGATTCCGCCGCTGCCCCCGTCAACTGCCTTGCAGGCGACGGGGGTTGCGTCGTCCTGCGCGCCCGCACGGCCGTCCCGGCGGCGCGTCGGTCCGGGGTTGACGGCCCATCGCTCCATATGTAATTTTTGACTTACACCCGTTGGGTAGGAGTGACTACCGACAAGGAGCTGGGTTCAGTGAAGAAACAGCCACTTACCGTGAAGGTGGCGAGCTGGAGTGCGCTGCACCCAGGGCGGGCCATCGCAGGATGGTTTGTGTTCGTCGCTCTGTGTCTCGCCCTCGGGAGCCTGGTCGGCACGAACAGCGCCGGCGACAAGGACTACTGGGTCGGCGAGGCCGGACGTGCCGAGTCCATCGCCACGGACGGTGACCTCCAGCACAAGTCCGCCGAGCGGATCATGGTCACCAACAAGTCCGACGCGCCGCTCGGGGCGGAGGCCCGGAGCGCCGCGAAGGACGTCGCCGCCCGGATGAAGAAGCTGGACCCGGTCCTCCACGTCGCCGACCCGGTGCGCTCGGAGAACGGCAAGATGCTGATGGTCGAGGTGACCCTGAAGGGCCCCCGCCTGGAGGCCCAGAAGCACATCGACCCGCTCCTGGAGACGACCGCCGAGGTCCAGAAGAAGTACGCGGACCTGCGCGTCGAGGAGACCGGTGACGCCTCGGTCGAGGTGGGCCTGGACGACCAGCGCGCCGACGACCTCGCGACCACCGAGACCATCACCTTCCCGATCACCCTGATCACCCTGGCCCTCGTCTTCGGTTCAGTGATCATGGTCGGTGTGCCGCTGCTGCTCGCGATCTCCTCGATCGGCGCCTCCATCGGCCTGTCCCAGCTGGTCTCGCACCTGCTGCCGGACGCGGGCGTCGGCAACAACGTCATTCTGCTGATCGGCATGGCGGTCGGCGTCGATTACACGCTCTTCTACCTCAAGCGGGAGCGCGAGGAACGGGCCCACGCGGGCGGCAGGCTCAGCCCCGAAGCCCTGGTGGGGATCGCCGCGGCGACCTCGGGCCGCGCCATCGTGGTCTCCGGCCTCGCCGTGATCCTCTCCACCGCGACGCTCTTCCTCGCCACCGACGTCATCTTCTCCTCGCTGGCCATCGGCACCATCGTGGTCGTCGCGGTCGCCGTCCTCAGCTCGATCACCGTGCTGCCCGCCCTGCTCGTCAAGATCGGCCGCCGCGCGGACCGCAAGGCCGCCCGCGCCGCCGAGCGCGGCAAGCGGGTCAAGGCCCGCAAGCCGGAGGAGACCGGCCGCCTGTGGACCGCGCTCCTGAAGCCCGCCAAGAACCGTCCGGTCGCCACCCTCGTGGTGTCGGTGCTCGTCATGCTCGGCCTCGCGGCCCCCGTCCTCGGCATGGAACTGCGCGTCCTGAGCACGGCGACCCACTCCCGCTCCATCCCCGAGATGAAGGCCTACGACCGGCTCAACGAGGCCTTCCCCGACCTGCTGGCCGAGCACTGGGTCGCCGTACGCAGCGACGCGGGCGACAAGGAGCAGACGCGCGAGGCGCTGACCGCCCTGGCCGACCGCGCCAAGGCCGACCCGCTGTTCTCCAAGAAGCAGCCCAAGCTGGAGAGCACCGACGACGGTCTGATCCACATGATGACGCTGTCCGTGCCCCACAAGCTGAACTCCTCCGAGGCACAGGACTCGCTGAAGCACCTGCGTGACGACATGATCCCGGCGACGCTCGGGAAGGTGGACGGCGCCGAGTTCGGGGTCAGCGGACCCGTCGCCCAGGACGTCGACTACCTGAAGAACCAGAACGAGAAGATGCCCGTGGTCATCGGCTTCCTGCTGCTGCTGACCTTCATCATGATGGTGCTCGTCTTCCGCTCCGTGGTCATCTCGGTCCTCGGCGTCCTGCTCAACCTGCTGTCCGTCGCCGCCTCGTTCGGCCTGGTGGTCGTCTTCTTCCAGTGGGGTCTCGGCTCGACGCTCTTCGGCTTCGAGGAGAGCGCCACCAGCGGCATCGGCTCGCGCGTACCGCTGTTCCTCTTCGTGATCCTCTTCGGCCTGTCGATGGACTACCAGGTCTTTGTCGTCAGCCGGATCAAGGAAGCTGCGATGAACGGAGTGCCCACCCGCCAAGCGGTCATCGACGGGATCAGCAAGTCCGCCAAGGTGGTCACCAGCGCGGCGGTCGTGATGGTGACGGTCTTCGCGAGCTTCATGTTCCTGCACCTGGCCGAGATGAAGCAGATCGGCTTCAGCCTCGCGGTGGCGGTCCTGCTCGACGCCTTCATCATCCGCGTGATGATCCTGCCGTCGGCCATGATCCTGCTGGGCGACGCCAGTTGGTGGCCGTCCCGCAAGATGCGCAAGGCGCAGCAGGACGCCGCCGCACAGGCCGGCAGCGTGCCGCCGCCCCCCGTCCCGTCGTCCGCGACGACGCTGCACCTGCACCGCTAGGCGGGCCCCCAGACGGACGCCGGACCGGATCCCCCGCCGGTTCGGCGTCCCCACCGCGAACGCCGGACCGGAATCCCCCGCCGGTCCGGCGTTCGGGTGCAAGGGCCATACCACCGGCCTCCCCGAGGGCCATACCACCGGCGAGTGCGGCGGCCGGCCAAGTGATATTTCCCCGAGCGCATGAATTTGGTCAGCATTGGATACGCCAGCTGCCGATAACGGGGGTTAATCGCTGTGGAAATCAAGGTCCTGGGCGCGCTCTCTCTGTCCTGCGAAGACCGAAGGTCCGCCGTCGCGTCGAAGCGGGCGAGCACCGTACTGACGCTTCTCGCCATGTCGCCCCAGGCGCCCGTCCCGTTCGACCAGCTCGTGGACGAGCTCTGGGCGGACCAGGTGATGACCAACTCCCGCAACGCCCTGCAGGCCATCGTCAGCCGGCTGCGCAGGCTGCTGCAGTCCGTCACCGGGGACAAGGGCGACGAGATCGTCCGCACCGGCAGCAACGGCTACCTCCTGGACGTGGCCCCCGAGTCGGTCGACGCGCACCGGTTCCTCGCCCTCGCCGAGGCCGGCGGCAACCTCGTGCAGCGCAACCCCGCCGAGGCCATCGTGAAGCTGGAGCAGGCGCTCGCCCTGTGGCACGGCCCCGCGCTGATGGACGCCCGTGAGGGCACCCGCTGTCGCATCCACGCGGTCCACCTGGAGGAACGCCGGATCACCGCGTTCGAGGACCTGACCGCGGCGAAGCTCGCCGTCGACGTGGAGCGCGTCTCGATGGCCGAACTGCGCCAGCTGGCCACCGAGCACTCCGAGCGCGAGCGGCTGAGCGAGCTCCTGATGCTCGCCCTCTACCGCGACGGCCGGCAGGCGGAGGCCCTCGAGGTGTTCCACGGCGCGCGCCGCAGGCTCGCCACCGATCTGGCCCTGGAGCCGGGACCCGCCCTGCACCTCACGTACCAGGCGATCCTGAAGCAGGACGTGGTGTTCGGCAGGCCGCGGCGCACTCCGCTCTATTCCGGCCAGGCCTATTCGAGCCAGGCCTCCTGACGGACTCCTGGCGATTCCAGGCGGATTCCTGACGATTCCTGGTTCCTTCGTTCCCTCGAATACACCAGGCGTTCGGATTCCCGTCTTCTTCCGCGCGCATCCGGTTCTTCTGCGCGCATCCGGTTCCGCCGGATATTCACTCATGTCCGGCCCCGCCGGATATCCATCAGGGAGGGCAAGGCTCGTGACGGCTAGGCAGAGCGGATCCGGGGACCGGCCACAGCGGCCGACGACGTCCGAGGGGGAGGCCCTCGCGTACTGGCGGGGCGTCCTGAACGGCAGCCGCTTCACCCCCGTACCGAGCTGGCGCACCGAGGTGCCGCCGCCCAAGGACCGCATCGCCGAGCGCAGGACCGTGCTGCCCGCGGGCAAGTCGGCCGCGCTGCTCGCCCTCGCCGCACGGGTCGACGTACGCCTGGAGACGCTGCTGCTGGCCGCCTGCGCCCGCGTGATCGCCGCGGTCACCGGGGAGCCGGCCGTGGTCACCGGATACGTGCCGCCGCTCACCCCCGACACGGACACGGCCCCCCTGCCCTGCCCCGTGGACGTCGGTGACGGCACCTGGCAGGAGCTGCTCGGCGCCGCCGCCGTCGCGCAGACCGCCACGGAGCGGCACCGCTCCGGCACGCTGGACCTGGCGAGGGCCGAACTCGGCCGCAAGGACGCCCTGTTCGACACCGTCGTGGTGGCCGGACGCCTGCCGGACGTGGTGGACCTCGCCCCCGACACCGTCCTCGCCGCGGGCCTGGTGCGGCGGGGCGACCGGCTCGAACTGGCCCTGAACTACCGCCTGCACGCCTTCGACGCCGACGTGGCCGGACGCGTCGCCGGCTATCTGATCTCCGCCCTCGAAGAGCTCGGCACCCGCCCGGAGTCCGCGCAGGACCAGTGGAACCCCGTCTCGGCGGCCGAGGCCGCGTACCAGCGCGAGGCCCTCGCCGGGCCCCGGCGCGAGCTGCCCGACCGGCGCTTCCACGAACTCTTCGAGGAGCAGGCGCGGTTGCGCCCCGACGACGTCGCCGCCGTCTTCGAGGACAGCTCCCTGACGTACCGGGAGCTGAACCAGCGGGCCAACCGGGTCGCCCACGCGCTGCGCCGACGCGGCCTGCGCGACGAGGACGTCGTGGCGGTCGTGACCGAACGCGACCTGGAGTGGCTCACGTCCGTCCTCGCGGTGTTCAAGGCGGGCGGCGTCTACCTCCCCGTCGAGCCGCAGTTCCCCGTCGACCGGATCACCGCCATGCTGACCCGCGGCGACTGCCGCCAGGTGCTGACCCAGCGCGGCGTGAGCGCGGGCCTGACCGAGGCGTCGGCCGGGCTCGGCGAGGTCCGGGTGGACGTCGTCGCGGACGTCCTCGCCGAGGCCCGCGACGACGAGGACCTGGCGGACCCGGGCCTGCCCGTCGCGGCGGACCAACTCGCGTACATCTACTTCACGTCCGGCTCCACGGGGCAGCCCAAGGGCGCGATGTGCGAGCACGAGGGCTTCCTCAACCACCTCCTCGCCAAGATCGAGGACCTCGGCGTCGAGGCCGGGACCGTGGTCTCGCAGACCGCGCCGCAGTGCTTCGACATCTCGCTGTGGCAGCTGGTCGCGGGCCTGGCCATGGGCGGCCGCACCGTCGTCGTCGCCCAGCGCGACGTCCTCGACGTCGCCCGCTTCGTCACGCTGCTCGCCGAGCGCGAGGTAGAGGTCGCCCAACTCGTCCCCTCCTACCTGGAGGTGGTCCTGGAGCACCTGCGCCGCCACCCGCGCGCGCTGCCCCGCCTGCGCTGCGTCTCGGTGACCGGCGAGGCGCTCAAGAAGGAGCTGACCGAGCGCTGGTTCGCCGCGCTGCCCGACATCGCGCTGGTCAACGCCTACGGCCTGACCGAGACCTCCGACGACACCAACCACGAGGTGCTGCGCCGCGCCCCCGAGGGCGCGTCGGTGCCGCTCGGCCGGCCGGTCCGCAACGTCCGGGTCTTGGTGGTCGACGAGCGGCTCAGGCCAGTCCCGCTGGGCGCGCCGGGAGAGCTGGTCTTCTCCGGGGTCTGCGTCGGCCGCGGCTACATCAACGACGAGGAGCGCACCGAGGCCGCGTACCTCCCCGACCCGGACCACCCCGGCGGCCGTCTGTACCGCTCGGGCGACTTCGGGCGCTGGCTGCCCGACGGCCGTGTGGAGTTCCTCGGCCGCCGCGACGCCCAGGTCAAGATCCGGGGCTTCCGGATCGAGATCGGCGAGGTGGAGAACCAGCTGGCGCGGGTCGACGGGGTCCGTGACGCCGCCGTCGTGGTCGTGGGCGCGGAAGGGGTACGCCGCCTGGAGGGCTGCTACGCCGCGGCCGAGCCCCTCCCCGACGACGAGCTGCGCGCGGCCCTCGCCCGCTCCCTGCCCGAGTACATGCTGCCCGGCCGGTTCCACCACTTCGACGCGCTGCCGCTCACGCCCAACGGCAAGATCGACCGCAAGCTGCTCGCGCGGCAGGCGGAGACCGCGCCCGAGGCCGCGGCCGACTCGCCCGAGGCCGCCGCGGAGTCCCCGCGCACGCCGACCGAGCACCGGCTCGCCGCGCTGTGGGCCAAGGCGCTCAAGGTCCCCGTGGAGAGCATCGGCCGCGCCACGCACTTCTTCGACGCGGGCGGCAGCTCCATCGCCCTGCTGCGCGTGGTGATCGCCCTCGACAACGCGGTGACCGCACAGGAGCTGGCCAAGGCCCCGGTCCTCAGCGACGCCGCGGACCTGCTCGACCTCAAGTCGCATCAGGCGGCGTGACCCGACACCGGACTGGAGACAGCGCAATGACAACGGTTGACGAGCCGACGGTGGTCGACGCCGTTCCCGACGGCTGGGACCTGGCGCTCACCGAGGGCCGGATCCCGGTCCTGCGGCTGCCGCAGGCCGCGGCCCCGGCCGCCGCGGACCTGCCCCGGGCGGAGATCCGGGCCCTGCTCGCCCGGCACGGCGCGGTCCTGGTCCGCGGCCTCGGCCTGGCCTCGCCCGCCGATCTGGCCGCGGCGGGACGGGCGTTGGGCGTGGTCACCATGGCCGAGCGCGAAGGCTTCACCAGCCGTCAGGCCCACGGCGACGACGTCTACTCCGCGTCGGACTGGCCCTCCGAGGACCAGCTCTGCATGCACCACGAACTGAGCTACGCCGCCGTGGTGCCGTCGACCGCCCTGTTCGGCTGCCTGCGCGCACCGCGCAGCGGTGGCGTCGCCGCCGTGGCCGACGGGGAACGCGTCCTGGACCTCCTGCCGGCGGCGCTGGTCGAGCGCTTCGAGCGCGAGGGGTGGCAACTGGCCCGCAATTACCTGGAGTTCGGCTTCTCCTGGACCGAGGCCTTCGGTACCGACGACAAGGACCGGGTCACGCGGTACTGCGCCGAGAACGCCGTCGACTGCACCTGGACCGAGGACGGCGGCCTGCGCACCCGCCAGCACCGCGCCGCGGTGCTGCGCCACCCCGCGACGGGCCGGCGGGTCTGGTTCAACCAGGCCGCGTTCCTGCACGAGTCGTCCCTGGACCCCATCATCCGTGAGCACCTGGAGGAGCTCTACGGAGTCGAGGGCCTGCCCTTCCGGACGCTGTACGGGGACGGTGACGGGGAGACCATCCCCACCGGCGTCGTCGACACCATCAACGAGGCCTACGGAAGCGCGGGGCTGAGCGAACCCTGGCAGGACGGCGACCTGTTGGTGGTCGACAACCTGCGGATGGCGCACGGTCGCGACCCCTACGAGGGCGAGCGCGAGATGGTCGTCCTCTTCGGCGACCCGGTGCGCCTGGTGGGCGCCGATCCCCGCTGACGTACGCCCGACCCGACCCGACCCGACCCGACCCGACCCGACCCGGCCCGGCCCGGCCCGACCCGGCCCGGCCCGGCCCGACGAGTCGCGTCGGCGCCTTGATGAGCCGCGTCGGCGTCTGTCAGTCCGCTGTCAGGGGTGTGCGTCAGCATCCCCGCCATGGCCGCACGAGGGGGACGGGTACGACCGATCACGGAGGGGTGAAGATCATCAGCACGCATCACATGGCAGACATCGCGCGTCGCGCGGTGTGCACGTCCAAGGATCCCGGGGAACTGCGCGACAGGCTCGACGAGTGCGGGTTCGTCGTTCTCACGCCCGACAGCCTGGGTGGCCGGACCTTCGACGAAATCATGCTGGGCCTGGGTGATCCCGTCGAGTACCACTTCGGCACCAAGCTCACCCTCGAACCCCAACAGGACTCGGGCAACGTCCAGTTCACGACGCGCGGCATGCCGCTGCACGTCGACGCGGCGTTCAACGAGGGCCCGCCGGTCAAGTACATCGGGATGCAGTGCGTGACGGCGCCCGACGGGGGCGGCGAGACCCTCGTCGCCAGTGCCGCCGCGTTCTTCGCGCACGCCCCCGCCGATCTGGTCGAGATCATGGAGGGCATCGTCATCGAGTACCGCAACCGGATCTCGGGCTACTACAAGGACAGGGCCGAGGGGGACCACCCCCGGGTGGCGCCCGTGCAGAGGGACCCCGAGACCGGCGAGAAGCGGATCGTCGTCGGCCTCACCGACCCGGACGACCCGCAGCGCACCCACGACGCGCTGGTCGTCGGCTGGACGGAGGAGGAGAGCGCGCGGCTGATGCAGAGGATCAGCGACGCGCTGCACCAGCCGAGCGTGCTCTACGCCCACTCCTGGCAGGTCGGCGAGGTGATGATCCTGGACAACCGCAAGCTCGTCCACGGTCGCGCCGCCTTCCCCGGCCAGCCCCGCAAGATGGTCCGCCTTTCGGTTTCCTGAGGTCTGGGGACGACATGGACAGCTTCCCTTCGCTGCTGCTCGACATCCGCAACCGGCCCGGCGGCGGCCTGGAGACGCGGCTCGGCACCGCCGGCCCCCGGGAGACGGGGCGGCTCGTCGTCGAGGAGCTCGACCGCTCCTGGCCGCTGCCCTCCGGCGGCGCCGACAGCTGCAACACCATCGAATGGACCGGCGACCGGGTCGTCGTCCGTACCAGCAGGCAGAACCCGACGATCCTGTACTACTGGGCCGAGCCCGGCGCGGACCGCGTCCTGATCGGGACCGACCTCGCCGAGGTGACCGCGCGGGTCCTCACCGACTTCCTCACCGACTCCGGGCCCGAGCCCGACCGAGCCCGCCGTCAGGCCCGCGCCGTCCGCGACTCCGTACGGAAGATCGGCGGCGGCAGGATCGTCACCTTCGCCCGCGCCTCGGCCGGGACGGCGGTGGAGGTCACCGAGCAGGTCGCGCAGACCTGGCACGCCTCTCCCGTCATCGGCGAGACCGCGATGGAGGCGGGGGACCGGCAGATCGAGATCCTCTGCCAGGAGATCGTCACCGCCGGTGAACCGGGGCCTGTCACCGCCGTGGTGTCCGGCGGCGTCGACTCCGGGCTCGTCGCCGCCCTCGCGAAGGAGGCGGGGATCCTCGACCACCTCGCCACGCTGGGCACACCGTGGGGCAACGAGTACGCCGCCGCGGACGAACTCGGCGCCCACCTGGGGATGCCCGTCCAGCATCTCGACCTGTCCGAGGAGGACATCCTCCGGGCGATCCCGGAGACCGTGCGCATGCTGGGGCGCCCCAGCCGGGAGGCCGTCGCAGGGGGAGTCAACCTCGTCGCGGTCTACCAGCAGGGGCGGATTCCCCGGGGAACGGTGCTGACCGGCGTCGGCGCCGACTTCATCAACTCCGGTCTGCGCGTCGAGGCGGGGCCCGTCCCCGATCTGCGGAAGGCCGTCCGCGAGTGTCTCGAAGGCGCCGCGCTGGCAGGGGAGTTGTCGGGGATCTCGGCCGCCGCGCACGGCTACGTCCTGCGGCACATGTACTGGAACACGCCCGTCATCCAGGCCGCTCTCGACACGGTGCCCGGCGTCATGCGCCACCGCGACCGCGAGAAGGGGCACATGCGGCTCGCGGCGACACGGATCCTGCCGGACGCCATCGCCTGGCGTCCCAAGCAGGCCCTGCACCACGGCAGTGGTGTCGAGGCGAACCTGGACGGAGCCGTCGCGCGCCTCATCGGCGTACCGACCGTCGACGTCGAGCGGTTCTACGACCTCGTCGGCCTGGAGCTGGTGGAGGCGCTCGCCGCGTCGCCGCACGAGCCCGTCGACTCGGACAAGTGCCTGGAGGCCGCGATATCCGCCTACAACCGCGCCAACCGTGACAACCGCTGACCGCACCCGCGATGAGCTTTCGCGATGACCTTTCGCGATGACCTTTGAGGAAAGGGGAGTTGAGACATGGCGCTGATCGACGTCGTCGATGTCGACCGGACGAGGGTCCTGACGCTCGCGCACGAGAAGCCGACCAACCCGTTCGGCAAGGTGATGGCGGAACTCTTCATGGAGATCATCCGTGAGGCGGACGCCGACGACGGCGTCGACGCCATCGTGGTCAGCGGCGGCCACGACCGATGTTTCAGCGCGGGCGGCAACTTCAACGAGGCCCGTCGGCTCGCCACGGACGAGGCGGTCAACGACACCATCGACTGGTGCAGCGACCTCTATCTTTCGGTCCTGGACACCGGCAAGCCCACGGTCGCCGCGATCGACCGGCACGCGATCGGCCTCGGCTTCCAACTGGCCATGATGTTCGACTGGAAGGTCATGTCGACCCGCGCGGACCTGGTCATGCCGGAGCTGGAACACGGCATCGGCGCGTCCATGGCCGCCACGATCCTTTCGACCTCCGTCGGCTACGACATGGCCCGCCACGTCGTCATGTCCTGCCGGCCCATCGCGCCCGAGACCGCGCTCGGCCTGCGCCTGGTGGACGAGACGTGCGAGCCCGAGTTCCTGCTCGACCGTGCCATGCAGCGGGCCCGGCGCATGGGCCGGTACCCGAAGGTCGCCTTCTCCGCGACCAAGCGCGTCCTCACGAACCCCATGCGGTCGGCCCTGGAGAACTCCCGCGAGGACTCCAAGGCGGTGCACCGCGCGACGTTCGGCGCCAAGGCGATGCACCGGCACTTCGACAACGTCCTCGGAACGCACGACCACGAGGCCGCGAGCGCCACGTCATGACCGGCGCCCCGGTCTACGCCGCCCTGCGCGCCGTCGCGGAGGCGGCCCCGGACGCTCCGGCGATGGTCGGCCACGACGGCACCGTGACCTCGTACGGCCGACTGCTCGAAGCGGTGGACACCCACGCGGAGTCGCTCGGCGGCGCGGCCGGGGCCAGGCCCGTCGTCGGCCTGGCGGTGGACGATCCGCTCACCTTCGTCGCCGCCTACTTCGCGGCGGCCAAGGTCCGGTACGTCGCCGTACTGCTCGACAGCAGGGCGACGCCGGAGGAACAGGCGCGTCTGGCCGCCAAGTTCGACCTGGACCTGCTCGTGGGCGAGGGGGGCGTCGAGCCGGTCGCCGGCGGCTCGGGCGACGGCTCCCGCAGGCCCCACGCCTACCGCCCCGACGACTTCGTCGTGCACTGCACCTCGGGCTCGACCGGCGTGCCCAAGGGCATCGTCATGAGCCAGGCGGCAGTGATGGAGCGCGTGCGCTCCTGGTCCCTTGAAGGCGAACTCACCTCGTCCGACGTGGTGTTGTGCGCCCTACCGCTCTGGCACGGGCACGGCATCGACGTCCTGGCCCTGCCCACCTTCCTGAACGGCGCGAAGGCGGTCTTCACGCGCGGCGGACAGCTGACCGCACGCGGCCTCGCCCGGGTGATCCAGAAGCACGCGGTGACCATCGTCAGCGGGCTCCCGGTGATGTACCAGATGCTGGTGGCGGCGGACGGCGTCGACAGGGCGGCGCTCGGCTCGCTCCGCCTCGCCCTCACCGGCAGCGCGCCCATCAGCGCCGACACCCAGGCCCGCTTCGGCGAGCGGTTCGGCCTGCCGCTGCGCCAGGGGTACGGGCTCGGCGAGATCGGCATCATCACGTACGACGCCAAGAACACCGGGCCGGGGACGATCGGCCTGCCCATCTCGGGCATCGACTGGCGGTTCGATCCGGGCGGCACGGACGGTACGGACAGCACGGACGGCGGCTCCGAGCTGCTGGTCCGCGGGCCCGCGCTCGCGCGCGGGTACTACCGCGACCCCGAGGCGGAAGCGGCCATGTTCGTGGACGGCTGGCTGCGCACGCACGACCTCGTCGTGGCGGAGCCCGACGGCTGGTTCATCCGGGGCCGCAAGTCCACGTTCATCAACGTCACCGGCAACAAGGTCGCGCCGATCGAGGTCGAGACGGCCCTGCGCGCCTGCGAAGGCGTCGCCGACTGCGCCGTCGTCGGGCTGCCCGACGGCGAAGGCGGCGAACAGATCGCCGCCCTGGTCGTCGGCGACGCCACCTGCGACCCGAACGCGGTCCGACAGCAGATGGGTGCACGGATGCTCCCCTATCAACTCCCGCAGAAGTACGCCTTCGCCGCGTCCCTTCCCCGCACGCCCGTGGGGAAGACCGACTACGAAGCGGTGAAGCGGGTCGTCCGGGGCGGCGCCGGGGCGCGCACCTCGTGACGGCCGTCGAATGGCAGGGCCGACAGCTCGCCCACGCCCAACTGGACTCCGCCGTCGCGGAGTTGGCGAGCCGCCTCGACGCGCTCGGCGTGGCCCGTGCCTGCGTGCTCGTCATGGGTCCGCTCTCGCCCGCGTACGTGGTGGGACTCCTCGCCGCGTGGCGCGCCGACGCGGTGCCGGTGCCGGTGGACGCCGGGCTGACCCCGGACCAGTACGCGTGGCTCGACGGCAGGACCCGCCCCGCTGTGGTGATCAGCAGCGACGTCACCCCGGTGGAGCTGTACCGGGGGACGGGCGACGGCACGGCCGAGATCGTCCTCGACGCGGCCACAGGCGGGGTCGTCATCGACTCCCTGCCCGAAGTGCCCGGTCGTGTAAGGAAGTTCCGGGACGCCGACGCGGGCTACGTGATCCCCACCTCCGGCTCGACGGGCGAACCCAAGGCCGTGGTGGGCAGCCACCGGGGCCTGGCGGACTTCCTCGGCTGGTTCCGCGGCGAGTTCGAGCTGAGGGCCGCCGACCGGGTCGCCGCCATCACCCGCGTGAACTTCGACCCCTCGCTGCGGGAGCTCCTGGGCGTGCTCGGCGTCGGCGGAACGCTCGTACTGCCGCCCGTGGACGCCCAGTTGGACCTGTCCTGTCTCGCAGGTCACCTGGTCGATAGCCGCCCGACCGCGGCCTTCCTCGTGCCGTCGATCGCCGCGTGCCTCGCCCGCGAACCGCGCCTGGCCGAGGCGGGACTGCCCGAGCTCAGGCTGCTCTTCTTCGCCGGTGAGGTGCTCGGCCGACGGGTGGTCGAGGAGTGGGCCGCGCTCGCGCCGAACGCCGAGATCGTCAACCTGTACGGCCAGACGGAGGCCACGCTCGCCCAGCTGTACCGGCGTGACGTCCAGCGTCTCCCGTCGGACGGCGGCGAGGCCTGGTCGACGCCCGTCGGAAAGCCGCGCCCCGGCGTCGAGTTGACGGTCGCCGAGCCCGACGACGGAGGCATCGGCGAGGTCGTCCTCGCCGTCGAGGCTCCGGCGCTCGGGCTGCTGCGCCGCGCGTCCGAGGACGACCGCGACGGCCATGACGGCGACCGCGACGGCCATGGTGTGCACCGCGTGGACCCGTTCCCCGCGCCGCTGCCGACCGGTGACCTCGGCTTCCGGCGCGACGACGGCGACGGCGACGTGGTGATCCTCGGTCGCCGTGACAACGACATCAAGTTCGGCGGCCGACGCGTCTCCTTCCACGGCTTCGTCGACGCCGTCGAGGCCCTGGACGGCGTACGCCAGTGCGTCGTCGTGGACCGCGAGGGGCCGCAGGTGTTCGTCGCGGCCGCCGAGGAGGGCGGCCCGGAGTCGTTGCGCACGGCGGTCCTCGCCGAGGGAAGGAGCAGGGGCCTGCCGAGGTTCGCCCTGCACGTGCGGCCGGACCTGCCGATGCTGCGCAGCGGAAAGGTCGACCGGCGCGCGCTGCTCGACTCCCTCGACGCACCGACCGCCGACGGCGCGGACGACGAACCGGTGGGCGGCACCGGGTCGTCGGGGACCGAGCGGTTGCTCCGCGAGGTGCTGGGAGGCGAGGGCGGCGCGGGTAGCGAGGGTGGCGCGGGTAGCGAGGGTGGCGCGGGTGGCGCGGGTGGCTTCACCGAGGCGGGCGTCTCGTCGCTCGACCTGGTCACGGCCGTCGCGAGGATCAGGCGTGCGTACGGGATCCAGCTCACCGTCCAGGAGTGCTTCGGCCTGCGGGACGTGCCGTCGCTGGCCCGCGAGATCGACAGGAGGCGGCGCGTCCAGGGCGCCTCCGCCCCGGCGCGGACCGCTCGGACCGCTGGGACCGCCGGGACCGCCGGGACCACCGAGGAGGCGCCGGCGACCGCCGCGCCCCGCACCCGCTACCCCCTCTCCACGCGCCAGGTCGGCTACCTCCGCATCTGCATGCCCAAGGGCAACGGCAACTGGTGCAACCTCTCCCGCGAGATCAAGCTCGACGAGCGCGCCTCCGCGGCAGTCGTCGAGGGCGCCCTGCGCACCCTGCTCGCGCGCCACGACGCGCTCGGCCTGGCCCTCACCGCCGACTGGCACCACCAGACCTTCACCGCCGCCGCGGACCTGTCCTGTCCGGTCGCCGTCGTGGACACCGGCTTCCCCGTGGACTCGGCGGCGTTCCGCGAGAGCGTGCAGAAGGCCCGCGCGGAGGTGGTGTCCCGGCTGATCGACCCGACGGCACCACCGCCGATGCGGGCCGTGCTCGTCCAGGGCACCGACGGAAGTTCGGTCGTCCTGGTCGTCCACCACCTGTTCGTGGACGGCCTGAGCATGGACACCCTGACCGGTGAGCTGGACGCGCTCCTTACCGGACGTGGCCTGGACGCCGGAGTGCTTCCGGACAGCTACCGCGACTACTGTCTCGCCACGGAGCGCTCGGAACTGCCGAACGAGTCGACCGCCTACTGGCGCAAGCTGCTCGACGGCGTCACCCAGGCCCGGCTCCCCGAATCCGCCGAGAACGGCGGCCCCCAGGGCGAGTTGCTCTCCCTGCCGCTCGGCACGCTGTGCACACGCGAGGTGCACCGGATCGCGCGGGACCTCGGGGTCTCCGCGTTCACGGTCGTGCTCGCCGCGTTCGAGCGGGCGGTCGCCGACACCTTCGGCTTCGACCGGCTGCCGATCGTCGTCATCAGCCAGAGCCGCGGGGAGACCGGCACCGAGACGGTCGGCATGTTCACCACCACCCTGACCGTCCGCGGTCCCGGGGAGGCGTCGCTGCGGGCCAACACCACTGAGTTCGCATGCCAGTTGACCGAAGGTGCCGTGCACAGCGGCTGGGAGTTCGACCAGCGCGTCGACGACCTCGGCCTGGGCGGCGGCGACTGCTTCCCGCTCTCCACGGTCCTGTTCAACCAGCGCCCCATGCCGCGCGACCTGCGCGCCCGCGACCTCGGGTCGTGGCAGCCGCGGGCCCTCGGCCGGGCCCTGCCCTACCAGCTGCAGGGGGAACTCCAGATGTCCGGTGCCGAGTTGGTCGTGGCCTACTACTACCGGAAGGGCATCGTCGGCGGCGACGAGATCGCCCGCGTCCACCGCGGACTGCTGCGGACGATCCGTACGGGGGAGGGGGCGCCCCGTGCCTGACCCCTCGGCCTTGCGCGAACACGAGGCGGCGGCGTATCCGTTCGGGCCCATCCAGCGCGCCTACCTCGTCGGCGACCAGGACGGCCTCGAACTGCGCAGCCCCGCGCGCTACTACCTCGCCTGCGACGTGGACGTCTCCCGCGTGGACGGGATCCAGGCGCGGCTGGACCGTCTCGTACGCGAGAACCCGGTCCTGCGCCTGAAGGTCGGTGACGACCTGATGCCCGAGCCGGTGGCGGCAGCCGACGCGACCGTCTCCGTGACCCACCTGTCGGCGACGGAGGACTCCTTCGACGCCCTCGACGCCGGTGTGCGCGAGGAGTTCCGCTCCGACGGGCTCGCGTTCGACGCCTGGCCGCAGCTGAAGGTCACCGTGGTGCGCTCGCCCCGCAGGGCCAGGCTCCACCTCGTCTACGCGCTGTGGCTGATGGACGCCGCGTCGCTCACCGACTTCCTCGAAGCGCTGGTCGCCCCCGGCGCCGGGAGCGGCACCACCGCACTCGCACCCGCACCCGTACCCGCGCCCGCCGCGAGCCGTCCGGGAGCCCGGCGGCGGGAGCGCGACGAACGCTACTGGCGCGCGGTGGCACAGGATCTCCCGGAGGCCGCGCAGGCGCCGCTGCGGCCGGGCTGGCGGCAGTCGGGCCGCGCGGTCGCTCACCGGATGCTGGTCGTCGACGCGCCCACCGCGACCGCGATCGCCGAGCGGGCCCGGCTGCACGGCCTCACCGTCCCGATGGTCTTCCTCGGCGTGTACGGGGCGCTGCTCGGCGCGGTCGGGGGAGACAGGGCGCACACGATCACCGTCGTGCACTCGCAGCGGCAGCAGGTCGGGGCAGGGTCCGCGATCGGCAACTTCGGCACCACCGTCCCGCTGGCGGTGCCGGAGCGCGCGGGGCGCCGCTTCGTCGATCTCGCGCGCGAGGTGCAGGGCCGCTTCCTGGAGCACGCGCTGCACCCGTCCCTCAGCGGCCTCGACATCGCGCGCCTGGCGGACCCGTCCGGCGACCGGCGGCGCCTGCGGTACCCGTTCGCCTTCACCTCGGTGGAGCTCGACAGCGGGCGCGAGGCGGCGGCCGGGCTGCGGCGCGTGTGGGACGGCATTCAACTGCGCGTGCCCCAGGTCCTGTTGGACCACCAGGTCGGCATCGACGCGGACGGCAGCATCCGCCTGGGCTTCGACTGGCGCACCGACGCGTTCGACGACGGGTTCGTGGACGCCTTCATCGACGACTACGCCCTGACCGTCGCGCAGTTGGCGGAGGGTGAGGCGGGCTGGTCCGGGGCGAGCGAGCCCGTCGGGCCGGTGGCCACCACGATGCGCCCGCCCCGGCCCTCGTCCCCGCCCGCGCCCGGCGCCGAAACGCTGCACCAGCGCTTCCTGCGCACCGCCGAGCGGCTGCCCGACGCGACGGCGGTCCGCGACGAGGACGGCGACCTGACCTACGCCGCGCTGGTCGAGGCCGCCACGGACCTGGCCGAACGTCTGGTGGCGGCAGGAGCCGCCCCCGGCGACCACGTGGCGGTCCACCTCAAGCGCGGCCGGGCCCAAGTCGTCGCCATCCTGGGGGCGTTGCTCGCCGGATGCGTCTACATCCCGCTGGACCACGGCCTGCCCGCCGGGCGTCTGGACCGGATCACCCGCCAGGCCCGCCTGCGGTTCGCGGTGACCGAGGCGGAGGAGGGCGACACCGACGCCTGGCGAGGGCGCGGGGTGTGCCCCGTCACGCGCGCTCCCGGCCCGCGACGGCGGACCCCGCTGCCCGCCCCGGACGCGTCCGAAGTCGCGTACGTCATCTTCACGTCGGGGTCGACGGGGGAGCCGAAGGGCGTGGTCATCCGCCACGGCGCGGTCCTGAACACCGTCGACGCGCTCAACGACCTGATCGCCCTCGAACCGTCCGACAGCGTCCTGTCGGTGTCGTCGATCGGCTTCGACCTGTCGGTGTACGACGTGTTCGGCCCGCTGCTCGTCGGCGCGACGGTGGTGCTGCTCCCGGAGGGCGCCGCGCGGACCCCGTCGGCGTGGGCGAGGACCGTCAAGGACCACGGTGTGACGGTCTGGAACTCGACCCCGGCCCTCGCCGCGCTCCTCGCGGAGGAGGGCGGCGCCCTGCCCTCGCTCCGGTCCTACCTGCTGAGCGGGGACTGGATTCCGCTCCAACTGCCCCCGGTGCTGCGGGAGATGTCCGCGGGGACCGATGTCATCAGCCTCGGCGGCGCGACCGAGGGGTCGATCTGGTCGATCCACCACCGGGTCACGGCGGCCGACGGCGCGGGCCGCTCGATCCCGTACGGGAGGCCTCTGCCCGGCCAGGACATCCTGGTCCTGGACGCGCACGGCAGGACCTGCCCGGACTGGCACATCGGCGAGATCCACATCGCGGGCGAGGGCGTCGCCGACGGTTATCTGAACGATCCGGAGCGCACCGCCGACGCGTTCGCCGTCCACCCCGAGCACGGCTGGATCTACCGGACCGGCGACCGCGGCCGCCGCGGCCCGGACGGCGTCGTCGAGTTCCTCGGCCGCGCCGACAGCCAGGTGAAGGTGAACGGCCACCGTGTCGAGCTCGGCGAGATCGAGGCGCGGCTCGACGCCCTGGAGTTCGTGCGCTCCTGCGCCGCGTGCGTCACCGGGAACGGCAGCGGCATCGCCGCCTACGTGACGCTGTCGGCGGACGCGCCCGCCGCCTGGCGTGAGCGGTGCATGGCGGGGCTGAGGGACGAACTGCCCGCGTACATGGTCCCGTACGCGCTCGTCGCCCTCGACGAGATCCCCCTGACCGCCAACGGCAAGATCGACCAGCGCCGCCTCGCGTCCGTGCCCGCGGCCGCGCCCGTGGCGTCGCCGGAACCGGAGCCGCGCGGCAGGGGGCCGCACGTCCAGGAGGTCGAGTCCTGCTGGGCCGAGGTCCTCGGCCGGGCCGCGGGGCGTGAGGGGTTCTTCGAGAGCGGCGGCAGCTCCGTCGACGCGATCAGGCTGCTCTCGCTGCTGCGCGGCAGATACGGGTACGAGGTGCCGTTCGGACGGTTCCTCGCCGACCCCACCGTGACCGGCCTCGCCGGGCTGTGCGGGGCCGCGCGCGGCGTGCGGAGCTCCGCGGTGTGGAGCTTCGCCCCGCGCTCGGTGGCGCGGCCGCGGGGCCGCGTGGTCCTCTTCCCGCCGGTCGGCGGCGGCGTCGCGTGCTACGCCGAGCTGATCCGGGGCCTGCCGGGTGATGTCGACGTCCACGTGATCGGCTTCGATCTGCCTCTCGTGCCGTTGCGGGCAGGCGAGTCGACGCTGCCCGAGGCCGCGGAGGCCTGCCTGCGGAGCCTGCCGCCCGAGGCCGCGGAGGCGGGCGTGCCCTGTGTCTTCGCCGGCTGGTCGTTCGGCGGTGCGCTCGCCGTGGAGGCGGCGCGGTCAGCGCCGTACCCGGTGGCCCGGGCCGTCGTCCTCGACACCCCGGTGTCGGGCTCCGCGCGCCACTGCGCGGACGGCGAGGAGGCGATGCTCGACGGCTTCGTCGGCGACGTCCGGGAGGCGGGCGGCGTGGCCGTGGCCGCGGCGGACGTCGGCGGCGACCCGGCCCTGCGCGACAGGTTCGCGGTGTACCGCCAGAACATGCTGCTGCTGCGGAGCTGGCGGCCGCGCCCCTTCACGACGCCGCTCGTCGAGTTCCGTGCCGCACGGCGTCCCGCCGAACCGGACCCGGGCGCCTGGCAGTTGTGGGCGCCGAGGGTCCGCACCGTCGAGGTGGCCGGAGGGCATTTCGACGTCCTCGCGGCAGAGAACGCGCGGCGTGTCCGGGACGAGATCGAGAGGGGATTCCAGTGAACGCATCACACGCATCACACGCATCACACACATCACACGCATCGACGGTGTCCGAGGCGGTCGCCGACGAACTGGCCGGGCAGGGATACCGGATCGGTCCCGACGAGTACGAGAAGGACCTGATCGGTGCCGGGGTCAACTCCGTGAGCCTGGTCCGGCTCCTGTCCGACCTGGAGGAGCGGTTCGACGTCGAGTTCGAGGGCGCCGAGCTGTTCCGTGAACCGGTGACCGTCGCCCGGCTCACGGAAGTGATCCTCGCCGGCACGGTGGCTCGCGACGCGGAGGGGGCCTCATGACGCCCGCTTCGTCCCCGGCCCCGTCGCTCGCGGACCACGCGCCCCGTATCGCCGCCCTTGCGGGCGAGCACGCCGTGCGCAGCGAGGCGGCGCGCACCCCGCACCCCGACGTGATCGACGCGGTGGTCGCCGCGGGCTTCGCCGCGCACTTCGTGCCGCCGCCGTTCGGCGACCCGGCCCGCACGTTCACGGAGCTGAAGCGGGCCGCGGCCGTCATCGGTGCCGAGTGCCCCGCGACCGCGTGGTGCGCGGTCCTCGCCACGCTGATGGCCCGCACGGCAGGACACCTGCCGCCCGAGGGACAGAAGCGGCTCTGGGGCAAGGGCCCCGACACGCTCATCGCGGGCGGCGTCACCCCTCGCGGCAACGCCTCGCCCACCGAGGGAGGCTGGACGCTCTCGGGATCCTGGCCCTCGGTGACGGCGGCCGAGCACGCCGACTGGCTGCTCCTGACCGGCGTGGTGCACGAGGGCGGGACGGCGGGGCCCCGCGTCTTCGTCGTGCCGCGCTCCGCGGCCCGCGTCGAGAAGACCTGGGACGACATCGGCATGCAGGCCACCGGCAGCCACACCGTGGCCGTCGACGAGGTCTTCGTCGAGGAGCCGATGACGTTCCCGCTCGCTCTCCTCGCCGAGGTGGACGACCCGCGGCCCGGCCACGACGACCGCCCGGTGCCGCTCCTCGCGGTGAACACCTTGCTCTTCTGCCTGCCGATGCTCGGCGCCGCCCGCGGCGTACTGCGGCGCTGGACGCGGTCGGTCGGCGACAAACTGCACGAGCGCCAGGGCGAGTTCGACCCCCTGGTCGCGCACTACGCCGATGTGTTCGCCCGCAGCTCCAGCGAGCTGGACGCCGCCGAACTCGTCCTCGACCGCGTCGCGCGGCTCGTCGACACGGCCGAGCGCGTCGACCGCGCGGACGTGGCGCGCAACCAGCGGGACTGCGCCTTCGCGGCGGGACTGCTCGTGGACGCGGTGGACCGGCTCATGCGGGCGTCCGGTTCCAGCGGGCACAGCACCGGCCGTGCCCTGCAGCGCCTGTGGCGCGACATCCATACGGCGGGCGCGCACATGGCCCTCCAGTTCGGCCCGGCGGCGGCGCAGTACGCCCGCGAGTTCCTGCGTTCCGACACCGCACAGTGAGGGGCACCGGCATGGGCACCACCACGGACATGCGGCACCTGGCCGCCGACGCGCGGTGCGACCGCGGTCCTTCCTCGCCGTACCTGGAGAAGCTGGAGCGGTACGGCTTCGTCGTACTGGAGCCGGGCGAGGGGGAGCAGCTGCCGCTGGAGGACATCATGGCCCCGCTCGGCGCGCAGGTGTCGTACGGCTTCGGGACCCAGCTGGTCCAGGAGCAGCGGCCGGGCACCGACAATTCCCAGTTCCGTACCGGCGCGATACCGATGCACGTCGACGGACACCTCAACGCGAACCCCGTCTCCTACGTCGGCCTGGAGTGCCTCGAAGCGCCGTACGAAGGAGGGGAGACGCTCGTCGCGAGCAGCAGCGCCTTCTTCGCCGCCGCCCCCGACGCCCTCGTGGCGAGGCTGCGCTCCCTCACCATCGAGTACTGGTCGAGGGTGGCGGGCTCCGGCTTCTACGTGGAGCGGCCCGAGGGGAATCCCGTCGTGGCGCCCGTGCAGGTGGACCCGGTGACCGGGGGAGACGCGCTGTGCGTCGGCGTCGACTACCCACAGGACCCGAGCCGCAACTTCGGGGCGGCGGTGGTGGGCCACACCCAGGAGCAGAGCCTCGAACTCTTCGCGGAACTGGCCGAGTTGCTGGCCCGCCCCGAGGTCATGTACGCGCACGAGTGGCGGGTCGGGCAGGTCCTGGTGATGGACAACCGCCGGGTCGTGCACGGGCGTTCGTCCTATCCGGTCGATGCCAGGAGGAAGATCCTGCGCATCTCGGTGGGCTGATGAAGGACGCCACCCTGCCCCCGGACCCTGCCCTGCCCCCGGAAGCGGCCCTCGGCGCGGGCTCCCCCCGGCTGCGCACCGGGATCGTGCTGACCGTCCTGCTCGCCTGCCAGTTGATGATCATCCTCGACGGCACCGTCATGAACGTGGCGCTGTCCCGCATCCGCAGCGATCTGCACTTCAGCGCCACCGGACTGTCCTGGGTCGGCAACGCGTACACCCTGGTCTTCGGCGGGCTGCTGTTGCTGGGCGGCCGGGCCGGCGACTTCCTGGGCAGGCGCCGGGTGTTCCTCGCGGGCGTGGGCGTGTTCACCGCGGCCTCGCTGCTCGGCGCTCTCGCTCCGACGGCCGGGTGGCTGATCGCCGCGCGCGTCCTGCAGGGCGTCGGCGCCGCGATGGCGGGTCCCAACGCGCTCGCCCTGCTGACCTCGATCTTCACGGAGCCGAAGGCCAGGATGCGGGCCCTCGCGCTCTACTCGGGCATGGCCGGGGCGGGCTTCGCCATCGGCCTGATCGTGGGCGGCGTCCTGACGCAGTGGCTCGGCTGGCGTTCGGTGCTGTTCATCAACGTCCCCCTGGGCGGCCTGGCGGTCGTCCTCGCCGCGCGGTTCCTGCCCGCCGTTCCGCGCCACCCCGCCCGGCTCGACCTGCCGGGCGCGCTGACCGCGACCGCCGGGGTGGCCGCCCTGGTGTACGGCTTCCACAGCGCGGCATCGGACGGCTGGGCGAACGCGACGACGTGCCTCTCGCTCCTCGCGGGGGCGGGCCTGGTCGGCGTGCTGATCGCCGTCGAGAGGAAGGCGCCGCAGCCGCTGCTTCCCCTGCTCCTGTTCGCCGACCGCAACCGCGCGGCCGCCTACGCCAACGTCTTCGTCGGCTACATGGCGAGCATCCCGATGCTCTTCTTCCTCTCCCTGTACATGCAGGACGTCCGCGGAGCGAGCCCACTGGAGACGGGCGTGGCCTTCCTGCCCGCGGCCGTCCTGATGTTCGTACTGATCCAGTGGGTGCCGCGGCTGCTCAAGCGGGTCGGGCCCAAGCCGGTCACCCTGACCGGCTCCGCGTGCCTGGTCGCCGCGCTGCTCCTGCTGACCCGGCTCACCGAGGACACCGGGTACTTCCCGACGGTGTTCCTCGCGGCGGTCCTCATGGGGTGCGGCACCGGCCTGGCCCTGATGCCGCTGAGCGTGATCGTCATGTCCGAGGCGCCGCCGAGCGTCGCAGGCGCGGCGGGCGGCACGCTGCAGACCATCCAGCAGACCGGCACCGCGCTCGGCCTGTCCGTCCTGGCCACGGTGTTCGGCGTGGCCTCACGGGACGCGACAGGGTCACCGCGGCAGCTGCTGGTCACCGGCGTCACCGCCGCGTTCGCGGCCGCCGCCGTGATGGCCGCGCTGACGTTTGTGGGTTCGCTCGCCTTCCGCCGGGTGGCGCGTGGCGAGAGACCCGTCCGACCGAGCGATTCCTGAAGGCAATGCGTGGCTGAGGAGGCTGCCCAGATGTCCGTCGATCCCGTACACCGGCTGTCCGAGGATTTCTTCCAGGACCCCCACTCCGTCTACCGCGAGTTGAACGAGCACGGCCAGGTCCACCAGGTGGAGTTCCCGAGCGGCATGCGCGCCTGGGTGGTCACCGGATACGACCTCGCCAAGCGGGTGTTCGCCGATCCCGCCATCAGCAAGGAGCTCTACGGCTCGGCGGGCGAGATCGCGCAGGCCAACGCGAACACCGTGCTGCGCCTGGACCCGCCGGTGAACGACCACATGCTCTACCGCGATCCCCCGCACCACACCCGCCTGCGGAAGATCGCGATGAAGGCCCTGTCCAGCGCGGTGGTCCGTGACTTCACCCCGCGCATCGAGGAGATCGCCGAGTCGGTCCTCGACGAGTTCGCGGGCCAGGACTCCGTCGACCTCCTGACGACGTACGCCTATCCGGTCTCGGGCTCGGGGATCTGCGAGATCATCGGCATCGACGCCGCCGACCGCACCAAGTTCCAGGGCTGGCTCGCGACGCAGATCTCCACCGCGGACACGGACGTGAAGTACGCCGCCGCCATGGAGTTCGAGGGGTACGTCCACCGGCTCTTCGACGAGCGCAGGGAGAAGGCGGGCAACGACCTCATCTCGGAGCTGATGAGCCCGTCCGCCGACGGCGACCGGCTCGACCAGGACGAGATCCTGGCCATGGTGAACGCGATCCTCCTCGGCAGCGTCGGGACGGTCGCGGGCCTCATCGGCAACGCCGTGCTGATGATGACGACCCAGCCCCACCTGCAGGACGAACTGCGGGGGGACCCCGAGCTGATCCCCGCCTTCCTGGAGGAGACGCTGCGGTACGAGAGCGCGGGCAACCTCGCGTCGCCCCGATTCACCACGCAGCCCCTGGAGTTGGGCGCGCACACCATCGGCAGCGGTGAGGTCGTCCTCGTGGCGGCGGCGGCCGTGAACCGGGACGCGCAGCACTTCGACCGCCCCGACGTCATGGACGTGCGGCGCGCGGAGAACCGCCATCTGGCCTTCGGGTACGGGATCCACCGCTGTCCGGGGGCCGCCCTCGCGCGGACGGAGGCCCGCATCGCGATCGCCGCCCTGCTGAGGCGCTACTCCGACATCTCCCTCGCGGTGGACATCGAGGAACTGCGCTGGCAGGAGAGCCTGATCGCCCGGACGCTCCTCTCGCTCCCCGTCCGCCTGGAGAAGTGAAGCGCGGCCCCGACGGACCCTCAACGGAAAGGAACGAGTACGCATGTCCGATCTCTCCCGAGCCGTGGTGGACGGGGCGTCGCCCGAGGTCCTGGAGCGCCTTGTCGTCCCCGAGGAGTACACGGCCGCGCATTTGCGCATCGAGGATGTCGCCGCCGCGTCCGGCGCCGAGGAACGGGACGTCAGGGATACGCTCCACGTCGGTCCCGTGCCGATGCCGGAACTCGCCCCTGACGAGGTTCTCGTCGCCGTCATGGCCGCGGCCCTGAACTACAACACGATCTGGTCGGCGAAGTTCGAGCCGATCCCCAGCTTCACTTTCCTGCGGCATTACGGAAAGCAGGGCGGCTGGGCGGCACGGCATGATCAGCCGTTCCACGTCGTCGGCTCGGATGCCGCCGGAGTCGTCGTACGCGTCGGCACCGGAGTGCGCAACGTACGCATCGGCGATCACGTGGTGGTGGCGACCGCGCATGTGGACGACCAGGATCCAGTCACCCACAACGACGGCATGCTGGGCGCGGAACAACGGGCCTGGGGATTCGAGACCAATTTCGGCGGGCTCGCCCATTACGCCGTCGCGCGGGCCAGCCAGGTGCTGCCCAAGGCGCCCCATCTGACCTGGGAGGAGGCCGCCTGCAACCCGCTCTGCGCGGGCACCGCCTACCGCATGCTGATCAGTGAGCGCGGCGCCAATATGCGGCAGGGCGATGTCGTCCTCATCTGGGGAGCGGTCGGCGGACTCGGCGGTTACGCGGTGCAGTTCGTGAAGAACGGCGGCGGAATTCCGATCGGCATTGTCAGCTCCGACGCCAAGGCGGAGATCGCGCGGAATCTCGGCTGCGAATTGGTGATCGACAGGCGCGAGATCGGTGAGATATCCGCGGATCCGGACGTCACGGTGAAGGCGGGCAAGCGCCTCGGTCAGATCATTCGCCAGGAGATAGGAGAGGACCCCAATATCGTCTTCGAACACGTGGGGCGCGAGACGTTCGGGGTGTCGGTCTTCGTGGCCAGGCGCGGCGGCACGATTGTCACCTGCGGGTCGAGCACCGGCTATCAGCACACCTTCGACAACCGTTATCTGTGGATGCGCCTGAAGAAGGTCATCGGAAGTCACGGAGCGAATCTCTACGAGCAGTGGCAGACGAACCGCCTCATCCAGCGCGGGCGGATTTCCCCGATGCTGTCCAAGGTGTACCCCCTGGAAGCCGTCGGCGAGGCGGCCCACGCCATTCAGATGAATGAACACCTGGGGAAGGTCGGTGTGCTCTGCCTTGCGCCGGAGGCCGGCCTCGGCGTGACGGACCCGGCGCTGCGGGCGCAGTTGGGGCAGGAGCGCGTGGCCCCCCTTATGTCCGACTTCGCGTGAACCTCAATATGTAGATCCACAATTGCCCCGCCCGATGAACCGTCGCAATTTCGGGCGGGGCGACCCTTGCGCCCCTGATCGATCATCTTCGGCCATCACGAAATGTTCATGATCGTGAACCCGGTCGCGTGCCGGGGTGGAAAGTGCCTGATGGTGCCGTAGTTATCCCTGTGGTCGGCCGTGCCGTCGATGCAGTTGAAATGAGACAAGTGGTAAGTTAGCTTCCGTTTAATGCTTGCCGCCCCCTGTGTCCGCGAATTGAATCTCGCGGAAAGTGGCCGTTGAACCTAGAACCGGATTTCATAATTCCGGAACACCGGTTCTCACCTGTGGTTCGATATCCCCATAGAGGGCGCTGGGGCGCGAAAAACAAGCGGAGGCTTAGCTTCATGCAACAAAACGGGGGACGTGGTTCGGCGATCCTGGGCCGGACGCGCGTGAACGCCTGCCCGGATCCGGGCGAGTGCGTACGCGCCATGCGACGAAGGCGGGGGACACCTGGAATTCCACTGGTGTCCTGACCCCGGCCACAATCGCCTGTCAGTCTGCCGCCGTTGTCGCCATCGACTCACGTCGACTGAATCACAAGATTGCAAGGGATATGGATCTGGAACTGAGGCATGCCCGGATTGTGTGGATCATCTCCGAGGTCGGCAGCATATCCAAGGCGGCAGGTTCGTTGAATCTTCCACAGCCAAGCCTCACCACTCAATTGCGCAGGATCGAGAAGATGCTCGGCGGCGACCTCTTCGTCAGGTCGCGATCGGGCATCGTGCCGACCACGCTGGGCAAGCGCCTGATCCCCATGCTGGCGCGCCTGGTCCAGCAGGCGGACGAGGTGACCAGTGAGGCGGCCGCGAGCGTCGCGAGCACGCTGCGCTTCGGGAACACCGAGTGGACCCCGCCGACCCTGCTCGGGGCGATCCAGGCCTCGTTGACCACCATGGACGTGGAGACCGAGACGCTCGCGCCGGCCGCCGCCGTCGACGCGGTGCACGGCGGGGCGCTCACCGTGGCCATGATCCCCTGCTCGACGACGGTCGCGCCCGACTACGTACGCCATCCCGACCTGGACACCACCGTCATCTTCAGGGAACCGATCTGGCTCGCGGTGTCGCGGGGGCATCCGCTGGCCGACCTCCCCTTCGTGGACGGATCCCACCTCGCGGAGCTCAACTGGGTCCACTACTCACGGGACCACTGGTTCCACGAGGTCGAGAAGGACCTGCTCGGCCAGCTGGGCCAGGCCGAACTCGGCGGATCGCACCACGTCGACGGGCACCACGAGGCGATGAACTGGGTCAGGGACACCGACGCCGTCGCCCTGACGCCACCCACCGGTGCCACCGGCGACGTACGGCTCGTGCCCGTCCGTGACACACAGAGCATCGAACTGATGCTGGTGTGGCGCAGGGGCGCGGTCGCCAAGGAGACGCTGCGGCGGCTCGTGGAGACCGTGCGGCGATACTACTGCGGATATGCCCGCACCATCCCCGGCTACTGGCCCTGGATGACGCAACACCCGTCCGACTTCCCCGAGTTGGGCACCTTCCTCCCGCTGCCGAGCGCCTCCGGCTGAGGAGCTGTCAGCTCGCTGTCAGGGCCGTCCGCCAGCATCGCAGGTATGACTACAGCGAAGCAGGTGGACGCCGACAGCCGCGCCACCATCAAGGGAATCATCTGCGACATCCTGGAGATCGACCCGGATGAGATGACCGACACCAGTCGCTTCAAGGAGGACCACGAGGCCGACTCGATGGGTGCCATCGAGATCCTCTCCCAGCTGGAGCGCGCCTTCGGGATCGACATCGACCAGGCCGAGTTGGCCCGCATGGTCAATCTCGACGGCGTCGTCACCGTCGTCGGCGAAGCCATGACGGCCAAGGCGTCCCAGTAGGTATCGGCCCCGGACGACTGGAGCACAGGGTGTACGACAGCGACCACGGGCCGCGTCGCGTGGTGATCACCGGGCTCGGTGCGGTCACCAGCATCGGGCTCGGCGTCACGGCCTTCCTGGACGGACTGCGGTCCGGACGCAGTGGGGTCAAGCCGATCACGGCCTTCGACACAACCGGTTTCGCACACGCCAACGGGTGCGAGGTGACCGACTTCGATCCGGCGGACTGGATCCACCGCGTCGATCCCGCGGAACTCGGGCGGGCCTCCCAGTTCTCCGTCGCCGCCGCGCGGATGGCGGTCGAGGACGCGGGGATGGACCTGGCGGAGTTCAGGCGGCGCTCGGCTCTGGTCTCTGTCGGCACGACCGACGCGGAATCCCGTGATCTCGACGCGCTCGTCGGGGTCCAACTGGAGGACGGGCCCGAGCAGTTGTCGCCCGTCGTGGCACGGCGGGCCCAGGCGGGCCGGCTGTCCAGCGGCATCGTCCGCGAACTGGGCCTGACCGACGTCGAGGCCCTGACCATCCCCACCGCCTGCGCCGCGGGCAACTACGCCATCGGCAGCGGCTACGACGCGATCCGCGAGGGCGACGTCGACGTCGCGCTCTGCGGCGGCGCGGACGCCGTGTGCCGCAAGACCTTCACCGGGTTCTACCGGCTCGGCACGATCGCCCCCGAGGTCTGCCAGCCCTTCGACAAGGACCGCAAGGGCATCCTGACCGGCGAGGGCGCGGGCATCCTCCTGATGGAGAGCCTGGAGTCCGCGCGGGCCCGCGGCGCCCGCATCTACGCCGAGGTGCTCGGCTACGGCCTCAACTGCGACGCGCACCACCCCGTCGCCCCCGACCAGGACAGCCTGGCCCGGTGCATGGAGGTCGCGCACCGCAACGCCGGGGTGAAGCCCGAGGACATCGACTTCATCTCCGCGCACGGCACGGGCACGCGGGCCAACGACGTCACCGAGGCCGGCGCGATCCGCCAGGTCTTCGACGCGCCCCCGCCCACGATCTCCATCAAGTCCATGATCGGCCACTCCATGGGCGCCGCGAGCGCGCTCGCCTCCGCGGCCTGTGCCCTCGCCCTGACCGAGGGCTTCATCCCGCCCACGATCAACCACCGCGAGACCGACCCGGAGTGCGGCCTCGACTGTGTGCCCAACGAAGCGCGGGCCACCGAACTGAACGTGGTCCAGAACAACGCGCTCGCGTTCGCGGGCAACAACGCCGTGCTCATCCTGGGCCGGTACCGGGAGGCCGCGTGATGTCCGAACTGGTCCTCTCCGCCTGGTCGGTGGTCTCCGGATACGGCGTCGGCAGCGCTCCCTTCAGCGAGGGCATCGGCGAAGGGCGCAGCGCGGTCGGTGACCTCGACCGCGACGCCTGGCCGGGCCCCTTCGACCGGTGCGGCCTGGTGCCCGACTTCACCGCACGGGAGTACGTGGGCAAGAAGGGCACCCGGACGATGGACCGCGTGACGGCGATCGCCGTCACCGCGGTGGGCCGTCTCCTCGCGTCCTGCGGCGACGAACTGACCGCGCGGCCCGAGCAGGTCGGCCTCGTCCTCGGCACCGGCTTGGGCAGTGTCCAGAGCATCATGGACTTCACCCGGGACGCCCTGACGAACGAGCGCCCCTACCACGTCGACCCGGCCCGCTTCCCGAACACGGTGATGAACCGCGCCGCGGGCCAGAGCGCCATCTGGCACGGCATCAAGGGCCCCAACACCACGGTTGCGGGCGGCTGGCTGACCGGCCTGCTCGCCCTGAGCTACGCGGTGCGGCTGCACCGCGGCGGCCACTGCGCCCGGGTGCTGTGCGGCGCCGCCGAGGAGTACTCCACCCAGCGCGCCTGGCTGGAGTGGCACGGCCGCGGCGCCGAGGAGCAGTCGACGCCGCTCGGCGAGGGCAGCGCCGTGTTCCTGATGGAGACCGCCGACGACGCCCGCGCCGCGGGACGCGAACCGCTCGCCCGCATCCTGGCGACACGGTTCGGTGCGTACGCCGAACGGAGCGACGCCCAGCAGGCGTTGGCCGACTGCGTCCGCGGGGCGCTCACCCGCGCCGGTGTGACCCCCGAGCAGATCCGCCTGGTCGCCCCGCTCGGCGCCGACGGCAAGCTCGCCGCCCTGGAGGAGGCCGGCGTCTCGGACGCCCTGGGCGCCGCGGAGCCTCAGTGGCTGCGCTGCCGCCCGCTGCTCGGCGACACCTCCGCCGCCTCCACCAGCCTGCAACTGGCGGCGGTGCTCGCCACCGCGGGCGAGTCAGGGCTCGCGCCGGGCGAAGCGGCGCTCGTCACCGGCATCGACCGGGACGGAACCGTCGGCTGCGCGGTGCTCGGCGGCGCCGACCGCGGCTGAGAACACCGCGGCTGAGGGGGTACGGCAGGGCCGTACCCCGGTCAGCCGTGCCCGGGTGAACCCATGCCGTGCGCTTGGTGAACCCATGCCTTGCCCCTTGTGAACCCATGGAGAGGAAACACGCATGTCCGCAACCGAACCACGTGTCGCGCTGGTCACCGGAGGGTCCCGGGGGATCGGCCGCCATGTGGTGACCCGGCTTGCCGAGGACGGCTACGACGTGGCCTTCTGCTACCAGTCGAACAAGGAGGCCGCCGACGCCGTGGCCGAGGAGGCCACCGCCGCGGGGGCCCGGGTGTACGCGGCACAGGTCGACGTGGCGGGCCACCGCGACGTACGCGACTTCGTCCGTGACAGCGAGAAGGCGCTCGGGCCGCTGCACACCGTCGTCTCCTGCGCGGGCATCGTGCGCGACAACCCGCTGGTGATGCTGGCGGAGGCCGACTGGGACGCCGTGCTGCGGGTCAACCTCGACGGCACGTACAACCTCTGCAAGGCGGCGGTCTTCTCGATGATGAAGCGCCGCGCGGGCTCGGTCGTCACCATGTCCTCGGTCGCGGGGGTGTACGGCAACGCCACCCAGACCAACTACTCGGCGACCAAGGCCGGGATCATCGGCTTCACCAAGGCGCTGGCCAAGGAGTCAGGACGCTACGGAATCCGCGCCAACGCCGTCGCGCCCGGCTTCATCGCCACCGACATGCTCTCCGAACTCAGCGAAGAGCACACCAAGAAGATGACGGAGCGGATCCCCCTCGGCCGCTTCGGCCGCCCCGAGGAAGTCGCCGACCTCGTGTCCTTCCTCGCGTCCGACCGCGCCACGTACATCACGGGCCAGGTCTTCGGCGTCGACGGCGGACTCGTCGTCTGAGCCCCGCTGTCCCACCGTCCCGCAGAGACAGAAGGGAACTCCCATGTCCCCAGCCAAGAACAAGACCCCGCGGTTCTACTTCAGCCTGCGCAGCCCGTACTCCTGGCTCGCCTACCGCGAGGTGATGAGCGAGCACAAGGAGCTCGTCGACCGGCTGGAGTGGCTGCCGTTCTTCGAGCCCGACCCCGAGAGCGCGCGGCGACTGGAGGAGCAGGGCGGCAGGTTCCCCTACTCCGACATGTCGCGCGAGAAGAACCGCTACGTCCTGCAGGACGTCGGCCGGCTCACCAAGGCCCGCGGCCTGACCGTCAACTGGCCCGTCGACCGCGCCCCGGTGTGGGAGGTCCCGCACCTCGGCTACCTGGTCGCCCGCGACCACGGCCTGGGCCACGAGTACATCGCGGCCGTGTACCGGGCCCGCTTCGGCGAGGGCCGCGACATCTGCGACCGCGCGACCATCGCGGACATCGGCGCCGAACTCGGCATCGACCAACGGGAGATCGCCGACGCGAGCGACGACCCCGAGCGACGTGCCGAGGGCGTCAGGATCCTCCTCGATGTCTGCAAGGACGGCGTGTTCGGCGTGCCCTTCTTCGTGCACGGATTCACCCGCTTCTGGGGCCTCGACCGGCTCGACGGCTTCGTCGAGCACCTGCGGTCCAAGGAGGTCCCGGCCCCCTCCCTCGCGGAACCCGCCTCCGCGGTGGCCCTCGGCCGCTCGGTGGAGGACGCGCACGCGGGCGGCTGCGGCTGACCGCTCCCGCCGCGGCACGCACGGCACGGCACGCACGGCATGGCACGCACGGCACGGCACAGCACGGCACGCGTGGGCTGACCCGTCAGGTGGGGGTCAGTCCACTGTCAGCGGTTTTTCGAATGATCGACGGTGTGCTGATCGACGGTGTGCACCAGGTGACCTTCGCTAGGGGATTGCTATGAATCATGTTCAGACGGGCGGCCTGCCCCTCACCGCCGGCCAGAAGGACATCTGGTTCGACGAGAAGCTCTCGGGCGGAGGCGCGACGTACAACACCGCCATCTACTGGGACATCCGCGGACCGCTGGACCAGGACCTGTTCCGGGCCGCGCTCGCGCGCCTGGTGGAGGAGTCGGACTGCCTGCGCGCACGGTTCACCGAAGTGGACGGCGAGCCCTGGCAGTTCATCGAACCCGCCGTCGAACTGCCCCTGACCGTCACCGACGTCAGCGGTGCCGCCGACCCGGCAGCGACCGCCCGCGCGGCCATCCAGGAGGACCTCCGCGTCCCCCTGCCGCTGACCGCCACCCCTCACGTGCCGCTCTTCCGGCTGAGCGTCTTCACCCTCGCCGCCGACCGCACCTTCTTCTGCCTGCTCAACCACCACCTGGTCTCGGACGGCTTCAGCTACGTCATCTACTGGCAGCGCCTCTCCGCCATCTACGAGGCGATGCTCGCCGGGACCTCGCTCGACGAGGGACGCTTCCCGCCGCTGAGCGACCTGGTCGAGGCCGAGGCGGCCTACGCGGAGTCCCCGCGCTGCGAACGCGACCGCGCCTACTGGGAGAAGGAGCTCGCCGACCGGCCCGAGCCGGTCAGCCTCGCCACCCGTGACGCGGACCCCGCGCAGACCTTCTTCCGCGAGGAGACCGTGCTGCCGGAGGCCGTCGCGGAGCGGCTGCGCGCCGTGGCCTGGGACGCGCGGGCCACCTGGCAGACCGTCCTCGTCGCGGCCCTCGGCTCGTACACCGGACGCCTGGCGGGCACCGACGACGTGCTGCTCTCCCTGCCCGCCACCGGACGCGTGGGCGGCACCATGCAGGAGATCCCCGGCATGGTGGTCAACTACGTGCCCCTGCGGCTCGCCCTCACGCCCGCCATGACCCGCGGCGACCTGCTCACGGCGGCGTACAAGGCCCTCTCCAAGGGGCTCAAACACCAGCGCTACCGCGTGAGCCGGATTCGCCGCGCGATGGGCCTGCCGAGCGACGACCGCAGGCCGTTCGGACCGTTCGTCAACATGATGCCGCAGGTCGAGGAGTTGAGCATCGGCCCCTGCGCGGCCACCATCTACAGCCCCTCCACCGGCCTGGTCGACGACCTGGAGTTCACGATCGCCGACAAGGGCGACAACGGCATCGGCGTCGACCTCAGCGGCAACGAGGCCCGCTACACGCAGGACGACGTGCGCGGCCACCTGAACCGGTTCGTCGCCTTCCTCGACCGCTTCCTGAACGCCGGCGCCGACGACCCCGTGAACGGCCTCGACCTGTTCGCGCCCGGCGAGGCGGAGGAGCTCGCCGCCGCGCTCACCGGACCCCGCGTCCAGGAGCCCTACCTGGGCGTCGTGGAACGCGTACGGGCGCACGCCGCCGAGCGGCCCGACGCCGTGGCGGTCACCGACGACGCCGGGAGCATCACCTACGCCGAGCTCGTCGGCCGCGCGAGCGCCGCGTCCCGGCAGGTGTCCACGCAGGGCCCGGTGGCCGTACTGACCGAGCCCGGACGGGACTTCATCACCGCGGAGCTCGCCGCGCTGGGCGCCGGCGGTGCCTTCCTGCCGCTCGACCCGCGCGCCCCGCTGAACCGGCTCACCTCGCTCCTGAAGGACAGCGGCGCGGTCCAGGTGCTCACCGACACCACGCACCGCGGCCTCGCGGTACAGGTGGCTGCCGACCGCGCGCTGCCCGTACACGTCCTGGACGGCGCGCTCGACGACGCCGCGGACCTGGCGCCCGTCGTCGGCGGTCCCCTCGACCTCGCGTACGTGATCTACACCTCGGGCTCCACCGGCAAGCCCAAGGGCGCGATGGTGCAGCGCGGCGGCATGGTCAACCATCTGCTCGCCAAGGTCGAGGAACTCTCCCTGGACCGCTCCGACGCGCTCGTCCACAACGCGCCCGTCACCTTCGACGTCTCCGTCTGGCAGTCGCTCTCCACGCTGCTCGTAGGCGGTCGGATCCGGGCGATATCCCGCGCGGACGCCGCCGACCCCGAAGCGCTGTTCGGCACCATCGCGGCCGAAGGCCTCACCGTGCTCGAAGTGGTGCCCTCCCTGCTGCGCGCCACGCTGGACGTGTGGGACACGGCGGGCGGCGCGCCCGCGCTCTCCGCGCTCCGCTGGATGATCTCCAACGGCGAGGCGCTGCCGACCGAGCTGTGCACCCGCTGGTTCGCGCGCTACCCCGACATCCCGATCGCCAACGTGTACGGCCCCACCGAGTGCTCCGACGACGTCACCCACGGGTACGCGCGCACGGCCGCCGAGGTGTCCGGCGCCTCCATGCCGATCGGCAGGCCCCTGCGCGACACCCGTCTGTACGTCCTCGGCGACGACCTGCGGGCGGTGCCGCGCGGCGTGCCCGGCGAGCTGTACATCGCGGGCGCGGGCGTCGGCCGCGGCTACCTCGGCGACCCGGGCCGCACGGCCTTCACCTTCGTGCCCGACCCGTTCGCGGACGACGGCTCCCGGATGTACCGCACCGGCGACCAGGTCGTCCTGCTCGCCGACGGACAGCTCGTCTTCACCGGACGCCGCGACCACCAGGTCAAGATCCGCGGCCAGCGCATCGAGCTCGGCGAGGTCGAGTCCGTGCTGCGCAACCTGCCCGGCGTCGCGGACGCGGTGGCCGCCGCCGTCGCGGACCCTGCGGGCAACCACCGCCTGATCGGCTATGTGGTGGCCGAGTCCGGCGCCGCCGACACCGAGGCGCTGCGCGAGCGCATGGCCGCGGTCCTGCCCGACCACATGGTCCCCGCGGTGCTGCTCACCCTGGAGCGCATGCCGCTCACCGCGCACGGCAAGGTCGACCGCAAGGCCCTGCCCGCACCGGAGTTCGCCGTCGCGGCCACCGGGCGGACGGCGGGCACCCCGCAGGAGGAGATCCTGCGCACGGTGCTCGCCGACGTCCTCGGCGTGCCCAGCATCGGCATGGACGACAACTTCTTCGCCCTCGGCGGCGACAGCATCAGCTCCATCCAGGTGGTCGGCCAGGCCCGCAGGGCGGGGCTCGTCATCACCTCGCGGGACGTCTTCCAGCACCGCACGCCGGCCGCCATCGCCGCGGTCGCCCAGCGCGCGGACCGGACCGAGGACGACGTGGTGGCGGACGGAGTCGGCGAGCTCGAACTGACTCCGATCGTCGACCAGTTGCGTGCCGAGCTCGCCGAACTTCCCACGGCCACCCGCGAGTACGCCCAGTACGTCACGGTCGCGCTGCCCGCCGGGGCCCGCGCGGACCTGCCACGCCTCGAACGTGCGCTGCAGGCCGTCGTCGACCGGCACGACGCGCTGCGCACGAGGCTCACCGCCCCCGTGCCGGGCCTGTGGTCCCTGGAGACGCTGCCGCAGGGCGCCGTGTCCGCGTCCGACGTGCTCAGCAGCGTGGAAACCGGTGGCGCCGACCGCGACACGGTGCTCGACGAACAGCTCGCCGCGGCCCGCGCACGGCTGCGCCCCGAGGACGGCCTGCTGGTCCAGGCGGTGCTCATCGAGGAGACCGGTGAGGGCGACGCGGATGCCTCGGACGGCGCCGACCGGCTGCTCCTGGTGATCCACCATCTCGCCGTGGACGGCGTCTCCTGGCGCATCCTGCTGCCCGACCTGCGAGCCGCCTGGAACGGCGTGGCCCCCGCCCCGGTCGGCACCTCCTTCCGCCGCTGGGCGAAGGTTCTCTCCGAGCAGGCCCGCACCACCCGCCGCACCGCCGAACTCCCGCTGTGGACCGAGGTGGTGGGTGGCGGCACGATCGAACTCGCCGAGCGCCCCCTCGACCCGGCCAGGGATGTGTACGGCAGCGCGGGCCGGCTGCGGCTCGAACTGCCCGCCGCCCCCACGGCAGCGGTTCTCGGCAAGGTGCCCGCCGCCTTCCACGCCGAGGTCAACGAGGTCCTGCTGACCGGCTTCGCGCTCGCCCTCGCGCACCGGGGCACGGGCTCCCGCGCCCTGGTCGAGCTGGAGGGCCACGGCCGCGAGCAGATCGCGGAAGGGCTCGACCTGTCCCGCACGGTCGGCTGGTTCACCAGCGTCTTCCCCGTCGGACTCGACGTCGGCGAGCCCGACTGGGCCGAGGTGTGGAACGGCGGGGCCGCCTGCGGCGACGTACTCAAGCGCGTCAAGGAGAGCCTGCGCGCGCTGCCCGACCACGGCATCGGCCACGGCCTGCTGCGCCACCTCAACCCGCAGACCGCCGCCGTCCTCGCCAAGGCGGCCGCTCCCCGGATCGGCTTCAACTACCTGGGCCGTTTCACCACCGAAGACGGCGGCGACTGGTCGATGGAGACCGGCGGCTCCGGCCTGACCGCCGCCCCCGAGACCCCGCTGCGGCACGCCCTGGAACTCGTCGCGATGACCGAGGACCGCGCGGAAGGGCCCGTCCTGGTCGCCGACTGGACCTGGGCGGGGGAGCTGCTCGCCGAGGACGACGTCCGACGGCTCGCCGATGACTGGTTCCGTGCCCTTCAGGCGCTGGCCGCCCACGCCGAGCGGCCCGAGGCGGGCGGCCGCACACCGTCCGACTTCCCCCTGGTGCCCCTCACACAGGCGGAGATCGACGCGTACGAGCGCGAACTCCCGCACCTCGACGACATCCTGCCGCTCTCGCCGCTCCAGCGCGGTCTGCTCTTCCAGGCGGAGTTCGACCGCCAGGGCATGGACGCGTACACGCTCCAGGTGACCATGGACGTGGAAGGCCCCCTGGACCGCGAGCAGTTGCGCGCCGCCGCGACGGCCCTCCTGGAGCGCAACCCCAGCCTGCGGGCCTGCTTCCGCGAGCGCGACACGGGCGACCCCGTCCAGCTGGTCTCCTCGGACGTGGAGCTCTCCTGGACCGAGGTGGACCTGACCGGGTTCGAAGGGGACGACGTCGACGCCGAGGTGCGGCGGCGCACCGAACAGGAGTGGCTCGACCGCTTCGACGTCACCCGGGCACCGCTGACCCGCTTCACCGTCTACCGCGTCTGTGACGACCGGCACCGCGTGGTGTGGACCGCGCACCACATGCTGGTCGACGGCTGGTCGCTCTCCGCGGTCCTCGCCGAGGAGCTCGTCACCCTGTGGGCCAACGGCGCGGACACCTCGGCCCTGGCGCCGGTCGTCCCGCTGCGCGGCTACCTGGAGTGGTCCGCCGCCCAGGACAAGGACGCGGCGCGCGAGGCCTGGCAGAAGGAGCTCGCCGGCATCGACGAGCCCACCCGGCTCGGCCCCGCCGACCGCCCGCGCGCCTCGGTGCTTCCCGGCTCCGTGGAGCTGACGCTGCCCGAGGAGCTGACCGGGGCCGTGACGTCCTGGGCGACCTCGCGCGGCCTGACGATGAGCACCGTCATGCAGGGCTGCTGGGCCCTCGCGCTCGGTCGCCTCACCGGCCGCCAGGACGTGACGTTCGGCGCGGTGGTCTCAGGCCGTGCCGAAGAGGTGCCCGGCATCGAGCGCACGGTCGGCTCGTTCCTCAGCACGCTTCCGGTGCGCGTCGGCCTCGACCCCTCGCTGGCCTTCGACGCCATGCTGGCCGCGCTCCAGGAGCGCCAGCTCGACCTGGAGCCGCACCAGCACCTGGGCCTCGCCGAGGTGCAGCAGGGCGCGGGCATCGGTGAGCTCTTCGACACCGTGGTGTCCTTCCACAACTACCCGACCGGCGTCCTCGACCGCATCGGCGAGCACATTCCCGGCCTGAGCATGCGTGACTGGGAAGCCCGCGTCATCGCCGAATACCCCTTCGCTCTCAACGTGTTCCCGGGCGACCGGATGCGCCTGGAGGCGCAGTACCGGCCGGACATCTTCGCCCCGGACGACATCGACGGGATCCTGGCGCGCTTCGTCCGCGTCCTGGAGCAGCTCGCCGAGGCGCCGGGCGCCCTGCTCGGCAGACTGGACGCGCTCGGCGACGACGAGCGCAGCCAGCTCGCCGACGACTGGTCCGGCACCGGCAGCGTCAAGGCGTCCTCCGGCGAGCTGACCACCGGCGTCTTCGAGGCGCGCGCCGCCCGCACGCCACAGAAGGCGGCGATCCTCTCCGGCGCGGACGAAGTGGCGTACGCCGAACTGAACGCGCGCGCCAACCAGTTGGCGCGCCACCTCGTCGAGCGCGGCATCGGCCCCGAGCGGACGGTCGCTCTGATGCTGCCGCGCACGCCCGAGGTGGTCGTCGCGGTGCTCGCGGTCCTGAAGGCCGGCGCCGCCTATCTGCCGGTGGACTCCGCCTACCCCGTCGACCGCATCTCCTACATGCTTTCCGACGCCCGCCCCGCAGTGCTTCTCACCGACGCGGCCACCAGTGAACGCCTCGTGGAGATGCCCGAGTTGGGCACCGGGGCGCTGATCCTGGACGCCCCCGACACCGTGGAGCGCCTCGCCGCGCTGCCCACCGCCGACCTCACGGACGCCGAGCGGACCGCACCGCTGCGGCCGGAGAACGCGGCGTACATGATCTACACCTCCGGTTCCACGGGCCGCCCCAAGGGCGTCGTGGTGGCCCACACCGGGCTGCTCTCGATGGTCGACAGCCTCGTCGAGCGCTTCGGCCTCGACGAGGAGACCCGCGTCCTGCAGTTCGCCTCCATCAGCTTCGACGCCTCCGTCTGGGAGATGATGCTCGCGCTGCTCAACGGAGGCACGCTGGTCATCGCCGACGAGGAGTGCCGGGCCCCGGGGCAGCCGCTGGTCGACCTGATCAACAACGCCCGCGTGAACCTCGCCGGACTGCCGCCCGTCGTGGTCGGCGGTCTGCCCGAGGGCAGCGCGCTCCCCGCCGACCTGCGCCTGGCGGTGGCGGGCGAGGCCGTCCCCGCCCACGTCGTCGAGCGCTGGTCCGACGCGGTCAGGCTCTACAACGGCTACGGCCCGACCGAGGCCGTGGTCAGCTCCACCGTCGGCGGCCCGCTGACGGGTACGGCCCGCCCGCCCATCGGCCGGCCCACCAACGCCCACCGGGTGTACGTCCTCGACCACCACCTGCGGCTCGCGCCGCGCGGCGTCGTCGGCGAGCTGTACGTCAGCGGGGGCCTCGCCCGCGGCTACCTCGGCCGCCCCGAACTGACCGCCCAGCGCTTCGTGGCCGACCCCTTCGGCCCCGACGGCGCCCGGATGTACCGCACCGGAGACCTGGTGCGGTGGCTGCCGGACGGCCAGCTCGACTACGTGGGCCGCGCCGACGACCAGGTGCAGCTGCGCGGCTTCCGCATCGAGCTCGGTGAGATCTCCGCCGCGCTCCTGGCCGAACAGGGCGTCGAGCAGGCCGCCGTGATCGTCTCCGAGAGCGACGACGGCGACCGCCGCCTGGTGGCGTACGTCGTGACCGGTGTGCCCGGTGTCGCCGAAGGTCTGCGCGACCGGCTCGCCCTGTCCCTGCCCGAGTACATGGTGCCGTCCGCCGTGGTCGGCCTGGACGCCCTGCCGCTCACCGCGCAGGGCAAGCTCGACCGCAAGGCACTGCCCGCGCCGGACCTCGGCGACGGCCTCAAGGGACGCGCGCCGCGCACCCCGGTCGAGGAGATCCTCTGCGGCCTGTTCGCCGATGTCCTCGGGGTGGCCCAGGTCTCCATCGACGACGACTTCTTCGAGATCGGGGGCCACTCGCTGCTCGCGACCCGCCTTGTCAGCCGGGTGCGCGGCGTGCTCGCCGTCGAACTGCCCATCCGCGCGCTTTTCGAGGCGCGGACGGTGGTCGCCCTGGCCGGTCATGTCGAGTCGGCGGACCAGGCACGGCCGCCGCTGGTCCCGGCGCCCAAGGGCACGGAGCTGCCGCTGTCCTTCGCGCAGGAGCAGCAGTGGTTCATCAACCGGAGCGAGAAGATCGACGGCACGTACAACACGCCGATGGCCTTCCGGCTCTCCGGGCACCTCAACGAGGCTGCTCTGCAAGGGGCGTTGAACGACCTGGCCGAGCGCCACGAGGTGCTGCGGACGGTCATCCCGGACAACGACGGCGTGCCGTCGCTGCGGGTCCTCGACGCCGCCACGGGCGCCCCGGTCCTGCGCACCCGCACGGTCTCCGAGGCGAAGCTGGCGGAGACCCTGGCCGCCGAGGCCGACCTCGGCTTCGACCTGCGCAGCGAACCCCCGCTGAGGGTACGGCTGTTCGCGCTCGGTGTGGACGAGTGGGTGCTGATGCTGGTCTTCCACCACATCGCCTTCGACGGCTGGTCCATCGCCCCGCTCCTGACCGACCTGGCCGCCTCCTACCGGGCCCGCTGTGACGGGCGGGTGCCGCAGCGCGCCCAACTCCCCGTGCAGTACGCGGACTTCGCCGCATGGCAGCGCGAGCTGCTCGGCTCGGCCGACGATCCGGACAGCGTGGCATCCCAGCAGCTTTCGTTCTGGCAGGACGCGCTGGCGGGCCTGCCGGAGGAGCTGCGCCTTCCCGCCGACTTCCCGCGCCCCGAGGCGAGCACGTCCGACGGCGAGATGGTGATGTTCGAGCTGGAGTCCGGGCTCCACGGCGCCCTGCTCGACCTGGCCAGGCAGACCGGGACCACCGAGTTCATCGTCTTCCAGGCGGCGCTCTCCGCCCTGCTCACCCGCCTTGGTGCGGGCACCGACATCCCGGTGGGCTCCCCGATCGCCGGGCGCACCGACGAGGCGCTCAACGACCTGGTCGGCATGTTCATCAACTCTCTGACGCTGCGCGGCGACACCAGCGGCGACCCGACCTTCCGCGAACTGCTCGACCGGATACGGGAGACCAACCTGGCGGCGTACTCGCACCAGGACGTCCCGTTCGACCAGGTCGTCGGCGCGCTGAAGCCGGCCCGCCACCGGGGCAGGCACCCGCTGTTCCAGGTGATGCTGAGCGTCCAGAACCAGGGCAACATGCCGCTCGACCTGCCCGGACTGACCGTCGTGCCCGAGTACGCCGCGTCCGACCGGGCCAAGATGGACCTGATGCTGGAGCTCCTGCCGTGGCCCGGCGGTGGCGGCATCCGCGGCCTGCTCACCTTCAGCACCGACCTGTTCACGCGGGCCACCGCCGAGCGCATGACGGAGCAGTTCCGGGCCGTGCTGCGCTCGGTGGCCGCCGATCCCGACCTCCGCCTGAGCGGCCTGGAGCTGCTCACCGGAGACGAGCGCGAGCGGGTGCTCTCGGGCTGGAACGACACCGCGCACGAGCTGCCGGCGACGACCCTGCCCGAGCTGTTCGCGGCGCGGGCGGCATCCGTGCCGGACGAGATCGCCGTCGGAACCGGCGCCAAGGGCCTCACGTACGCCCAACTGGACGCCCGCTCCAACCAGTTGGCGCGCCACCTCATCGCCACCGGCGCGGGACCCGACCGGATCGTCGCCCTCGCGGTGCCGCGCGCGGCGGACCACACCGTCGCGGCGCTCGCGGTGCTCAAGTCCGGTGCCGCGTACGTTCCCGTCGCCGCCGACGAGCCGGTCGCGCGGATCAAGGCGCTCCTCGCCGACACCGCCCCGCTGTGCGTCCTGACCACCGCGGGCCTGGCGAGCAGGCTGCGGAGCACCGGCGTCACCGCGGTCGTCCTCGACGGCCCCGAGGTGCGCGGCGGCTCCGCCGAGCCGGTCACCGACGCGGACCGCACGGCGCCGCTGCGGCCCGGACACGCCGCGTACGTGATCCGCGCCGACGACGCGGCGGGCCGCCCCCGCGGCACGGTCGTCGAACACCGCGCGGCCGCGAACCTGTTGGCCTGGGCGCTGGAGTCGGGCGAGGGCGCCGAGGCCCTCGGCGGAGGACTCTTCGTGCCGCTGCTCTCCGGAGCCGGGGTGCGCGGCGCCGAGCCCCTGCCGCAGGACTGGGCGACGCCTTGGACGTACGTACACGGCAAGGCGGTGTGGAACACCCAGGTCTACGTCCTGGACGAGTGGCTCGCGCCGCTTCCGCCGGGCGCGGTGGGCGAGTTGTACCTCGGTGGCGACGGCCTCGGCCGTGGCTACGCGGGCCTGCCGGGCCCGACCGCCGAGCGGTTCGTGGCGAACCCGTACGGCCCGCCCGGATCGCGCCTGTACCGGACCGGCGAGCAGGCCAAGTGGGACGCGGCGGGTCACCTGCTCGCGCCCGACGCGGCGCCGGTGACCGAGGAGTCCGCGGCCGAGGAGGCGGCGGGCGCAGCCGAGGGGGCCGGCGGGCTGAGCCCGGCCGAGGCGACGCTGTGCGCGATCGTCGCGGGCGTCCTCGGGGTCGACGACTTCGGCGTCGAGGAGAACTTCTTCGAGACGTCGCTGAACAGCATGAAGTCGCTGCGCCTGGTGGCCCTTGCGCGGAAGGCGGGCCTGGAGATCACCAGCGCCGACGTCTTCGCGCACCAGACGGTGCGTGCGCTGGTGGCGGCGGTCCTGGGCGAGGGGCAGGAGGTCGGCGCCGCGGAGAGGCCCGCGTCCGCCCCGGCCGCCCGCCGGTCCACGCAGATCATGGCCGACGCGATCGACGAGGCCGAGGGCCTGGACTACGCCGACCCGTTCGGCACCGTGCTGTGCATGAAGCCGACGGGCAGCCGCCCTCCGGTGTTCTGCCTGCACAGCGGCGTCGGGTTCGCCCTGTCGTACATGCCGCTCACCCGGTACTTCGGCGCCGAGCACCCCGTCTACGGCATTCAGGCGCCGTACGTCGTGGACGGCGCGGAGCTGCCCACGAGCATCGAGGAGACCGCGGCCGAGTACATCGGGATGATCAAGGAGGTGCGGCCCGAAGGCCCCTACCACCTGCTCGGCTGGTCCCTCGGCGGACTCCTTGCCTACGAGATCGCCGTACAGCTGCGTGAGGCGGGCGACGAGGTCGGCCTCGTCGTCAACCTCGACTCCTACCCGCGGACCGACGAGAGGCCCGAGGACCTGGAGAATCAGGACGAACAGGCCAAGCTGGGCTGGCTGTTGGAGGGCATCGGGCACGACCCCGCGGAGTTCGGCGACCGGCCGCTGACCGTCGGGGACATCATCGACGCCCTGCGGCGCGACGACAGCCCGATGGCGCAGATGGGGGAGGAGCGCATGGCCCGCATGGTGGGCCTGATGTCCAACCACCCGGTCCTGCACGCGCGTTGGACACCACGGGACTACGACGGGACCATGCAGCTCTTCCTCGCCGGGCGCACCGACTCGGGCGAGCCGACGCCGGATTTGGAGCAGCGCTGGAAGCCGTACTTCAGCGGCACCCTCGACATCCACCGGATCGACTGCAACCACGACGACCTGCTCAACCCCGAGGCCCTCGCGGAGGTCGGCCCGGCCATCGCCGCCGAGCTGGACCGTCTGCACCAGGAGCGGAACGGACGTGACGGGCGATGACGACAGCCAACCCAGCGGCCCTCGACAAGGGGCTGCCGAGCGGCCCCGGCGGTCTGCGCTCGATGTTCACCGAGATGGTCGCGGTCACCGGGCGGCGCCTGCTGCACCTGCGCAGGGCCCCGGGCCGGGTGCTCGGCGTGGCGATGAGCCCGCTGGTGTCGATGGTCATGGTCGGCTACCTCTTCCGTGACGCCATCACCCTTCCCGCGGGCGGGAACTACGCGGAGTACGTCTTCGCGGGCGGCGCGGTCCAGGTCGCGCTCGCCTGCGTGGGGCCGACCGCCGTGTCGGTGGCGATGGACCTCCAGGGCGGCCTGGTCGACCGGTTCAGATCGATGCCCATCAGCCGGTCCGCGGTGCTCTTCGCGCACACCTTCGCCGACCTCCTCGTGGGCCTGCTCGGCCTCGTCGTGGTCACCGGGGCCGGGCTGCTGCTCGGCTGGCGGCCGCACACCGGGGTGCTTCCCGTGCTCGCCGGGTTCGGGCTGATCGTGCTCCTGGTGTACGTGATGCTCTGGCTCGGCGTGCTCTTCGCGATGACGCTGCGCGACGTGGAGACGATCAGCGTGGTCACGCCGTTCATCGTGATCGTGCTGCCCTTCGTCTCCAGCGCCTTCCTCGCCCCGTCCTCCATGCCGGCCCTGGTCCGCCCGATCGCGGAGTGGAACCCGATCACCGCCGTCATCTCGTCCTGCCGCGACCTGTGGGGGAACCCGGCCGCGTCCAGCGGCAGCTTCCCCTCCGAGCACCCCGGAGTGGTGATCGCGGTGACGCTGAGCGTGCTGTTCACGCTCTGCTTCACCGTCAGCCTGCGCCGCTACCGCACCGCGGGCTCCTGACCCCGAAGCCTGGTGGAGAGAGAACCCATGACTACGCAGACAGCACCGACCGCACAGACATCGACCGCGCAGACACCGACCACGCAGACACCGACCACGCAGGCGCAGCCCGCCGCCGACATCGACCCGGCCCGGCTCGACCTCACCGATCCGCAGACCTTCCTCGACGTCGACCCGCACGCCATGTGGCGCGCCTTCCGCGAACAGAGCCCCGTCCACTGGCAGTCGGTCGACGGCGCCACGATGCCGGGCTTCTGGGCGGTCTCCAAGTACGCCGACGTCGTCGACATCTACCGCGACAACAAGCGGTTCACCTCCGAGCGCGGCAACGTCCTCGCGACCCTCCTGCAGGGCGAGGACTCCGCGTCGCGCAAGATGCTGGCCGTCACCGACGGGGCCCGGCACCGCGAGATCCGCAACCTCATGCTCAAGTCCTTCTCGCCCCGGGTGCTCCAGCCGGTGGTGGACGGCGTGCACCGCCGCACCCGCGAACTGGTCGAACAGGCCCTGGAGCACGGGTCGTTGGACTTCGTCACCGACGTCGCCGACCACATCCCGATCAACACGATCGGCGACCTGATGGACATCCCCGCCGCCGACCGCGAGCGCCTGGTCGAGTGGAACACCCAGACCCTGTCCCGGCACAGCTCCGAGGACAGCGCGCTGGACGAGGTGATGGCCCGCAACGAGATCCTGCTGTACTTCTCCGAGCTGGCCGCCGAGCGGCGCAGGAACCCGGGCGATGACGTCATCAGCACCCTGGCCACGGCCACGGTGGGCGGCGCCCCGCTGGCCGAGGACGAGGTCGTCTTCAACTGCTACAGCCTCATCCTCGGCGGCGACGAGTCCAGCCGGATGTCCTCCATCGGCGGCCTCATCGCCTTCAGCGAGAACCCCGAGCAGTGGCGGAAGCTGAAGTCCGGCGAGGTGGGGGCCGACAGCGCGACCGAAGAGGTGATGCGCTGGACCACCCCCGCCATGCACTTCGGCCGCCGCGCCGTGGAGGACGTCCCGGTGCGCGACCAGGTGATCAAGGCCGGCGACGTGGTCACCCTGTGGAACAGCTCCGCCAACTTCGACGAGGACGTCTTCGCCGATCCGTACGCCTTCGACATCGCCCGCACCCCCAACAAGCACGTGGCGTTCGGGCACGGCCCGCACTTCTGCCTCGGCGCCTTCCTGGGCCGGGTGCATGTGAACGCCATGGTCGAGGCGTTGCGGGAGCGGGTGGCCGAAATCCGCCTGGACGGTCCTCCGCAGCGGCTGTTCTCCAACTTCGTGCACGGCTACAGCGGCCTGCCCGTCACCCTCACCGCCGAGCCGTCCTGACCACCCGGTGACCACCCGGTGACCACCCCGGCGGCGAGCGTCAGGCCCCTGTCAGCAGGCGCTGGAACGCTCGTTGCGGGGTCGCTGGACCGCGACCGATCGCTGCCGCGATCCGACGGCTGAAGGGGGAGGTCGCGCATGAAGGTGATCAGCACCGACAGATCGACGGGAGTGGCCGGTTCGGCCCGGTCGGCGACGACTGCCGGGGTCGGGGCCGGAGTTGGGGCCGGAGTCGGGTTCCGTGCCGGAGCCGGAGCCGGAGCCGGAGCCGGAGCCGGAGCTGGAGCCGGAGCCAGGGGTGGCGTCCGGGACAGCGCGTCGCTGCGCGCGGTGCAGCGTTCCGTACTCGCCGACCTCCTCACCTCCTACCCGTACAACAGCGCGTCCCAGCTGCACGAGTACTTCGGCGACGGCCCGCTGCCCACCTCCTACGGCGCCTCCTGTGCCTGGCAGTCCTTCGAGGCGGGGCGGCTCGTCGCCGAACACTCCGGCGTGGAGGCCGAGTTCCGGATCGACGGCCGGCACGTGGCGGCCCTCTACCGCGACACCGACGGCATCACCGTCCTGGACCCCTACCTCCTCCACCGGCTTCCGCTGCGCCTGGAGCGGGCCGACGCCGTGGACGGCGCGGTCTCGCTGACGGCCGACGCCTATCCGCTCAGGTCACGCGCGGACGGCACGCCCGTGCCGAGCAAGGTGCGGGTGCGCTGGCGGCTCGACGACGACTCGGTGAGCCTGAGTTACGTGCGCTTCAGCCCCCGCCGGGGCCACAACATCGTCTCGCGCTCGTTCGTGATGCGCCCGGAGCAGGTCCTCGCGCAGACCCCGCCCCCACCTCACACCGTCCGCCCGCAGCTGCTCCACCCCGAGCAGCACAGCGTGTCGGTACGGGTGGTCCATCCCGGCACCCAACAGCTGGCGGAGCTCGTCCTGCCGCTGGCGGGGCGGAAGTTGAGGCTGGACACCCGCTCCATGATCAGCAAGGACAACCAGGGTGCCGTGTCCCGGCAGGGCTCCCGTGGGTTCGACCGCAACCGCGAAATGGTGGCCGACGCGGTCGGCGTACCGCCCCAGGACGTCGAGGGAGTCCTGCTCAAGGCCGCGGCACTGCACCACATGGCGTCCCCGGCGGACCTGGAGCTCGCGGCCTACTCCTTGGAGGACGAGTGACCACCTTCTTCCTCGCCGGCACCATGCAGGGCGCAAGGACCGGCTCCAACCTCGTCGACCAGTCCTACCGCGCCGCCCTGACCTCGGCCATCCGCGCTCGGCGGCCCGGGGCCGTCATCCACGACCCGGGGCTGCTGATGGCCGAGTGGGAGGCGGCCCACCCCGCCGACATCCGCGCCGCCCACGCGGGACTGACCGCGGTGCGCTCGGTCCACCGCAGCGAACTCGCCCCCGAACTCGTCGACCTCACCGACATGTTCCACCGGCTCACCCTGCTCGCCGCCCGCAGCGACATATGCGTGGCCTGGCTGCCGGGACACGAACCCAGCATGGGCACGGCCGCCGAGATGCTCTCCGCCTACCGGGCGGGCCGCACCGTCGTCTCGATCACCGCCATGCGGCAGAACCTCGCCGTACTCGCCTGCTCGACGGTGATCCTGCCGGACCTGCCGGCCTTCACCCAGTGGCTCGACCACGAAGCCGCTCCGCACCGAGCCGCCCCGCCTCGTCCCGCCCCGCGTCGTCCGGCTCCGCACCGAGCCGCCCCGCACCACGTCGCCTGAGGAGGCTGAAGCCGTGGACCGTCCGACCCGTCCGTCCCGTCCGACCGCACAGCCCCCGGCCGAGACCGTCGTCGACGCACTCCTGGCCCGCGCCCGCGGGACGGCCGCCGACCAGCCGCTCTTCACCGCGCTCGGCGCGGGTGGCGAACGGACCGAACAGCTCACCGCCGCCGCCCTGTTGGAGCGTGTCCGCGCCGTGGCCGCCCTGCTGCGGGCCGTCGGCGCACCCGGCGAGCGCGTCATCGTCCCCGCCCTGCCGGGCCTCGACTTCCACGTCGGCTTCCTCGCCTGTCTGTACGCGGGGATGACCGCGGTGCCGGTTCCGGCGCTGCGCACCGGCGCGCGGAACCGCTCGACCGTCCGCTCCGACCGCCTCATGTCGATCCGCCGCGACTGCGCTCCCGTGGCCGCCCTGGTCTCCACCGCCGAGGACGCCGAGGACGCGCGGCAGGCCGACGCCGAGGACGCGCGCGAGTCCACCGCGGGGCAGGAGTCCGCCGCAGGGCAGGAGTCCGCCGCGGGGTACGGGTCCGCCGCGGAGCAGGTGTCCGCCGCCGGGTACGGGCCCGCGCTGGCCTGGATCCCCGTACGGCAGCCCGCGGGCGCCGAAGCCGTGCCCCCGGCCTCCCGGGCCTGTGACCCCACGGCCACCGCCCTGCTCCAGTACACCTCCGGCTCGACGGGCGACCCCCGCGGCGTGATCGTCGGCCACGGCAACCTGGTCGCCAACCAGCGTGCGCTGCGCGACCGTTGCGATGTCGGCCCCGGGACCACCGTGGTCAGCTGGCTGCCGTTCTTCCACGACATGGGCCTGTGCACCGGAGTGGTGCTGCCCCTGGTGTCGGGGGCGTCCGCCGTCTCGATGGAGCCCGCCACCTTCGTACGCGACCCCCGCGTCTGGCTGCGCGCCATCGCCGTGGAGGGCGACGTATTCGCCGCCGCGCCGGACTTCGCGTACGACCTGTGCGTCCAGCGGATCCCGGAGGCCGAGCGCGCCCGCATCGACCTGTCCGCCTGGCGCGTCGCCGCCAACGGAGCGGAGCCTGTGCGGGCCTCGACCCTGCGTCGCTTCGCCGAGGCCTTCCGGCCCGCGGGTTTTCGCGAGGAGGCGTTCTCCCCGGGGTACGGCCTCGCCGAGTGCACGCTCAGCGTCACCCTGGGACGACCGCTGCTCCTCACGCCGGTGCGCCACTACGACCGGCTCGCCCTCGCGGAGGGCAAGGCCGCCCCCGCCCTGCCGTCCGCCGACACCGTCGAGCTGGTCGGCTGCGGCACCGCGATCCCCGGGACCCGGGTGCGCGTCGTCGACCCGCACACCCGCCATCCGCTGGCGGAACGGGTGGTCGGCGAGATCTGGGTGGACGCGCCGGGCAACTGCGGCGGCTACTGGGCCAACGACACGGAGACCGCCGCGGTCTTCGACGTACGTACCGAGGGCGGCCTGCCGGGCACGGCAGGAAGCCACGTACGCACCGGGGACCTGGGCTTCCTCGACGGCGGCGAACTCTTCGTCACCGGGCGGCTCAAGGACCTGCTGATCATCGGCGGCGAGAACTACTTCCCGCAGGACCTGGAGGCGGTGGCCTGCGCCGCCCACCCCGCCTTCGCCCACCAGCGCGCCGCCGCCTGGCCGTTCGCGGACGAGCGCGACGGAGTCGCCGTGGTCGTCGAGACGGCCGAGCGCGACCCGGAGGTCCTCGCCGAGGCCGTGCGCGCGGCGGGGATCGCGGCAGCCAAGGCGCTGCCCGCCCCGGTGAGCGTCCATGCCGTGGCCAGGAACAAGGTGCCCCGCACCACCAGCGGCAAGATCCGCCGCAGGGCCTGCGCCGAGCAGGTCGCGGCGGGAGAGCTGCGGCTGCTCGCCCGGTGGTCGAGCCGTTGAAGTCGCCCTGGAAGCCGAAGAAGGAGACACGGAGATGAGTGGCCGACCGACAGCCGTGCAGGACATCACCGAGCAGGAGGTCGCCGACCACCTCGTCCACGTGCTCGCGGACATGCTGGAGTTGGCGCCGGACGCCATCGACCCCGACGTGCCGCTCAGCGCCTTCGGCATCGACTCCGCGACCAGCGCATGGCTCGCGGGCGAGCTGGAGCGCTGGTGCGGCGTCCCGCTGGACCGGGAGCTGCTGCTCGGCAGGCCGAGCGTCGTCGAGGTCTCCGAGGACGTGGTGGCGGCGCTTCGGACGACACAGGACCAGGACCGGAGCTGAGCCGAACACCACCTCGCACCGCGCCCCTTGCCGTCCCCCAACGGCAAGGGGCGCGGTTTCCTTTCGGCCGCTGACATTCCGCTGACACCTCGATTTCCGCCCGCGTTTCAATATGCGGACAGCGAAGCGTAATTCTCGATGCCCACCGCATTCCCACCCGCATTCCCACCTGCGAGTTTCATTCAATGCTTAAGAAGGTGGTTACCGCATTGCCGCGTTCCTAGTGTTCTTCTTCGGTGGCGCCACCTGCCGGTCGCGGATCGGCTCGCATCCGTCCGGCGCCCCGTACGGGGAAGGACACAGCCATGAACGCACTCGACGGACTCGTCGAGGGAGCCCGCGCCGACATGACGGACCGCAGGCGCCTCGTCCCCCAGGCCGAACTGGCCGACCGCGCGGCCGCCCTGGGACCGGCCCCCGACTGCGTGGAGCTCCTGCGCGGCACGGCGGGCGTACGGGTCATCGCCGAGGTGAAGCGGGCAAGCCCGTCCAAGGGGGCCCTGGCCGACATCGCCGACCCCGCGGCGCTGGCCGCCGACTACCAGGCGGGCGGCGCCGCCGCGATCAGCGTTCTCACCGAGCGCCGCAGGTTCGGCGGCTCGCTCGACGACCTGGACGCGGTGGGGACGAACGTCGAGGTTCCCCTCCTGCGCAAGGACTTCATCACCGACCCCTATCAGCTCTGGGAGGCGCGGGCGCACGGCGCGAGCCTGGCGCTCCTGATCGTGGCGGCGCTCGACCGGGCGCTGCTGGCCGATCTGCTCGCCCAGGCGGTGGAGATCGGTCTGACCCCGCTGGTGGAGACGCACGACGAGCACGAGGCCGAGCGGGCGCTGGAGGCAGGCGCCCGCCTCGTCGGGGTCAACGCCCGCGATCTGCGCACCCTGGAGGTGGACCGCACCACCTTCGCCCGTGTCGCCCCGGTGCTCGGGGACGACGTGGTGCGCATCGCCGAGTCCGGCGTCCGGGGGCCCAGGGACGTGGTGGAGTACGCGGCTCACGGCGCGGACGCCGTCCTGGTCGGCGAGTCGGTGGTGACCGGCGGCAGCCCCAGGGAAGCCGTCGCCGCCCTGGTCGCCGCCGGCCGGGTCAACCGCCCGGCGCGTGCTTGACGGTGGCGGTGGCCCGGTGTTCGAGCCTGGTCGGCGAGGTTTCGGAGTCGTTGGTTTCGTGGGCCGGTTCCGC